>CAYOLG010000008.1:23418-96292 GCA_964404745.1 uncultured Opitutaceae bacterium
AATTGTACGCGGGATTCAATTTGAGCTCACTTGCGCAGTAGCGGTATCGAGGGCCGCTTTTGCATTGTCTTCGAGGGTGGAACTCGACCTCGGGGCGAGTTCTTGCAGGCCAATATTCGATAAGCATCCCCAGCATCTGCGAATCGCGAAATATTTGAATCTTTATCCACTGAGCGATTGGTGATCATGCGAGAATCGAGAACCGCAAAACTTGCCATCCGAAACTAAATAGCGTTTCCATGGTCATGGTGATCTCCGAAGGCAAGCGGCGCATATATTCCTGGATCTGTTTCGATTTCGCGAATTCGGCCTATGGGACGATTATCGGGACCTTTGTCTACGCGACTCTGTTCACTACGCGAATAGCGTTGGACGAGGCAAGCGGCACCTTTATCTGGGGGGTTGCTGCAGCTATCTCATCGGTTTTGATTGGACTGCTGTCGCCGGTTCTGGGAGCGATCGCGGACGCCTATAGTTGGAAGCGGAGAATGATGGGGGCCTGCTTGGTTCTTTGCTCGATCGCTTCGTTCGCATTATTCTTTCCTCTGCCGGGGCAGGCCATATTGGCCGCGATCATATTTTGTGTAGGCACGATCTCCATCGAGCTCGCCATTGTATTCAACAACGCCTTCTTGCCAGAAATCGCTCCTCGGAAATCCCATGGCAAAGTGTCGGGTCAAGCGTTCGCCGCGGGTTATTTGGGAGGGCTGATTTGCTTGGGGCTATCGCTTTTTGGATTTGTCGATACAGATACTCCTTGGTTTGGCTTCTCAAAAGATGCTGTGCAGAACGTTCGAGCAACAAGCTTGCTTGTCGGTGTTTGGGTATTCGTCTTTAGCCTCCCCATGCTTTTGCTGGTACGGGAGAGGCAAACGCCACGACCATCCCACGGAATGGGCGAAGTAGTCGGCAGCGCTCTGGGCAGGCTCGCGGAAACGTTTCGGCACCTACGCTCTTACAAGAACATATTTTGGCTCTTCGTCGCTCGTGTATTCTATAACGATGCTCTCGTAACCGCTTTTACGTTTGGGGCCATTTACGCAGCAGGAACCTTTCAGTTCGCCCCAGAGCAGATCCTGGTTTTTGGGGTGGCCTTGAATGTGTTTGCCGGTCTAGGGGCCTTTGGGTTTTCGTTTTTGGAAGACCGTATTGGTAGCCGTAAGACGATTATTGTTTCCTTGATTTGCCTTTCCGCGAGCAGCGCAGCTGCGGTGTTCGTTGAATCCAAAGCAGCATTTTGGGCCTGCGCCATCGTATTGGGGATCTTTATCGGACCGAATCAATCAGCTAGCCGGGCCTTTCTGAGCCGCATCGCCCCGGAGGAAAAAGTCAATGAGTTCTTCGGATTCTTCGCGTTTTCCGGGAAAGCGACTTCATTTTTGGGACCGCTCTTATGTGGAGCCCTGACAGCTACCTTCGGCAGTCAGCGGATCGGAATGGCCGTTGTCCCCGTTCTATTCGTCATTGGCTTGCTCGTGCTGGTTTTTAAGACCCGTCCCTTTGCGGGAGAGGGAGAGTAATGCAACTGACGAAAAGGTTCGATCATATGTCGCTGGTCCGATCGAGAGCGGAGCCAGGCTAGAAGCCTGGGCTACGTAGCCCTAGCAAATCCCGGTTCTTCAATAGCTTACGCCGGGCAACCAAGTGACCAGCTTGGGGAAAACGACGACCAAGCCCAACGCAATGAGCTGTATCACAATAAAGGGTACAACGCCTCGGTAGAGATGCTTTAGCTTTATCTCAGGCGGACAGACGCCCTTAATGTAGAAAAGGGCGAACCCGACAGGGGGAGTCAAAAACGAGGTTTGCAGGGCGACGGCGCACAAGATGGCGAACCAGATAAGGGCGGGCTTGGAAGAGGCATCCATACCGCTATCAGCGAGCCAGGCGAGATCCATGCCCGCTATGATGGGAGCGACGATCGGCAGCATGATCATGGTGATCTCGATCCATTCTAAAAAGAAGCCAAGCAGAAATATGATGGCCAGGATGACGAATATAGTTCCGTAGTCGCCCGATCCTACTCCGAGGATGGCGTTGGCGATCATTTCGTCGCCGCCGAGTCTCCTGAGCACTAGCGAGAAGCAGGTGGCTCCAATCAGGATCGCCGCCAAGAATCCCATTGTGCTCATGGTATCGCGCAGCGATTTACGGAAGCTATTCAAATTGAGCCTTCGGTTTGATAGGGCCAATATCATGGCTCCGAGGGCTCCCATCCCGCTCGACTCCGTAGGCGTCGCGATTCCGAAGAAAATCGAGCCAAGGACAAGCATGATTAAGAAAAGGGCGGGAAGGATGGCCAAAGCGGAATCCATCCAGTCGCGGGCCCTAAGTTTAACCACCTCCTTCGGCTTCGGCGCTGCAGATGGATTTAGCCGGGCGTAGACCACGATGTAGACCAGGTAGAGACCGGAAAGCACGAGTCCCGGGAACACGGCCCCCATAAATAGATCGCCTGTGGACACGTCCAACTGGGTGGACATCAATATGAGCATGATGCTCGGGGGAATGAGAATTCCCAGCGTCCCGGCGCTGCAAACCGTTCCTGCGGCGAAGGCCGGCGCGTAGTTGACTCGCATCATTGCGGGAAGGGTCAAGGTGCCGAGGAGGACCACGGAAGCCCCGATGATTCCCGTCGAGGCGGCTAGCAGGATTCCCATGAGGGTGACGGCGAGGGCAAGCCCTCCAGAAACGCGGCCGAAAATCTTTTGCTGGGCCAACATCATCTTCTCAGCTACCCCCGAGCGGTCGAGGATGTTTCCCATGAGGATAAACATGGGCAAAGCGACCAGCACCTCGCTTTTCATGATGCCGAAAACTCGGTCGACAGTGATTGAGAAGCGCAAGTAGCTAAGTCCGGTGTAGATGCCGAATACCTCATCAAGGACAACGGCGATGGTGGTTACCGCCATTGCGGATCCGCCAAGAGAGAAGCCGACGGGCACGCCGAGAAAGAGCAGCCCGATGAAGAGTCCCATGAGGACAAAAATGAGTATCGCGCTAGGATCCATGGACCTCCGACGGATGTATATCTTCCTTGTCGAGCAAGATCAGAACGAGACGGGCTAGCGATTCGATGATAAGCAATAGGCAGCTCACGGGAAGCAATCCCTTGACAATCCATAGCCATGGCATGCCGCCCGGGTTCGGAGAGCTTTCGTCGATGATAAAGGACTTAACTGCGTAGTCCCAGCCGTGCCACATGAGAAATGCATACATAGGGATGAGAAACAGGGCGATTCCAACCAAATCGACGATACGCCTCGTTTTCTCCGTGTACCGCTGATAAACGAAATCGACCCTTACGTGGCCATCATGGGTCATCGTGTAGGATAATCCCAATACGAGAGTTGCCGAAAACAGGTACCAAAGCGAGTCCTCGAGACGGGTATTGGTAATGCCGAAGGCGTATCGCAGCAGTACTTGGATGACAATCGCTCCAAGAAGTATGGCCATCGACCATGAGGAGAGCTTTCCAATCCAGGTAATCGCATTCTCAATACGATGAGCGAGGTTTTTCATCTTTTGGGAGACGAAGGGTGCTATTTGAGAAAGGCTCGATCCGCCCAGATAGCGTATTCGGCTCGGAACGCTTGCAGATCGTCCCACACTTTCTTGAAGAACGGATCCTTGGCCGATTCTTCCGCGGCGACCTCTTCCCAGGTCTTCCGAAAAATCTCTACCATTTCAGGCGACCATTGTTTGGCTTGCACCCCACGTTCTTCATTCCGTTTCATGGCCGCAGCCTGGATTGCCGTGCAGTAGGCGATCGAATGAAGGATACTGGATTTGCAGGCGGTTTCGATTTGGGCTTGCTGGGTATCGGAGAGACGCTCCCAGACACTCTTGTTGATGATCAGCTCGTGAGTAGTGGATTGCTGGTGCCATCCGGGGAAATAGTTATAGTTAACGAGCTTATGGAAACCTTGGCTTTCATCCACCGTAGGCAAGGAATACTCGGTCGCATCGATCACGCCTTTCTCCAATGCAGGAAAGATCTCACCTCCTGGTAGTACGGATACGGATACGCCAAGTTTTCCCATAACAACGCCGCCTAGGCCAAAGAACCGCATCTTCAGGTCTTTCAAGTCGTCGACGGAGGTTATCTCGTTGGCGAACCAGCCGCTCGTTTCAGGCGGGATGATGGCGCAGACCAGCACTTTGACGTCGAAGCCATTCCTGTCGTACATTTCTTGGTACAATTTCATCCCGTTGCCCTCGTAAAGCCAGGATAGAAACTCGGACGAATTTGGTCCAAAGGGCACGGCGCAGAAGAGCGGGGCGGAGGGAATCTTGCCTGCCCAGAATCCGGCAGCTCCGTATCCCGCATCCACTTTCCCGTCCGAAACGGCATCAAGAATTTCTAAGGGACCTACCAGCGCGTTTGGCTCGAATAGTTCGAAGGTTACGTTGCCGCCGCTGACGCGATCAAGCTCATTGGAGATATGGGTGAGCTGTTCGCCGATCACGTTGACCGAGACGGGAATGAAGGAAGCGAGCTCGATCCTGACTTTCCGATCTTGAGAAGGGCCTGCCGAAGCGTTTTCCGAGTGTGGCCCGCCGCAACCCGCGAGAATTGACGCGACGAGAGCAGACGTGAGAATGAGAATTGATTTAGTCATGGGGAGCCTAGAAATCCTGTTTTTGAGGGCGGCTTCAAGCGATCCATACAATCAAGGCATTCACTGAAAGCATCGGAAAGTATGCTCGGCGGCTCAAAGGGCCACGGCAACTTCTTTTTGCCGTTATCCAGGAATCTGCTAAGGGCGAGAGCGGCCAGCGAAGCCCCGGATCGGCTCCTGTCCCAGCCCTACGATCGAGACGCCGCTGCTAGCCGCTGTTGCATAGCTTTGGTAAGTGCTTGCGGGTCATCGCATTGGGCAATCTCGCAAGCACTCTTAAGAGGTTCGATAGCATTCGGCTTCTCTACAAAAACAGCTGGGAGCTCTGCCTGTACTTTTGGATACTTCTCAGCGAACTCGTTGCGATGGAGGAAGGTCTTTTCGAACTCCAGCTCGTCGATAAAGTCCCGCAATTCGCTCCGCATGCTGGTCATTCCATAAGTGATGTAGCATAGATGGCACTGGTAGGTCGAGGGCGACAGCGCCTTGTGGATGGCGTCTGCCATAGCGTTGAATAGGCCAGCGTCGGCATCGTGGACGAAGATCAACTTCATATTTTTCCTTCTGGTAAACGATTTAAGCGGGGCGTTGCGTTGAATGATCGCGAAGCCCGAAAAATAGCCTTCTCTCTCTTCAGATGGCATGGCTGATTGCCGACCTAAAGGATGGAACGACATAATAATTGGGTGGGTTTACAGGCCCACTCGTATCCGGAATCCGAAATTATGAAGGCAATATTGGAAAGCGTTAGAACAGGGCTACTTCTCTACTTTGTAATCCCCGTTCAAGCGATTGTCTGGACGGAAAGCCAGAGAATTGGAATTCGCGTCAATGAAGGGGACTCCGTTTCTGGCATATTCAACTTAGATCATTTCGATCCGCTGTATCATACGATCTCGTAAGTTGCGGTCTCGTTCGCGTTCTCGGATGGAAGGCGTCGGGAAGATCGCTTTGGCGATTGGGCGGATGACTAGGTGGGAACGGATTGGATTTGGTTGGGTAAGCGCGAGCTCAAATAGTTACCTTCTAGCGGATTTACGGCGGGACGGCTCTATAGGCTACCTTGTTCGGGCCAGAGACTTCCCAGGTATGAGCAGTACGAACAATTTCCATTTAGAAAGAGCCAGGATTACGGCCTTTGGGAAAGGGAATCTGGCTCATCACAATGTTCCCGATGGTGGGCACAGCCTGACTTTGCTCGCGCTAGGATTGATTGCCCTAGCGGGTGGGGCTCGTATCGCGAAAAATCCGCAGCTTGGGTTGAAGCGGTGCTGGGTCGCCGCTCTCGGCGGTTTCTTCGAAACCTGATCGACGTTTTTGCGTGGTAGCAGCCGATCTCCGAGTGGCCACCCTTTTTCAGATTACTGTTTATGGCCGTTCGGAGATCAGCCGCTACCATTTGCACGTTTGTTATCGCTAGCCCTCAGTGATCTTCACTTGGAAGCCACGAAAATCGCTCTTTGGGGACTGGGGTAGCCTTCGATGGTCTTGGAAGGATCTTCAGGATTCAGAAACGTTTCGAGGGAATCGAAATGCATCCATTCGGTGCTCCGCTGTTCTTCGGGGGTGGTCGATGAAACATCGACGAGATTGATATCTCGATAGCCGCAGCGCGCCAGCCAGCTCTCCAAAGTTAGGCAACTGGGGATGAACCAGGTATTTCGCATCTTGGCATAGCGCCCTTTGGGCAACAGGGAATAGCCTTCGGGCCCATCGACGACCAGAGTTTCCAGGACAAGCTCTCCACTGGGAGTTAGAAGACTCCCGAGTTCTAGCAAGTGATCAAGGGGAGATCGCCGGTGATAGAGAACTCCCATGGAAAACACCGTGTTGAAGACGGGGATCGATTTAGGAAGCTGCTCAATTGAAAAAGGGAGAACCCAAGCCGGTACCGTGTTGGGCAGGTATCGGCGGGCGAACAGTGATTGGACCACGTAGAGGAGATAAGGATCGATTCCGAGGACCAGCTTGGCCTGCTCGCCAGCCATTCGATAGCTGTAGTAGCCGTTGCCGGATCCGATATCGAGCGCGAGTCGATCTTTTAGCGGGGAGATGGCCTGCCTTAATCGATCCCACTTCAGGTTGGATCGCCACTCGGTATCCAGTTCCATGCCGAAGTAACTCCATGGCCCCTTGCGCCAAGGGTGAAGAGACATGAGCGAATCTTTTAGGATGCTCCTTTGATCCTCTTTCAGATCGTCTGCATGTCCGATGCTGATAGCGTCTTGGTCAAGGTGTAGTCGAGTGGGAGTTGCCTGAGGCATTCGCTCCAAGGACTGAATCCATCTAGGAAGGTGTCCGTTGCTCGACGAGCAAAGGTTGTCTCGAATTCCCTGGGCAACATCATCGAGCCATGGATGCAGATCCGTAGACCGGATTTGATCGTACAAGGGCTGATAGATTTGTTCGAACATTCTTTAGCTGGCTACGCGAATTTGATGCCTATTTAATTGCCAAAATGGATACGAAATTAAAGCATTGTAGCCAGACTTCACAGTGGCTGAAACCCGCTTCTCGAAGGCGAGATTTGTGCTCGTCGATGGTTTCGGCAATCAGCACATTTTCCAGAGAAGCCCGTTTTTGACTGACCTCCATATGGCTATAGCCATTCGATCGCTTGAAATCATGATGAAGCTCAAAAAGCGAATCTTGGATACGGTGATCTTTGAACTGGACTTTTTCCGATAGCAGCAGGGCCCCGCCCGGGTTCATCCCCGCGACGACCTTTGCGAAGAGGGATAGGCGTTGGTCGACGGGCACGAATTGCAGAGTGAAATTCAAGAGCGCCACGGAAGCATTCGAATATTCTGTTTCCAGAATATCATTACAAATAAGTTCCCAAGTCTGCTCTAGTTTCGCGACTCTCAAATTTTCCCTGCATCGATTTAGCATAGGTTGAGCATTGTCGATTCCGAAAAGCTCCATGGAGGCGGGCAGGCCATCCGCGATGGCAATCAATCCGGCTCCGATCGAACAACCTAGATCGTAGGCTCTGGTTCGCGGTTGGCCAAAGCGTTTAGCGATCAAGGGCATCAATGAAAGGGTCATCCCATACCCGGGAACCGATCGGCGTATCATGTCATCGAAAACTTGGGCTACGGAATTGTCGAAGACGAACTTTCCAATCTGCTCGATTGGCTTGGCGAACAGTTGGTCTTTGGGACCGTCGGGTGGGTGCATGCCGTCAAACAATCTTTAGGGGTTCGATTCCGCAAGCGGTTTTACGGCTTGTCGGGGGGAATGATTTTTGCGGTAAATGGTTCCATGGCTAAGAACAATGGAAAGTGGGTTGTGGGAATAATTTTACTGGCGGTCGCTATTTTGGCCTTCATTTCGACGCGATTAAAGCAGGATATGATGGACCGGACTCCCAAGCCTGAAGCGCAGGCTACGGGAACTCCCTAGCAAGAGTGCGATCAGGTTCTTCCTCTTGTTATCGAGCGGGCAAGGCTTATCCAGAGAACGCGCATGGGTGTCAATATAAGCGAATTTCGCCGACTAGTTGGTGTAGAAAGCTCGCTTGCGAGCGAAGGTATTCTTGGATTGGCCCTCGTTGTTCGCTCGCAAGCGAGCTTCCCACATAGCTAATAATTTAGGTCGGTGTCCGTTCGCCCCTGCTGGAGCAAGGTCATGTTGACGCTCGAACGGAGTAGATAGTCTATCCAAATTATGATAAGATCGGGACTTCTTCTTGTTTGACCTGGGGGAGGGAACCCCTATCCCGTTGGGGTCCTCGTAAAGCCATGAATCGAGTTTTCATCAAGACCTACGGTTGCCAAATGAACGAGCGAGACAGCGAGCAAGTCGCCTCCTCGCTGCGGGATCGTGGCTACTCGGTAGTGGATAACGAGTTCGATGCGGATGTAGTCCTCCTGAATACCTGTAGCGTCAGAGACCAGGCGGAGCAAAAGGCGATTGGCAAGGCGGGCTATTTGGCCAAGCGCAAGAAAACCGATCCGAGTTTCATGATAGGGATCATGGGCTGTATGGCCCAGAATCGTGGGAGCGAGCTTTTGGAAAGACTCCCCGATTTGGATTTAGTGGTAGGAACGCAGCGTTTCCACGCTGTGCCGGACCATTTGGACAATTTGGTTCAGAGCTACGCCGCTCAAGGTCCGAGACCCTCTTCGATAGTGGATCTGGATGAAGAAGCGGATTCCCAGAATACGATTCGGGACCATTTGCCGAAAGATAATCAAGTGCGAGCCTTTGTATCCATCATGCAAGGATGCAATATGAACTGCGCTTTTTGTATCGTCCCCAAAACCCGTGGAAGCGAGCGCTCGCGCCCGATGGAGCATATCGTCGAAGAAGTCGAAGAGCTGGCGGATAGAGGCGTTAAGGAGGTGACCCTTCTTGGGCAAATCGTTACCAGCTATGGCCGACGCGAGTTCCCTGTCGTTGGCGGGAAGTCGCCGTTCGTGCAGTTAATCGAAAAAGTAAACGATGTGGCGGGCATTGAGCGAATTCGGTTCACGTCTCCCCACCCCCGAGGATTCAAGCAGGACTTGGTCGAGGCTTACCGGGACGTTCCCAAGCTGTGCGAGTACGTGCACCTGCCTCTTCAGGCGGGTTGCAACAAGACTCTGAGGGCGATGAATCGTCCGTACACCAAGGAACGCTATGAGGAGATTGTGGGATCCTTGCGAGCGGTGGCCCCGGACATGTGCTTCTCCACTGACATTATCGTTGGATTTCCAGGCGAGACGAAAGCGGACTTCGAGGAGTCGGCGGAATTTTTCGAGGAAATTGGTTTTGATATGTCTTATATTTTTAAATACAGCATTCGATCGGGCACGTTGGCAGCGGATATGCAGGACCAGGTGCCGACCGAAGAGAAGGAGCGCCGCAATCAAGTCCTCTTGGATATCCTCTCGAAACGTTCATTGTGGAGAAACGAGCAGCTAGTTGGAAAAACGGAAGAGGTGCTGGTCGAGGGACCGGCGAAAAAGGGCGGGCGATTCACAGGCAAGACCCGGGGTTACCGAAATGCGCTTTTCGAGGGCGACGAACGGCTCATCGGGCAATTGGTTCAATTGAAGGTAAACCGGGCGACGGCGAGTTCCATATACGGAGACCTGGTTTTGGCTGGAGTGGATACAGACTAATCTTACAATAGATGGAATTAACCTTATTTCAATCAACCTTACTGGCGGGCTTGCTGCTTATCGCGGTGGGAACGCTATTCGCTTCAACTAGCAAGCGCGTCGCCGGCCTTGTGAAATCGTTTCCTAGATCGCGATTGGCGGCTTACGTGACTATGGGGCTTGGCGGCGTTTGGACTCTGTACGAAGTGGCCAACCTAGGCGAGGCCAACTATGGCGAATATCGCCAATATATTTTTGTCGCTTTCGCGGTAATTGGGTTACTGTCGTTTAAGTACGCTCCCGATTTCCTCTCGGTCAGAGGCGGTTGCATTATTTACCTGCTTTTGGCCAATTTGATATTGGGAGGAGCCTTCGGTCGTTATGAAGAGCCTTTGCGATTGTTCATGGTGGCTCCGATTTATTTCGGTATAGCCCTGTCACTGTACTTGGGATATTCGCCATTTCGAATGCGGGACTTCTTTTCTTGGCTATTCGCTACCGATGGCCGCCCTCGAAAGCTTGGGCTTGCGTTTTTGATTTACGGCGGGTTCGTCAGCGCCCTTGCATTCGCGTACTAGGATAGCCGAGATTTGCCAATTTTTGTACCGAATAGATGGATGTCACTCCCGAAACTGAAGTTGCTCTCTTATTGATACTGGCGGGACCCGCTGGTAGTGGGAAAACAACGCTCTGCGATCGTTTGGTGGATGAGAATGATCGCGTAGAGCGTGTAGTGACGTGTACGACGCGGACCCCTCGTGAAGGGGAAACCGATGGGTTGGACTATTATTTCCTTTCGGATGCCCAGTTCGACGCCAAAGTCGAATCTGGGGAATTTCTCGAGTGGGCTCGCGTGCACACTTATCGCTACGGCACCTTGAAATCCACTATCGAAACCAAGCTGGAAGACGCTGTGGATCTGGTCATGAATATTGACGTCCAGGGCGTAGCTTCGATTCAGGAGGCTGCTGGAAAGCAACCGGCCATCGATCAGCGACTTGTGACCGTTTTCCTTATGCCCTCGAGTTTCGAGGAACTGAAGGAACGCCTTCGAGGGAGGGGTAAGGACGACGAGGTGGAAATCGCTTGTCGGATCGAGTCTGCCGAGAGGGAAGTCGGACAGTGGCGTTCGTTTGATTACCTCATCCGTTCCAAGTCAAAAGCAGAGGACTTTTCGGCGATCACCAGCATTTGGCAGGCGGAAAAGCGTCGAGTTGCCAGATACCTTTAAGAGGTAGAGGAGGGCCGGTTCGGTCCTCCGCCCGCGGAAACCGGAGAGTCGAGCCGATCTTCTCTACCATTCAGAATGCCTCAGAGCTTGCTTCAGGGATCGTTCATTAGCCCAATTGCAGAATTCAGGCGCATCCTCTGCAATCAAAGGGATTAAACGGCCGTATTATCCCGGTAAGCGGCCTGCGAGGGTCCCTCTTTGGTCCGCGTCCACGACAACCTTTAGATTCCTCTAGGTTTGAGATTCCAGACAAAAAGGCATTTGAAAATGGGAGAAGCAGCCGTATCACTTTCATCAAGATCGACCGAATCTTGTACTATGACCTCCAATCAGCAATCGGCGGAACGGGCTGAGCTTAGCGACGCCGAACTCGTTCAGGCCGGCTATCGTTACGCCTTGTCGATCGCTCGTCACCACCAGGATGCGGAGGATTTGGTGCAGCAAGCCTGGATGAAGCTATCTCGCGCTTATGGCAAAGTAGAGGGGATTCCAGTCTTATTCCGGGCGATTCGGAATCTCTTTTACGATCAAAAAAGGAGAAGCAAAATAGTCCAATTTGAGCCCCTGGAATCGCATCCGGAAAATGGTCGGTCTGAACCAAAAGGCGTATCCATGGATATGGAGCTGTTGATGAGCCGTCTCAGGCCGGAGGAAAGGGAAGCTCTATACCTCAACGTCGTCGAAGGCTATACGGCTAGCGAAATATCCGAGCAAACCGGCTCGCCGCGAGGTACGATCTTGAGCCATATCCACCGAGCCAGGCAGAAGCTGGCCAAGGCTTTGGGAAGCGAGTTTCGCGAAAGCAATTAAGCGAGAGGAATTCACTGCCATGAATGAGCAAGAAATTGATAAGTCGGTAAGGGAGCTGTTTCTGAATCAGAAATTGTCCGCAGAAAAGGTACAGAGTATCCTAGATAAGGGAAAGTCTCAGAAAACTAAGAAGCCTTTTTGGATGACCTATTGGATGCCTGTAGGAGCGGCAGCAGCCATCGTGATGGCGTTTTCGTTCCAGTTTGCCCGAAACCATCAGGACGAAGAGTTCTATTTCGACGTGGCTGGAGAAATCGCCATGCGGCACAATGCTTATCACGATTTCGATGTGAGAGCGGCCTCCTTTTCCGATGTCCAAGCAGGGCTCAAGGATCTGGCGTTCTCGGTCACGCCGCTTGTGAAGCAAAGATTGCTTTCGGCCTACGAGGTCATTGGGGCCCGATACTGTCAGTTGCAAGGCCAGCAGGCCGCCCACGTTCAGTTGAAGAACCGGAAGACTGGGGCTTTGTGTACGCTGTATGTGGCCAGTATGAACGGGACGCTATCCTCACTCAAGTCCATAGACCAGCATGTTGGACTGGAGGCTAACGAAGTCGATATTTGGGAAGACTCGGATCGCTTGTTCGCCTTAGTTGATTGAAGGGATTGAGAGAGACGATCCGCCATTGACGATCTAGCCTTAAGCTGCGGGGTTTGATCGCTTAGCGCGAACGGCGGGTAGGTGAGATTGAAGCTCGAGCGCGCTTCGCCAAAGCCTTGCCATGCGGATTCCCGTGTGAATTATCGAATCATCTATTTCCTCAACCTATACCATTTTCTCGCTCTACAGGGTATTTTGGCTTTAGCAATAGATCGTATATGCAGCTTGATCCTTCTTCGAGCCTGACAGCTCTCCGTTTTACCTTGATCATAATTATCTCTCAATTGGGCGGTTTTGCTCTAGGGAAGCGCCCAAATATTCTGTGGATCACCAGCGAGGACAATGGGATATCATGGGTGAGTTGCTATGGCGGAACCAATGCCGAAACCCCGGCGATCGACCAACTGGCGAGGGAAGGATTTCGTTATACCAACTGCTTCGACAACGCCGCTGTTTGCGCTCCTACTCGATCAGTTTGGATTACTGGGATGTACGGGATTTCCAACGGAACGCAACCGATGCGGAGTCGCAATCTGATTCCTCATGATCAGATTAAATACTATCCTGATCTCCTGAGGGAGGCGGGCTATCATACTTCGAATCCAGGCAAGACCGACTATAATATCGGCGGTCGGGAGGACAAAGACTGTTGGGATTACAAAGGAGGCGAAGAGCCCTTTGGTTGGCGGCTGCGCGAGCCGGGGCAACCTTTCTTCGCGGTTGTTAATATAGACGACAGCCATGAAAGCCGCGCTCATGGAAGCCTCGACGAGATCGAGAAAGACCCGTCTAAAATGAATCTCCATGCTTACCATCCCGATCTTCCGGCGATTCGGAGAAACTATGCCAAATACGCGGAGGCAGTTGAACGCATGGACGAAAAAGTCCAGCAGACTATCGATGCCCTAAAGGCCGATGGCCTCTATGAGGACACGATCATAATCTACAACTCGGACCACGGGGGAGTGATGGCCCGTAGCAAACGCTTTCTGTACTCCAGTGGGGTTCACTGTCCACTAGTGATTCGCATTCCTGAGAAGATGGAACACCTCTATCCAGGTAGTCGGCCGGGAACGACTGTAGACCGATTGGTCAGCTTTGTCGATATGCCGAAGACGTGGCTGAGCCTGGCTGGGGCGGAGATCCCCGATACCTTTCAGGGCACGGTCTTTCTGGGAAAGGGTATGGAACCCGAGCCTAAATACCACTTGGGCTTTCGCGAGCGAGCCGACGAGCGACTCGATCATGTTCGACTTATTCGAACAGGCCGTTACTCGTATCATAAAAATTACTACCCGTTTGCTCCCGCTGGGCAACATTTGGCCTATCTTTGGAAGGCCCAACTGACACCTGCCTGGGAGCAGTATCATCGGGAAGGCAAGACGAACGCTATCACGGGCCGTTTCTTCGAGCCTCGCGTTTCTGAAGAGTTCTACGACAATCATAGCGACTTCGACAATGTCCATAATTTGATCGAGGCCCCCGTTCATGAGGAACGGATCGCCGAAATGAGAGCGGCTCTGCGGGCGAAACAGCTCGAACTACGGGACTCAGGTATGTTGCCGGAAAAAATGCGGGAGCGACGAGCAGCGGAAAATAATCTCACCATTTACGAAATGGTTAGAGACGATAATCTGTATCCACTTGAATCTTACATTGACGCTGCCGATTTGGCTTTGGAGTGCGATAAAACGAATCTGGAGACTTTTGTAAAATGGATGTCGAGCCACGACGAGGGCATGCGTTGGTGGGCGATCGTCGGCTTGCGTTTGCTAGATGACGCCGCTCGCCCAGCGAGGGCGATCCTGAAGAAAGCCCTCAAGGACGAGTCTCACGAAGTCAGAATGTTGGCGGCTTGGATATTGATCGATTTGGGACAAGGAGACCAAGCTTTGGCGACTCTTGACGAATTGGTGTTCGAAGGCACTCAAAACGAACCCATGCTGCACAATGTCATCGACTGGATTGGCGAGCCCGCCTTTCCGCTAGTGAAAAAATATCTAGACAATGGGGGCAGTCGCGAGGGCCGTTACGGTATCAGCATCTTCGCTCGCATTGCCCAGGTGCAAGGCTGGTAGCTGGGCATGGCTACTTCCCTACGAGTTTATCCCAGACCGCTTGTATTTCTTTTCTGGCGACAATGGCGTCGTGCCAGATATTGGGAAAACAGTCGAGAGCGTATCCAGAGCCTTTAGGGCCGAGTTCGACCACAGCCCAGAGGGTTTGGCCAGGTTGGGGGCCATTTAGCCAGGTCTCTAGGGCGGGGCGGAGGAAGAAATCCCGTCAGGCGATAAAGTCCAGATCCAGACCGCCTTTTCCGTTTGTGATGGGAGTCTGGCAATGCGATCCCGTGAAGGTGCGAAAATGGACGAGCTCGCTGGCTTGGAATAGATCGGCTCGGTATTCCGAGAGGCGGCTCCAAAAATCCTCCGGTCTGATGTGTTTGACGATGGCCGGATGGGAATAGTCGAAATTGACGCGAAGGGTTTCGTCGTATAGGCGTTTGTATTCATCGATTAACGCCAGTCCTTTTTCGGGGGTCTCGGTGGCCGTATCGCGGTGCCATTCTATGGCCGGCTTGAGCCCCATGGATTCCCCGTATTGCAGAGCGGCTCGAGCCACTTCGACGGCTTCCGAAGTAGATGTGTCGTGGTCGCAGAGCTGGACGTTAACATGGACGCAGCCGGTACCGCGGAACCGGTCGAGCTTAGGTTCAACCTCCTCGACGCTGCCAATGTCGACCATTCCGATGAGGGTTAGCCCGCTTTTCTGGCAGGCCTGAACGGTTGTCGGATTGGCTCCAGCGCTGAACCCGGCAAATCCGGCTTACTTGGCCTCCTGCGTTTTGCGATCCATCGACCACTCATCCGATTCCGAGGGATGCCCCGTGAGGGTCCATTCGGCGGCGCAGAGGTTTAGTTTAGGTTTTGACATGCGGACCGGATCTCGAGGCTATGCGGTTAGTGTGTCAAAGCCTATGAAGCTTGGTATCTGGCTACCTTTGAAATAAATGGTCTTCACTCGTCCCACTCGATATCGGCTCCGAGTTTGCGGAGGTTTTCCGCGAAGTAGGGATGGGCTCTGCGAATCGGGTCGGCTTTGCGGACGACGCTTTTGCCCTCGATGCTGGCAGCCATCATGTAGAGGGCAACGGCGGCCCGAATGATATAGGGTGGCTCAACGGAGGCGGGTCGCAAGGGACGGTTCCCGAAGATGATAATACGATGGGGATCGCTCATGACGGCGTGGGCCCCGAATTTGGTCAATTCGGGAAGCCAAGAAAAGCCGCCCTCGTAAACTTTATTCCAGAAGTGCATGACCCCATCGGCTTTAGTAGCCAGAGCGATCATCAGAGGGAGCAAGTCGACGGGGAAGTAGGGCCAGGGAGCTGCTTCGATCTTGGGAAGCAAATTACTCGTGTAAGGTTGTTGAATACGAAAGGATTGGTTGGCTGGGCAAACAGCGGTATCTCCTTCGTGATGGATCTCGACACCCAATTTGGCGAAGCTTCTTCCGATCAGATCGAAATGCTGGGGGGTGGAATCGCTGACTTCGACGTTGCCCCCAGTGATGGCGCCCAGAGCCAGGAAAGTGGCGACCTCGTGGTGGTCGGATGATATCCGGGCGCTGGCTCCATTCAGAGCATCTACTCCGGTCACTTTCAGCACGCTGGTTCCGATCCCTTCTATTTGGGCCCCCATTGACTTAAGAAAGCGGCAAAGATCCTGAACGTGCGGTTCGCTGGCGGCATTGGTCAGTGTGGATTGGCCTTTGGCGATGGAAGCAGCCATGACGAAAGTTTCCGTAGTGGTTACGGACATGTAGTCGGCCCAGTGCTCGGCCCCGCTGAACCTCTCATTGACAGCGATATGCAACTCATCGTTGTGGGTGATCTGGGCTCCAAGGTGCTCGAGGATTTCCAGATGCGGGTCCAGTTCCCGGATTCCTAGGGCGCAGCCTTTGGGATTGGAGTCTAGGTGTATGCGATTAAAACGGTAGAGCAAGGGAGCGAAAAGCAGTACGGACGAACGCATCCCTTGAGGCAGGTCCCTAGAGTCGAAAGAATCGGTCAGATTCGAGTGGTCCAGACGCATGGTCTTGGCTTCGCGGTTCCAGTCGATCTGGGAACCAATTTGCCGGAAGAAAGCGACGAGTTTTTCGATGTCGGTGATCGCCGGTACGTTGCTAAGCTCTATCGGGTCTGAAGTCAGCAGGCTCGCGCACAGGATGGGCAGAACTGCGTTTTTATTTCCGGAAGGAGCTATTTTTCCGCTGAGCGGCTTTCCGCCATGTACGATTAAATCTGCCATAAGAAGAGATAGGGCTGAGATTCGTTTCCCTGCGGCGGATTTTCAACGCCAATATTCCAGTGGTCGCCCTGGCGCCGTAGAAAGTGTCGAGATTATCGTTTCCTGGATTGCATATGTTAGGGCTGCTTGTCCCCAAGCGCCCCTACCATCGTCTGATGGAAGGAATGGCGTTCTTCTTGCCTTAAAGGATCAATAAAGGTTGATCTTTGACCGTTTATTATCATGAACGAGCTCTCCCGACTCTAAGGCTGTGCTAGGTGATCGGGCAAAAACTCCACCATTACGATAAAATCCAAATATTCACGAGGATCCTGATCCCTGGGACAGGCACCCGAAATGAAAACAGTACCAGAATTCCTTCGCCGGAAAGCGGCAGGAACGCCAATCACTATGGCGACCTGTTATGATGCCGCCACCGCCAAGATTTTGAACGACACAAGCGTGGATGCTCTATTAGTCGGCGATTCCTGCGCCATGGTAGTCCATGGGTTCGATAGTACGGTTCACGCGACGGTGGAAATGATGGTGGCGCATACGGCTGCGGTTCGCAGAGGGGCGGCCGACAAGGTCATCGTCTCGGATCTGCCCTTCCTGTCGTATCGAGGGAGTGAAGACGCATCCATCCACGCAGTTTCGGGTCTCATGCGGGCAGGCGCGAACGGAGTAAAAGTCGAGCGCTGCAAGGGAAACACCGAGTTGATTACTCGCCTTGTCGACGCGGGAGTTCCGGTCATGGGACACCTGGGGATGACGCCTCAGTCAGTGAATGAATTTGGCGGGTTCAAAATGCAGGCCAAAGATGAGCGGGCTGCTCAGACTTTGCTCGAAGAAGCGCTCGAACTGGAGGAAGCGGGATGTTTCTCGATTGTATTGGAGTGTATTCCGGGGACTGTAGCGGATCGGGTGACGGAGTCGCTCGAAATCCCGACGATCGGAATCGGAAGCGGCCCATCCACGTCAGGTCAAGTGCTCGTGATCAACGATATACTGGGGTTGGATTCCGCCTTCCAGCCACCTTTCGCCCGGCGCTACATGGATGGGGACCAGATGATCGCCCGAGCAGTGGAGGGCTATTGCGAGGATGTGCGCGAAGGCGATTATCCGAACGAAGGAGAGTATCGGCTATGATTCCAGTATTTAGGGAAATCCAAGAATGGTTTTCCTACCGGGATGGCGTTCCTGCCGGGGAAACTATCGGATTCGTGCCGACCATGGGCGGCTTACACGAGGGGCATTGTTCGTTGATTCGTCGATCGCTGGCGGATAACGATACTACGGTCGTCAGTATTTTTCTTAATCGTACGCAATTTAACAACGCTGCCGATTTTAAATCCTATCCTGCTAACTTCGAGCAGGATATGGCCCTTTTGCAAGATCTCGGAGTTGATGCGGTTTTTGCTCCAGATTACGAGAAGGTGTATCCAGATAACTATACCTATGTTGTCAGCGAAACGTCTGAATCCAAACCGATGGAGGGGGCCGAACGGCCCGGCCATTTCGATGGAGTTCTCACGGTAGTTTTAAAACTGTTGAATATCGTTAGCCCGGATCGAGCCTACTTCGGAGAAAAGGACTATCAGCAGCTTCAATTGGTAAGGGGAATGGTTAAGGCGTTTTTCCTGCCTGTTGAAATCGTCGCGTGCGAAACGGTCAGAGACGAGGACGGTTTGGCCTTGAGCTCCCGAAATCGGAGACTGTCTGGGGAAGCCCGAGCATTATCGGCTGAATTTCCCCGGATGCTGATTGCAGCGGAAGATTGCGAGGAAGCGGTACGGGAGCTAGAGAAGGCGGGATTCGATGTTGAATACGTCGCAGAGAAAGATGGTCGGCGATATGGGGCGGTTCGGTTGGAGGGGGTTCGATTGATCGACAATTTCGCATTGCGGACCTTGGGCCAGAGAATGGGGGGATCGAATCGATGAATTTGTGCATAGACGTTGGGAATTCGCAGTTGCACGGAGCCGTTTATGGAGAGTCGGGGCAGTTGCTGATGCAATTTCGAAAAGAGTCTTCGTATCGAGTTTCTAGTGACGAGATGGGGCTCTTCCTAGTTTCCGCGCTTAGGGAAAAGGGTATCGATCCGAATTCGATCACTCGAATCGGAATCAGTTGCGTTGTGCCTGAAGAGACGCGGACGCTTCGAGTGGCTTGCCGAGAATATTTCAGTACAGAACCGCTTTTCTTGGAAGCTGGGGTTAAAACCAGACTTAAGATCAAAACGCGAAACCCTTTGGAAGTGGGAGCGGACCGCATAGCCAATGCCATTGCGGCCTCTGAGCGCTATCCCAATGAAAACGTTGTCGTCGTCGATTTTGGTACGGCTATTACAGTAGACGCGGTTAGCGCCGAGCGAGAATATTTAGGTGGAGCGATTTGCGCGGGCCTAGGTTTAGCGATGGAGGCGTTGGGAACGAAAACGGCTAAGCTGCCGCACGTAGAAATCGTTCATTCGGAGCGAGCCCTGGGGCGCTCCTCAATCGAAAGTATCCAGAATGGCCTCTACTTTGGATATCTCGGACTCGTAAAAGAGCTCGTGAGTCAGATCGGTAAGGAGGCCTTCGGAGAGTATTCCCGCAAGACAATAGCGACAGGAGGGTACTCCCAGCTATACAAAGACGAAGCTATATTCGATGAAATCGTTCCTGATTTGGTTCTGCAGGGAGTGAATACAGTTTTGAAGTTAAATCCGATCGAGGGAAAACCGGAATCGGGGATCGCGGACAAGCCATGAAACGTTCAATGCTAAAATCGAAGATCCATCGGGCTACGGTAACCGATGCGAATCTTGAATACGAAGGTTCGATCAGCATAGATCCGGCTCTTTGCAAGGCTGCTGATCTTGTCGAATTTGAAAAAGTCGATGTATATAATTGCGACAATGGCAATCGCTTCCACACCTACGTTATTTGGGGAGAATCTGGAGAGATCTGCATAAATGGGGCAGCAGCTCGATTAGCTCAGCCCGGAGATCGCGTCATCATTGCCAGCTATATCGAGGTGGATGAGCAAGATATCGACGCCTTTTCTCCCAAACTCGTTCTGGTGGACGAGAAGAACGGAATTTCATCGCTAAAGAATCCAGGCGTTAAGCGTCCTTAGAGAGTGTGCCTACAAGCCGCTTTCCGATCTTCGAATGGTAGAGCTGGTCCTCTAACAGCGCATGCGTGTCAATTTAAGCGCGTATGCTCAGTCGCGGGAACGAGCTCCACCTGTTTGCATAGGATTCATGGGTTGAACCCAACCTCCGGGCGGGTTCGATGGGGCAGGAGATTGCTGCATGACACGCTATCGCCCATACTTGCCTGCTTGTTCGGCGACCAGTTGGTGGCTTTCCATTTCTTCGGGAAGCTCGTACTTGATTTCTCTTGGCATCTTGTTGATTAGCCTGGCGGCAACGGCATCGAGATCCTTGAGCTCGCATTCCCAAATCACTAGTACGTTCCATCCCGCCTTTTGCAGCGTTTTTTGATTTTGGCGGTCCCGTTCGACGTTCTTGCGAAACTTGGGAAGCCAGTGGTCCTGATTGGATTTGGGCGTGGTAGCGGTTTTGCAATTGCGATGCCGGTGCCAAAAGCAGCCGTGAACGAAGACAACGGTGCGATATTTGGGCAACACGATGTCCGGCTTTCCCGGTAGCTTCTTGTTGCGAGGCCCATTGACGGTGAATCGGTATCCCAAGTTATGCAGCAGACTGCGAGCAATCAGCTCGGGCTTGGTATTCCGGCTGCCCACGCGGCTCATCACCCAGGAGCGGTGCAACTTGGAAATCTTGTCTGGCATTTATCGGTGAAGACTGGGTTCGGTAGTTCGCATGCTCTTCAGTTAAACAAGTCGGGTTCATTGAAAACGCGGTGCTCACGCGCCCCCTACGACAGCTCGAGTCAACGAGAATATGCTGAGCATATGGTGTAGGAAGCTCGCTTGCGAGCGATTGTTTCACTAGAATTTCTCTTCCTCGATGCCCTCGCGAGGGCAAGTTTGTGTCATTCTATCAGGCGGATTGGGAGAAATGCGATTGCCCTATGGGGAGTAACTGGCACGCTATGGCCGCGATAGGAGTTACCTGAAAGATTGTCGATTATGCAGGGAAAGAGATTTTTTGGGGCCGTTGCCGGCCTGGGATTAGCGATTCTAGGGTCGATGCCTGTATGGGCGTCGCTCAATATCGAGTTTGAAGAGTACGACTTGCCCAACGGGTTGCATGTCATTCTGCACCGGAATACCGACGCCCCCGTCGTGTCGACCTACATGCTCTACCATGTTGGCAGCAAAGACGAGCGTCCGGACCGGACGGGATTTGCCCATTTTTTCGAGCACCTAATGTTTGAGGGGAGCGAGAACATAGATCGGGGCCAGATCGACAAGCTCATCTCGGGGGCTGGGGGGAATTTGAATGCTTCGACTTCCTTCGACCGTACTGACTACTACATCAATCTTCCGTCCAACGAATTGGAGCTGGCCCTGTGGATCGAGTCCGAACGCCTATTGCATGCGGTGATTGACGAAACTGGGGTGGAAACACAGCGGGAAGTGGTCAAGGAAGAGCGACGTTCGCGCTATGACAACCAGCCCTATGGGTCCCTGATGGAGAATATGGCGGCGGCGGTGTTCGCTGATACCTCTTACGCGTGGACGCCGATTGGATCCGCGCAATACATCGACGAAGCGACGATCGACGAATTTCGCGGGTTTTACAAAAAGTGGTATATCCCTAACAACGCGATTTTGTCGATTGCCGGTGATATTGACATCGAAAAGACCAAGGAACTCGTTGACCGATACTTTGGAGCCATCCCGAGGGGCCCAGAGCCCGACCGCGTTGAAATCGATTGGCAGTTTGTTGTGGGCGGGATCCATAAAGTCGTCGAGGAGCCAATGACTCCTCTTCCCGCCACCGTGCATATATGGAGAGCTCCCTTAATGACCCATGAAGATGCCGAGGCGATCGATTTGCTGATAAGCATCCTGGCCAACGGGAAGAGCTCCCGCATGTACCGCCGGCTTGTGGATGTGGAGCGGGCAGCGGTTAATTCAGCCGCATTCACCTGGCTACAGGAAAAAGCCGGATTAGTGGCTGCCTACGCTATTGGCAACAGAGGGATGACCATCGAGCAGCTGGATCGTCTAATCGAAGAAGAGGTTCAGAAACTGATCGACGAAGGGGTTACGGATCTGGAATTCCAGAAGGCTTTGAATCAGAAAGAAGCTGAGATTGCTTCTTCTATCGGGACCATGAGCAGTCGAGCTCAATCGCTGGCTTACTACTATCAATGGTATGGCGATACTGGC
Source organism: uncultured Opitutaceae bacterium (assembly GCA_964404745.1). Lineage (GTDB taxonomy): Bacteria > Verrucomicrobiota > Verrucomicrobiia > Opitutales > Opitutaceae > Pelagisphaera. The sequence continues at coordinate 45,369 of CAYOLG010000008.1, forward strand.
AGAATAAACAAGGAGCTGGAGTCTTATCGAAGCGTCACCAAGGAACACCTGCAGCGGGTGGCCGAGCAGATCCTTGTCCGGGAACGAAGAAACACGCTGCATTATCCTGTTCCTGGAAGCGAATAACCATCGGCATTTTAGGATATGAATTTGAAACAAGTTTCTATTTTTTCGTTGCTGGCATTTTTGATCTCCGGTTGTGGCAGTGGGGATTCGTCGGCTCAGACCGATGATCTTGCTGAGCTCGATCGATCCGTTCGACCGGCTCCTGGTCCCGCGCCAGAGTCCTCGTTTCCCGAATACGAGACAACGCGAACCGAGCAAGGTTTGACGATATATACAATCGAATCCGATAGGCAGCCGGTCATTACCTACCGTCTGCTATTTCGGACAGGCGGGCTTTTCGATGGGGAGAAACCAGGTTTAGCGGAATTTGTCGCCAGCATGCTCGACAAGGGAGTCGAGGGAAAGTCGGCTTATGAATTGGCTAGCGAAATCGACTTTATCGGAGCGAGCTTATCCGCTTCGGCATCCTCGGATTTTATCGCGGTCTCAGTGTCAGGACTTTCCCGATACAAAACGCAGTTGCTAGAAATTTTGAAAAGCGTCGTGATGGAGCCCGTTTTTCCTCAGGAAGAGCTTGAAAAGTTGAGTCAGCGAACGATTTCCAACCTGATTTCCGAAAAAAGCGAGCCCGATGCTTTGGTTGATAAGTTGCGGCGAAAGCTTGTCTATGGGGATGGCGCCTACGGCGCATACAAGACAGAAGAGAGCGTGGCGGCTATCGATAGAAACGACCTCATAGCTTTCCATCGAGAACACTTCCTGCCGAACAATGCATCTCTGGCCGTAGTGGGCGATTTCGATGGGGTTGAAGAGGTCGATCGAGTCTCCAGCCTGTTTAGCGATTGGAAGCGAGGCGAACTCCCGGTCATGGCGGAGTTGTCGTTTCCCGAGGTCGATGGAGAAACCGTTCATCTCATTGATCGCGAAGATTCGGTGCAGTCGACTGTTCGGGTGGCACAGCAATCGATCCCGAAGTCGAATCCGGATACGCCTGAGCTGCGCGTTGTCATGTCGGTTCTTGGGGGAGGGTTCTCAGGCAGGATGTTCCAGAATTTGAGAGAGGACAAAGGCTACACCTATGGAGCGGGCTCTTACTCTGCTAATGCGGCTAAATTCGGAGCCATTGTCTCCTATGCGGATGTGCGCAACGAAGTAACTGCCGACGCGATCAAAGAAATCTTCCACGAATTGCGGCGAATTGGCCAAGAACCGATTCCGGAACCGGAGCTGGAGATGCACAAGAAGTATCTTTCGGGCAACTACATGCTTAGTTTGGAGCGGCCTTTGACGATAGCCCAACTAGTCCAGGAAATCGATGTCTACGACCTGGATCCTGATCACTATCGCACTTATGTGGCCCAAATGATGTCCGTTACACCAAAGCTGGCGGAAGAGTTGGCAAGCAAATACATCCGACCTGAATCGAGTGTCGTGGCTTTGGTAGGAAAACGTTCCGAAATTGGGGACTCCCTAGAGTCAGGATGGCCCGTAACAGTGTACGACGAGGATTTAGAGGTAACGCTGCAACCCTAATCCGGGTTGCTAGTCAGCTCTCTAGTTGCAGCCGAACTGCAAACCGATCATCCGTCGCGTTCTGTCGCAGATCTCGTCGTCTTCTGCCATGACCAGGGAGCGCTGCATCAAAGAAACTTGGGCTAGTTCTTCGGGACTCGATGCGATACTGTCTGCCGCGGCATTCAGCATCGACCACTTTTCCTCATTCAGGAGCGCTTCTATCTTTGTCACCAAGAAGTAGGTTATCGGTCGGATTTAGGGAAGCTTAAGGTATTTTTCCTGCCGAATAGGCAATGCAGTCTATTGAGGCGTAGTTTTTGCGCGGATAGACCTCAAGTTGACGCTACTTATGGCCGTTGGAATGCCAGGCTCGCTAGATTCGCAAGCGGGCGGTTCAGGTTCTTCAACCGAATCTCGCCCATTAACGTACAAACCGAACTTCAAGGAAAGTAGTATTTTTATGGTTACGCATCCAATACAAATTGAGGAGATCCAATCGGAGATAGATGGAATTGCCGTGTCGCCGCAGCTTTTGCCCAAGTTGCAGAAAATGATTTCGGACTGCAACACGAACCCAGACGAGATCAGGGAGATGATCCGCATGGATCCGGCTTTGAGCGCCATGATCCTAAAGACGGCTAACAGCGCGTACTTCAACCCTGGATATCATATCGATTGTATTGACGATGCGATCATGAATCTTGGCTTCAGCGACGTTTATCAGATCGTCACTATGCTAACGTTCTCGGACTTGCTAGCCGAGCCGTTGACAGCCTACAACATCAGCGCGGGAGAATTTTGGCAACGATCAGTTGCTTGCGGTTACGCTATGGAAAAGCTGGCACGCAAATACGGGGAAGACACGGGAGTCGCCTACACGGTAGGATTGCTCCACGGCATAGGCATGGTGTTCTTGGACCGCGAGATCAAGAAGGTGCCGCATATTGAGTTTAAACACTCTTTGCCAGAGGACATGGACTTGGCCTATGAAGAGATGGAGGTTTTCGGAATCAACCATGCCAAGGTCGGCGCGGCTATGATGAGGGAATGGGGCTTTTCGGACGAGATTGTCGTACCTGTGCTTAACCAGTTTGAGCCATCCGAGTCGGGCAAGCATGAACGCATGGCTTGTTTGGTTTCCTTCGCCAAGCGCATGATCAGCACCATCATCAACGATCCGAACAGCATCGCTGCCGCTCGCGGTCCGGACCCGTTGCTGATTGCTCTGCTTCACTTGACCAAGGAAGAGTACTTGAAGGTGGTCGAGCAGCTGCGGGTAAGTTTCGAGAAAGCGGAGAGCCTGATAAATAACAAGAAGATGGCAGACCGCCCGAACCCTCCGGAAAATAGCGAGGTCAAGAAGCGGGTGAAGAAGGCGATCGCTTCGAACCTTGGTTATGGGGAGGGCAGTATTCGGATCTAGTTTTCCCGCGCGATCATGCAAGCTAACGGTGCATCGCCTACTCAAGTCTTCCTGGGTTAATCCGATTGATACGAGCAACGGTTTTTAAATTCCACACAGTTTTTTAATAAGCAACACGCGACATGAGCGATTCAGCACTGATAGATTGGGAACAGCTAGAGATGATCTTTGGCGAAGACGACGAGGATTTCGACGCATATATGGCGGAACTTTTTCAAGAGTTCGTAGAGGATGGATTCGAGCGATTTGGCATTCTGAAGGCCGCATCTTTCGAAACCGAAAGAGACATGCTGGGCAAGGAGTCCCACAAGCTCAAGGGCTCGTCTAGCAACTTCGGCTTTGCTCGAGTAGCATCCGAACTGGGCAATATTGAAGACAACATCGCTACATTGACCTACGAAGCCTTCCAGGCGTCGCTTCTGGAAGCGGAGAAGGCTTTCCAGGCCTCCGCCCAAGAGGTCAAAAATAAGTATTCGGCTCTCCAGAACTGAACCGGTTTTAATGTTGCTGCCCTAGCCGGAGCGACTGGTTTGCTTGCATAAACAATTTCTAGCCGCGATCTTCCGGAGATCGCGGCTTTTGCGTCTTGGAATATACGCGGGCCAACGGTATAGCCGTTTCTACTTACTCTATGAAAACCATCAAGGAGGGACTGATCATCCTGGCTATATCCATTGTTTCCGGGGCTCTGGCATTTTTTGTTCATCCGAAAGCGCCGTCGTTCGGCGTCAGCGATCTCGAGCTGGAGATGGATGAGGTGGATGAGTTGGGGCCCGTTTTCTGGGTGGATGCCAGAACAGACGAGGACTTCGAGCGAGGTCATCTAGAAGGAGCCATCCCTCTCAACGTAGAACGTTGGGAGGAGCTTTTGCTAGGCTTTCTCGACAGCTGGCCCCCGGATGTTCCGGTTGTCGTATATTGCTCCAGCCAAGCGTGTCTGCGTTCGCATGAGGTGGCGGAGCGACTGCAAGAAGAGCTTGGCGTTTACAAGATTTATGTTCTCAAGGGTGGATGGGAGCGTCTTTTAGAGGCAGGGAGGGTCTTGGAGTGATGGCGATGAAGTGGATAGGCAGGATCGCGGAAGGATTAGTGGGGATAGCCTTTGCCTGGGCGGGTTTCCTGAAGCTATTGGATCCTCAAGCTTTTGTTTCCTCGATTTTGACGTACGAGGTTTTCAGCTATCAAGTGGCGGCGGTCTGCGCACTGGTCGTGCCCTACATGGAGATTGTGACGGGCGTCTGCTTGGCTGCGGGAGTAATAAAATCCGGTTCGCGGCTTATGGCTTTCGGGATGCTAGTCGTTTTCGTTCTGCTATTGGCGCAAGCGGCGATTCGTGGATTGGATGCGGATTGCGGCTGTTTTGGCCACCGGTCGGGGGCGGAGTCCGGGTACGCTTTGCCGATTGCAAGAGATGCCCTTATGCTGGCGGGCTTGGCCGTAGGAGTGGTGTTTGAAAGACTATCGCGGGAATCAGAAACGAAATGAAAGCGATTGGAGATAAACTGGTCTTGGACTTTAAAGTAGGCGTCGCCCGAGATGGGTCGAAGGAGAAGGCGCCTTTTTCAGAACTGCTGGAAGGCCCAACGATTGTTTCCGTATACATGCGAAACAACACCGGGAGCTGCGACAAGCAGATGCTTAGCCTTAACGAAGCATACTCATCGCTGAAGAAACGTGGAGTTTCGCTCTTGGGCATAAGCAAAGACACGGTTGGATCGCATTTGAAGTACGCCGATCGCCATGGGATTCAGTTTCCCCTGATTTCCGATCCCGATCATAGGTTCGCCAAAGCTGTCGATTCGCTTGCCGAAAAAAAGATGTATGGCCGAACTTTTTGGGGACCGCAGAGGGCTGCCTACCTGATCGACAAGAAAGGCATCTTGCGCGGCGTTTGCGAACAAGTGCATCCAAGCAATCATGGAGGGCAGGCCGAAGAACTGGCTAATCAGCTCGAAGCTTAGAGAGTGTCCAATAAGTCGGAATAAACGTCGCAGCTGGAATATTTGCTTTTGGGCAAAGCTTTGGTCGTGCCCAGAATCAGGCTTGTTAAGCAAATTCGTTTGTGCCTTAACATAGCCTTGATTGGAAGCAACCGTTACAGAGCAAAGCCAGAAAAGATCCCAGTTAATTGACGATTGGGACCGGGATCATTCATGGCACCCCTTCACGCAGATGAAGGAATATTGTTCCCTATCCCCCTTGCATATCGAGCGCGGCGAGGGCTGTTGGCTCTGGGACACGGAAGGAAATCGCTACCTCGATGGAAACGCATCGATTTGGACGAATGCCTTGGGCCACAATGATCCAGACCTAAATCGCGTTTTGATCGATCAAGTGGGCAAGGTCGCGCATAGTACCTATCTGGGTTTGAGTCATCCAGCAGGGGCTGAATTAGGACACCTCTTGGCCGACCTAAGTCCAAGCGGGCTGACTCGAGCACTGTTTAGCGACAACGGCTCGAACGCTATCGAAATTGCTCTCAAGCTATCGTTCCAGTATTGGCAATTGGTTGAGAAGCCTGAGAAAAGCTTGGTTGTGGGAATGGAAGGCGGGTATCACGGCGATACTTTCGGGGCGATGTCGGCTGGTAGTAGCGAGAGTTTTCACGGTCGCTTCAAGCCTTGGCAATTTGAATCCAGAGTCTTCCCCGCGCCGCAGTGTTCCGAGATTGGTGGATCGATCCTTTTGCAAGAAATGGGCCGCAGCTTGGAAATATTGGAGTCGATTTTGCGTGAGGAGGGGGAGGGCGTCGCTGCCTTGGTTCTCGAACCATCGATTCAAGGTCCTGCTGGCATGAAGCTGCAGCCGCCGGGTTTTCTCAAAGAAGTGGAGCGATTGTGCCGAAGATATCACGCGCACTTGATCTTGGACGAGGTATTCGTGGGCTGCGGCAGAACGGGTCCCTTGTTCGTTTGCCAGGACGCGGGGGTCGAGCCAGATTTCCTTTGTTTGGCCAAAGGGCTTTCCGCCGGCTATTTACCGATTGCGGCAACGCTTACCACCGAAACGATCTACCAAGCGTTTCTGGGCGATTTCGAATCGGGCAACGGGTTTTATCACGGGCATACCTTCACCGGAAATCCGCTTGCCGCTCGGGTGGCCCTTAAGAGCTTGGAAAAGATCCGCCGAATCGCCGAGACTGGCCGATTGTCCCAAACCATCCAGTATTTCGGCAGGGCTTTCGAGAGGATGGTAGCGGGGCTCGAAAACGTTTCGGGAGCTCGGCAGCGGGGCTTAGCGGCAGCTATCGACTTGATTCCGGGTGGTCTAGTCAAGCCCTGGCGAGCCAATGATCGAGTGGGCTTGGCAGTCTGTTTGGCGGCTCGGGAGCTCGGCCTTCTACTGCGCCCGCTCTTGGACTCCATACTGATAGTGCCGCCGTTGGTGATCAGCAACGAGGAAATCGATTTTCTTTTCGCTAATTTGACGAAAGCGATACAAACAGTAATGAAAAAACGAAGTATTTAAAAATGAGATACGAACTCGAGGAAATTCAGCAAATTTACAACCTGCCGTTGACGACGCTTATTTTCAGGGCCCAGAAAGCTCATCACGAGTTTCAGGATCCATCGGGAGTCCAGCTTTGCACGCTGAAGTCGATCAAGACCGGAGCCTGCCCCGAAGATTGCAAGTATTGCCCGCAATCAGCTCACAGCGAAACGGCCATAGAAAAAGAGAAACTGCTGGATACGGAGACGATTTTAATCGATGCCCGGGCGGCTAAAGAGGGAGGAGCTACTCGGTTCTGCATGGGGGCTGCCTGGAAGAAAGTTCCCTACGGAGAGCAATTCGATTCGCTATTGAATACGGTGCGATCGGTAAGCGACATGGGCCTAGAGGTTTGCTGCACTTTAGGATCCCTTGAGCAGGATCAAGCCCACGCTCTCAAACAAGCGGGATGTCGCGTTTATAACCATAACTTAGATACATCTAGAGAGTTTTATACCGAGATCATTACTACTCGAACCTATGATGAAAGGCTGAGCAATATAGCCAAAGTGAGGGAAGCGGGAATGGAGGTTTGCAGTGGTGGGATCATTGGAATGGGAGAATCGATAGATGACCGCTTGCAGATGCTTCGGGAACTTGCGAATATGGATCCTTATCCTGATTCCGTGCCGATCAACGCCTTGATCGCCTGCAAGGGGACGCCATTGGAATCCCAGAAATTTGTCGATAGTTTCGAGTTCGCGCGCATCATCGCGACGGCCCGCATTCTGATGCCTAAGGCAATGGTCCGATTATCGGCCGGTCGGACGGAAATGAATGAGGAGTTGCAAGCCCTGTGCTTCTTAGCTGGAGCCAACAGCATTTTCCTCGGAGACAAACTTCTAACTACGGCTAATCCTGATCGGAATGATGATTTTAGGCTGCTTGAAAAATTGGGCTTAAGTTCGCTGGACCCAGATGAGGCCAGGGAGATTCACGCCCGGCCTGAAGGGCGTCAGGCAGTGCCTGCCTAGTATTTTATGAAAACGCTATTCGTTAGCGGAAGCGATACCGATGTTGGGAAAACTTGGGTGGTTGCAGCCATCGTTCGAGAATTACGCGATCGGAACGAAAGTGTGCAAATCGTAAAACCCGTGCAAACTGGAGTAGGAAACGGGATTGAATCGGATGTATCGATTGTACAACGACAAGTCGATTGTTTTGATCTGGAAGCGTACACGCTTTTTAGCTACGCGTTGCCGATTGCTCCAGTGGCCGCAGCCAGGCTCGAAAGAGAATCCCTTAAGCTAGAATCAATCGTTAGCCGATTGGAGGCATTGCCAAGGCAGAGGGACTGGAGGATCATAGAAGGGGCGGGTTCGCTGGCCACTCCGATTGCGGAAAACGGAGAGGACTGGACGGATTTCGCTACTGCCATAGGTCTTAGTCGCGTTGTCTTGGTAGTGGACAATCGAGTGGGAGGGATAGGGCAAAGCCGTTTAGCCCATTGCTTTGCTGCTAGAAAGGGACTGGAGTCAGGTATCGTTCTTAATGAGAGTTGCAAACAAGACCCTGTCCTCAAATCGGCAACCGAATCCGGTATACGGGAATCCGGTATCCCCTTGTTGGGTACGATCGGCTTTAATGGAAAACGGTTCGATGAAGGGTCGCTGGATTGGCTGTGACTGTCGATCCGCAAACTAGATGGCAGGCTAAGCTGGATGAGCGAAAACGGGCCGGGCTTTTTCGCTTCCTGAAGATTGCCAATCGCGATTCGGGCGTACTCAACCTAGCTTGCAATGATTACCTTGATCTGGCTGGAGACGAGCGGATGGAAGCAGCTGGCATAGATGCGTTGCAAAGATTTGGCTGTTCATCTTCTGCCTCCCCTTTAGTCACTGGTTATGGGCGGGTTCACGAAGAACTGAAACAATCGCTTTGCCGATGGCATGGTTTCCCAAATGGATTGATATGGAATTCTGGGTACGCTGCTAACCAGGCGGTATTGAGCTTGCTGCCGCAAAAAGGAGACCTCGTTTTGGCGGACCGGCTGAATCACAATAGCATTCTCTCTGGCATACTTAAGAGTGGGGCTCGACTCATACGATATCGCCATACGGATCTAGATCATTTGAAAGCGTTGCTTGCGGATCATAGCGAGGAGAATCGTAGTATATTTGTCGTTACTGAATCGATATTTAGCATGGATGGCGATTGGCCCGATTTGAGGAGAGTCGCCAAACTAAAGGAGCGCTACGGATTTTTCTGGATACTGGACGAGGCCCATGCGCTGGGATGGTATGGCGATCAAGGTCAGGGATTGGCTAGCGAACTCGGTGTGAATGCGGAGGTGGATCTATTGGTCGGAACCATGGGCAAGGCTTTAGGTTCACAAGGGGCCTACACCTTGTTTAGGGAAGACTGCGTTCGCGATTTTTTGGTTAATTTTTCCGAAGAGTTTATTTACTCGACCTATCTAAACCCAGTAAGCGCGGCGATCGCGTTTGAGTCCGTGGAGATTATCAAGGGTTCTGAGCTTCTGAGGAAGCGAGGGCGGGCGACTTCAAGAGCTATAAGACGTTCTTTAACTGGGATGGGGTTTTCCGTTGCGGAGGGCGATTCTAGCATAGTATCAATCATTATTGGGGATGTTGAGAAGACCATGCGAGCCGGTCGTTTACTCGAAAGCCAAGGAATTCTAGCAGGAGCTATTCGTCCGCCTACCGTGCCAAAAGAAACGAGTCGGTTGAGACTGTCGTTGAAAGCGACTCTAGCATCAGAAGATATCGAACGGCTGTTAGCGACATTCGAGCGAGTAGCCAAAGAAGTTCTATGAAAATGGTTTGGCTGAACGGGTGGGGTTTGAGTTCGCGATACGCAGAGCGAATCGCGCGTGAGTTGTATCCAAATACAAGTCATACCGTTATTTTGCCTACACCAACTTGGACCGAACAGCTAGCGAGACAGGGAGCTGATTGCTTTCTAATAGGTTATTCGCTTGGGGCATTTCTCCTTTTGAGCCGTCCAGAACTCATGGCTCGATTTCGGCGAACGGCGCTATTGGCGCCTTTCCAGGATTTTAGAGCGGAGGCTGGTCGAGGGGGGCGTATTCGCAAAGCGCAGCTGGCGTATCTGCTCCGCTGGCTGGGTCTAAATCGAATGGAGGCTCTTAGCGATTTTTGGGCGCGGTCGGAATTGAAAGATCCCGAGAGTCCGGATGAGTTAACGGCAAGCGATCTCGAATGGGGGATTCAACGTCTTCTCAAGAGCTCAGTGAGTGAAGCGGCTGGGGACGGTATCGAAAGCTACGCAGGCGAGCGCGACGCCTTGCTCGATGCAGTGGAACTGAAGAAGCGATTCATGAATTTAAGGGTGGTTGCTAGAGCGGGGCATGATCTTTTGCCTTTGGCGAGGGCGGCGAAACTAGGGGAATGAACTTCGATAAAAAGGCTGGACTGTATCATCAAAATGCCCGTATCCAAAAAATAGTAGCTGATTGGTGCGCTGAGTGGATTGAGGAAGATTGCCGAGGTCTCTCAGCATTGGAATTGGGTGCGGGTACAGGTCTATTCACGCGGCATCTAGCCCTGAGGGCATTTGCGAATTTGCAGGCAACGGATGTCTCGAAATCGATGGTCGCGGAGGGTCAATCGCGGCTTCCGAACGTTGTTTGGAAATTGCTTGACGCTTGGGAATGCGAAGATCCGATCGAGGTCGACAGGATATACGCCTGCAGTCTGTTGCAATGGTCGAAGAAACCTTCGGATACTTTAAAGAGATGGAGGAGTCTTCTCAGGCCGAACGGAAGGTTTCTTGGATGCTTGTTTGTGGCAGGATCCTTGAAAGAAATGAATAGCGGCGACTTTCTCTTGGGTGGATTTGCCTGGCGGAGCGAAAGGCAATGGAGAGCGTATTTTCAGGAGGCGGGTTTCCGTATCGAAAGATACGACGCGAGAATTGATCAGGAATCATATGATTCGCCCGTACAAGCATTTCGTCAACTGCACGATATGGGAGCGACCATGGATGTGAACACCAGTCCTGGACGGCTAAGGCAGCATTTGAAAGGGTTGGAAACGAAAACTGGCCGATTCGGTGTTACCTGGAAGACACTTCGGTTAGAATGTTCGGTTGACTGAACTCCCCTTATTTATTGCTCGTCCACGCTCCAACGCCTTACGATCGATTCGCAGTTCAGCGCGACTTGCAATTCGGCTAAGTATTGGTCTCGCTCAATTTCTTCCGCCCCTAAGCTTTGCAAGTGTTGTGATGGGGTTTGAGCATCGATAAAGAGGAAATTGTGTTGCAGGCAGAATGCTACGAGCTGGTCAAAGGCTACTTTTGATGCGTTGGGGGCCGTGTGAAACATGGATTCGCCAAAAAAGGCCCTTCCTAGGGACAGTCCGTATAGGCCGCCCACGAGATTGCCATTGAGATAAGCTTCAAAAGAATGTCCGTAGCCCCTATGGTGCAAGTCTATGTAGGCGTCGATCATATCCTCGGTGATCCAGGTTCCCGATTGACCGGGCCGCGGAATAGCGGCGCAAGATCGGATAACGGTGGCGAAATTGGAGTCGATGCGGACTTCGAATTTATTCGATTTGATGAGGCGCTTAAGGCTTTCGGGTCGCCGAAAACGAGTTGGGTAGAGAACCATTCGTGGATTCGGGGAGAACCAAAGGATGGGTTGGTCCTCCGAGTACCAGGGGAAGATGCCCCGCTTGTAGGCTTCCAGTAGCCTTTCAAGTCGAAGGTCGCCACCCATGGCTACGAGGCCCTCATCGGTGGCCCTTCTCGGGTCGGGAAAAGAAAGGTCTTCGGACAATAGTGATATCGGCATTCCGTATGGCTACATTGAGAATTCTGGGATAGCGTTGGGATCGCCGAAGGTCAGCAATAAGTTATTGTAGGCAGTTTGTCTTTCAGCAGGCCCTGGTGATTGCTCGAAAAACGCCCGCCAGGTATCGAGGGAAATGATATGCATATCGGTTTCTGAACGAGTATGGGAAACGAGATTCGCGTCGGCATCGAACTCAAGGCGCCAAGGTAGTTGATAAAGGGAGCTAGCGTTGTCAGCGGTGATGAGTATCGCTCCGAGCTTCGGGCTTTCACCTGATTCTGAACGTAATTGAATTGCAGATACAAATGAAACGAGCGATAACTCGTAGGCCGCGATTAGATCCGTTAGCGAAGAAAGCAAGGTTTCTCTCGATTGGCTGATTTGCTTTGGAATTGCCAGCGTGAGAAAAGGCCCTTGAGCCCGCTTTCCCAGGAATATGGGTAGAATGCCTTGGAATTGATCGAAGATATCCTCGGCGTGATGCGCCATTGCTTCGTGAATACCGGCCGGAGTAGGAGCCTGTTCGGAAAGTCTCTGTTCAAGAGATGGCATGAGATACTGTTGGCCCTTTCAGTCAGGCGGGTTCAGAACAAGAGAAGCCGAATTGATGCAATACCTTAAACCCGTTGGCTTGGGTCCGTCTGGAAAGACGTGCCCAAGGTGGCCGCCGCAGTTAGAACAATGAACTTCGGTGCGAACCATTCCGTGGCTTTCATCTCGCTCCTCACCGATATGGTCTTTCTTGATGGGCTCCGAGAAGCTGGGCCATCCCGTTCCCGAGTCAAACTTGGCTATACTTGAAAAGAGCTTCTGGCCGCATCCGGCGCAGTTGTAGTTCCCGGTTGCCTTGCTGTTCCAGTACGCGTTGTCGAATGGGGGTTCGGTTCCTTGCTGGCGCAGTACTCGGAATTGGTCTGCAGTTAGTCGGCGTTTCCATTCCTCTACGGAAAGCTCAATAGCGCCTTTACCCTCCAAGGACGCTTCTGATGGCAGTCCGCAAGCGGATATTTCTGGGGTCTCGGATTCTGATTCCTGATTCATTTGCCTCTCAAGATGAGCAGTCGTTCGACAATTGCCAATAGAATCCACATTCTGAGGCGAAAGTTTGAGGCTAAGAAGATGCGATTTGCAGCCCCATTGGTCGCGAGATTGCGAATACGAAGAGTAAAACCATGAAATCGAATTAATGCCCTCTCGAATTGCTTAATTGGGGGCAAAAATGGCGTTGACAGCTGTTGATTGCCAACTTTCTTAATCCGCTCGAAAGTAGGGAAGTTCAAAATGGCGGAAGAAAAGAAGACTGCGACAAAGTCAGATTCTAAACCTGAGAAAAGCAAGGGTTCGGCTGATGCTGCCCCAAAAGCTGCATCGAATCCCTCTAGCCAGAATGGCAAGGGTGACGGCCCAAGGAATATTTTCTCGGAGGAATTTCGCAGCAATTACGATTCGATCGATTGGGGGCGCTAAAACCTATCCCTCCCAAATCCCTTGAGCTACGAGCTGTTTTGTTGCCGCTTCGGCCCAGCCGCGGTTCGCCGCGGGACTAGCTGGTGAGGGATGAAGGACCTTTCCATGCTTGATGGTGTAGTCGGATAGGCAATCACGAGCTTTGGACTGAGCGAAGCCACCGACTCCGACGATCCAATCGGGACTCAAAGCTTTGATGGAGGCTTTCAAGTGCCGGTCGCAGGCCTCGAATAAGGCGCTCGTTTCCTGAGCCGGCAATTTGTCGGGAGTTCGGTTGCGGGAGCTCTCTTCCATGAATACGAGTGGGCAGTAGTTGATCACAAAGTGATCTTGAAAAAAATCATGGGGGTTGGGAAAGCGGCTGGAAAACAATCCCCAAAGCCTCCGGCCGGAAACCTCCGACTTGTCGCATTCGAAGCCAAGTATGGGCCGTTTGGGATGCTCTTTTTTCGGTTTCCGTATTGCTGCTTGGATGCCCATCCAATCACGAACGAGATTGATCTCGCCGAAAGGAACCCCGGTTTGCGACATGCCCCAGGGGCCCGGATTCATTCCCAAGAAAACCACCCGTTTTGGCGAGTCGGCGAATCGCTCGAGATACTGCCGATGTCCCTCCCAAGCATATTCCAAGGGATTGTACACGAAGGATACAGGCTCCGAAAATTTCAGAAGAGAAACGGTTTTGGAAAGCCTGCTAGCTGCATCGAGGAGGGCCGCTGGGAGTTGCATAACGGCGTTCTCAGGAATCTGGCAGTCGCGGTCAAAACAATAGCGAACGGAGCCGCGAACCCGGGATTGATACGTTGTTCCCGATTTTGGTTTACCTGAATTGCGAATATAGTTTTGCCAACGTAGTTGGGCTTGCTCCAAAGTAGTAGGCAGTCAGGGTTAAGAAGTTTAATAGCTGTTGGCGGATAAGGCCGACCTTGGTGAAACGTCTTGAAGATGTCACTACAGGTAGACGCGATTTTCTGAATTTTCCCTGAGCCCGCAGGCGTTGCTGAATTTCCACGTCCTCAAGGATCGGGTTTTCTTGGAAACCGTTAATAGCCTCGAAGGTCGATCTGCGCAGGAAAAGCCCTTGATCGCCGAAGGTGAACAGAGGAAGGTTGAACTGAGAGAAAGCCGCGTAGAAGCGAAGCGGACGCGATTTAGGCCTGAACTCTAGCCGAAAAGAGCCGGCTAGCGTGCCTGTTTGAGATAGGATTCTCAGGAGCTCCATCGGGGAGAATCGTGTCTGCGTGCAGAAAAAGCAGCGTGTCTTTGGTTGCCGCTGCCGCCCCTTGGTTCATTTGAACACCCCGTCCGGGTGCGCTTAAGATCGTCCGACAACCATAGACCCGGGCGAACTCCCGGGTATCATCCTGGCTCCCCGCATCCACGACAATGATCTCCTTCTCTCCTGATTGTTTCAGTGCGCTTTCCAGGGCGCTGGCCAAATGGCCCTCTTCGTCAAGCGTGGGCAGGATATATGATATTTCCATGAAAGCGTTTCATGGAAGGCGTCTGATATTCGAGTAGTCAAGGCCCAGGACCTAAAACTGCATGGCCCGAACGGGGAAACTGAGCTGCTCGAACAATTGAGCTCGATCGGCCTCGGTTCTAGCAAAGGTGGACGTTGCGGGAAGTCGGGCTTCGTGGACTGGGACCCTCGAGCAAAGTTTATCTAGCTCTGGATGGACCTGTATGCGCTGGAAGATGTTGGCGAGCAATACGGCATCCCCTTGGGCATCATGACGACGTATAGAAGACAATCCAGCTGCTAGACGCTCAGCGATGTCGTCTAAAGAATTTCGCAGCCTGGAAAAGTCCGGCCAGAGTGCCTCGAAGATATCCATGGTATCGATGAAGCGGACTTTTCGCGAGGTTGCCGGCACTGGATCGACGTGCTTGGCAATAAACCGAAAATCGAATCGATAAATGTCGTGACCGAACAACGTCGCATTTCCGTTAAAGTCGGAAAGCATTTGGATGGCCTCCTTTGGCGAGGGGGCGTCGGCCACATCCGCGTCGCGAACTCGTGTTAGCGCCTGGATCTTACTTGGTATGGGCTTGCCTGGATTCACGTAGGTGGTGAACGAGCTCTCCATTTCCATTCGCATGCCGCCCAGCTTGATGGCGGCGATTTGCGTGATTTCCTCCTTCTTGGGCCGCAGGCCTGTCGTTTCCAGGTCGAAGGCAACGATTTCCGAAACTCCGAGCAAGGGATGGAATTGCGGTTTTTGAGATAAAGAGAGTGGTTTCACCTGATGGATTCCTTTTGCGTTGGTCGTTTTTAAAGGCGGACCACGCCTGTCCTAATAGCGTTCCTTCAAAGGAACGACAATTAGACCTATTTTATCGGCCAAATTTGTTACAAAATGACGTCGTTAGGACCGATTATGCGGCTTCCGCGGATTGGATCTTCCGTATACGACTTATTCAGAGGGTAGGATCGGATGATTTGCCCTCTCGAATAGACAAAATCATCTGAATGTTGGAAAGACGATGGGCGATTTCCTGAGCGATATTCAAGTCATTTTCCCTTTCCATGACCGTACCCAATCGGCTCTCGATTTGTTCCAAGCGAGCCAGCTCTTTGGCGTATTCTTCCCGCAGCGGAGAGCGTGCCTCGAGATTGCTGTGCGTTGGCTGGATCATTTCAGGTCTTAAACTTCTAATCTGGGTCGGATGTAAAATTATGACAAGCCCGATTTACAATTGTTTAATATTTTTCGAGGGTCTAGCTTGCCTTCCCGGCATGGGAGAATGGCAGTATGTTTCCGGAGATTGGTTTGGAATTGTATTTAGTTGGTAGATACGATCTTCATTGAAATATTGTCATCGATTCGACACTTGTCTTGAAAGGCAGGTTCGCTTTCATTACGGTCAGCGATGGATACGATTCTATCTGGCAGGGATGTTCTAGTGGTTGATGACGAGCCTCTTCTGAGAAAACGGCTAAAACGATTTCTCGAAGGCGAAGGGGCCAATGTAATTGCGGCGTCTACTTTCGAAGAGGCCCGCAATGCCCTGACATCCATGCCATTCGATTATGCAATGCTCGATGTGCATCTACCTGATGGCTTAGGGGTGGATTTACTGGATGCGGCGAAAGGGGTCATTTGCGTCATTATGACCGCCGATGGGGGCTGGGAAATCGCGGTTGAAGCCATGAAGCGTGGGGCGGCAGATTACATGGCGAAGCCGTTCGAGCTGGAAGAGATCGCGCTTATTCTGGGCCGCTGCGCCAATGCTAAGCGGAGTCGTCGCTCTCGCGAGCATCGGATGGAGATGGAAGCTGGGGGTGGTGATAGCGAGGAGCTTTTTTTCGGAGAGTCGCTCGCTCATTTGAGGAAGCGTTTGGAGCGAATACTGGAGTCGGATCGACGCCTCACCAAACAGCTGCCACCTATCCTTTTGGAGGGCGAAACAGGTACGGGCAAATCCACCTTTGCCAAGTGGTTGCATGCTAAAGGGACGCGCAAAGAGAGAGAGCTTGTCGTGGTCAATTGCGCAGCCTTGCCGGAGAACCTGGCGGAATCGGAGCTGTTCGGCCACGAGAAGGGGGCTTTCACTGATGCCAAGGAGAAACGCATCGGGCTTTTCGAGGCAGCCGATGGGGGAACGCTCTTTCTCGATGAAATCGCCAGCCTATCATCATCCCTTCAGGCTAAAGTGCTGCTAGCTATTGAAGAAGGGAAGATTCGTCGCTTAGGGGGAACGCGGGAGATTTCTGTGGATGCGAGGGTGATTGCGGCCTCGAACCGGGACCTGCGCAAGCTCACCCAAGCGGGTCAATTCCGGGAAGACTTGTACCATCGTCTCAATTTGCTGCACGTGAAAATTCCCTCTTTGAGAGAGTGCAAAGGGGACCTTATCCCGCTGGTGGGGCACCTAGGATCCCGCCTGGCTCGTCGCTATGGAATCGAAAGGTTCAAATTGTCGGCCAAAGGGGAGAGGCAATTGCAAGCCCATGACTGGCCGGGTAACATTCGAGAGCTGGCCCACGAAGTCGAGCGAGCGATTATTCTTGGCGATCCGGAAAGCGCCGAATTCCCCGCTCTTGCCTTTCAAACTGAGGCAGTAAGCGATCCAGATTCGAGCGACTTGGATGGAGACTGGCTCAATCCTCGCTGGGATTTCCCGGATGCAGGGATAGATCTTGAAGACGCCATCGATCGATTGATCGAACGAGCCATCGAAAAAGCGGATGGCAATGTCACATACGCCGCTCGATTGCTGGGGGTGACCCGTGACTACATTCGCTACCGTAAGAAAAAGCGTTCGGGTTGAGCGGTTGGATCGATTAGGGTGATATTTCCCAAACGGTGGAAAGAAAAATTGGGGAATATTTCCCAAATCGTGATTCTTTACCATCTCTAGTCGTAGCTGAAACTCGCTTATCATGTTAGTTTAAAGCAAGTTAGAAATTTGGAGCTCCTATGGCGCGGCAATTGCATAGGCGATTGTCTAAACAAGTGTTGGGCTGGGAAGCCCTCTAAGTTAGAAACCCAAAATTAGACACCGAAATGAAAAAATATCTATTATCACTTATCGCCCTAGGAGTTCTGTCTAGCGCAGCTTTCGCAGAGATCGACCGCCCGAGAATGAAGCGGCCAGATTCGATGCTCGATCGTATCGAGGCTATTTTGGGAGACGAAAACAATGGGCTTTCAGAACGTAAGATCGCCTATCTCGAACAAAGGAGAGACCTTCTCGATATTCAGCTTCGAATGAGAGTGGCTCTGCGGGAGGCGCTGGGTACATTGGGCAAGGATGCTACCGATCAAGAGCGCAGGGAAGTTGTCCAAGGAGTCCGTGACCAGTTCGCTGAAGATCTCGAGGGAATCAAACAGGCTCGCCGGGAAGCGATGCGGCTACGCCGCGCGAATCGCGATTCCGAAGAAGGCTGATATAATCACGGTCATTCGAATACTATTTTGATCAGCCAGTGGCGGTTCGTATGAATCCTTCATACGAACCGCTTTCTGTGTTGTGACGATAGATTAGATGAGAGGGAAAGCAATTTGGGCGATTGGGCTCATTGGATGGGTTTATGTTGCTGGTGATGACGCCAAAGAAGAGTTCAACGTTGGTGCGGGCGATTGGTCGGCCAGCGCTGGCATGGGCTTCAAGGAAAACGTCCTCCTCAGCGAAATCGCTCCAATAGATTCCAGCTTCAATTATCTATCATTCGAAGGAATCGCCCAAAAGGAGTTCATCGAGACTGGAGCTCAATGGACTACGATGGCCCTGGTGGAGAATCGCCACTATTTTGAGGGAGGCGATCTGCCGGATGAGGCGTTTGGGCTTATGGTATCCGAGTATGCTCGGTATGTGGGCATCGACGGAACTTTAAGGGGAGGAGTACAGTATCTGTATTTCAACCAGGCCTTCGACGCGACATTTGATGTACTGGATCCCAATCAAATCGTCATAACTGCTCAGGAACCCAGACTCTACGTGGAGTGGGAAAGCTTTTTTTGGCAATTTGAATATGCGGCATCTGTCGGCGTATCGCGAATGTATTTCCAGGATGCATCAGATGACTACGAAACGATAGATTGGGAACTCGAATTAGACTACGCGATAGACAATCGTACCAATTGGCGATTTGCGGTTAATGGGTTCGCCCGTGATTATACGGATCGGCCCACTCGAAGCGCGGATGGATTTCGAATCGACTCGATCATACTGGGAACGGACCAGCTCGGATTCGAAACCTCGGTGGAGCGCGGGTTCGGCAGTGAATCAATGGCGTTGCTTGCCGAAATCGGCATCGACTACGAGGAGCGGAGGGATCGTCATTTTGGCTATTACGATCGCGATCGAACCAAGTACTTCCTAGAGCTCAGAACCAATGGGGAGAAGTGGCGAATGAGATTGGATATTGGGTTTTCAGATAGGGAATACCGAACTCAAATAGCTGAAAATGGCGCCTTGCGAAGATCGGACGATTGGATTGGGTCTTTGGAATGGGAACGCGATTTGAACGAAAAATGGGCTTTTTTCGCCAGAGGTGAAACCGATTCCTCGGAATCGAATGAAACTTTTTTCAGTTATGATGCGAATAGTTTAATGCTTGGGATTAGGCGGAAATAGGTTCAGTCATTAATCTCTCGAAACATTAAACTGGATGTCTGACATAAATTTCGAACGCAGTCATAGAAAGGAATCCCTAGCAGCCTACATCGTAGCGCTTGTTCTCGTGTTGGCGGCTTTCGCGGCTATCGTCTGGGTGTCCAGCTCGCAGCTAAGAAGTGAACTCCGAGCGAGCGCTGTTCAGCGATACGTGGATATCTGGACTCCGATCACTGAGTTCCACGTGGCAAAAGGCAGGGAAGATGAGCTATTGGGGGCCCTGGATTTTGAAGACGTTATCGTCTATTCCTTGATCGAGGCTCAGGAAATCGATGGGTCATTGGGACTCCAGGTATTTGGGGCCAAAGGGGAGTTCCTTTCAGGAATTCCAGCAACGATAGACGAAAGCAATTTATACGCTTCGGAACTGGATAGAATGCTTTCCGGAGAGGCTTGGGGGATGTTTTATCCTAACGGAGTTTGGGAAAATAGCGGTCCTCCTGAGTTAGAGCTGAATATTCCGATTAGAGACCGGGAAGGTGAAGAGCTCGTCGCTCTCGCTCGGCACTATCTGGATGGGCAAGGCGTCTTAAATGAATTTACAGAGATCGACCAGAAAGTCGTTAGTCAGGCGACGTGGACGTATCTTGGCGGAGCCACGTTTGTACTGACTGTATTCCTTTGGCTCGGTTGGAGGTTGCGAAGGGCTCGTAAAGCGATTGCGGAAAGAGCTCGTCGCTTGGCCCAAGCGAATGCCGAACTCGCGTTGATGGCAAAAACGTCTGCTGTAGGCGCTGTCGCCTCGCATTTGATCCATGGGCTCAAGAATCCGCTCGCTGGAATTAGTGAACATCTCTCCTTGGCCGGATCCAGCGTTGCGGACGACGAGGATTGGGAGGATGCGAAGCAGGCTACCCGACGAATGCAGTCTATGATCAACGAAGTGGTGGATGTGCTTCGAAATGATGAACTAGATCAACTCGACACGTTTTCCGGAGCGGATATCGAGGCGTACCTCAAGCGAAAATACGGAGGCATTACGGCGAAGAAGCATATCGACTTCGGAATTAGGGCAAATGGGGATGTAGTACTGCCAGCCAGGGATGCGAACATCGCTAAGCTAATCGTATCCAATCTACTGGACAATGCGATCGATGCGGTATCGCCCGGGGGGGAGGTTGAAGCCCGAATCCAAGCACTGGAAGGGAAGGCCGTGTTTTCCGTGATCGACACGGGCCCTGGCTTCTCGTCTGCGGCGCGCGAAAATCTGTTCGCTCCCATACAAAGCAGGAAATCGTCTGGAGCGGGGATTGGACTCGCCATTTGCCAACAATTGGCGAGACATTTGGGGGCGAAATTGGAATTGGTTCGGACTTCCTCATCCGGTAGCGAAGTGAGGTTGTCGATGCCGATTTCGCAGCCTTTCCGATCAGCCGTTTAGGCTTTTTGGGGAATGAGTTTCTGGAGTTCCGAGAGGATTGCCTGTTGCCTTTGCCTTGCCGTGGCTTTCCCCCAATTAGTGGAGGCGGAGGTTGGAAGCGAGCTTTGGAGATTCTCAACCGGCGATGTCGTCTTTAGCTCCCCAACGATAGACAGCTCTGGGAATGTCTATTTCGGGTCCCTGAATGGCAAGTTGTATTCAGTTAATGGTAACGGAGATGAACGTTGGTCCGTGCAGACGGGTGACTGGATAGAATCATCTGCTGCCTTGAGCCCCGATGAAGCTACCGTCTACATAGGGTCTTGGGATAATAGTCTGTATGCGATCGATACGGCATCCGGGCTAGTTCGATGGTCATTCGCTACTGAAAGCCTGATATTTTCCTCTCCCGCCGTGGCCCAGGATGGAAGGATTTTCTTCGGAGGAGCGGACGGATTCGTCTATGCCCTTGCTCCCGACGGGAACGCTCTCTGGGAAATTTTCATTGGTGGCGAGGTGGACGCTTCCCTTGCTATTGGGCCCGATGGAGATCTTTTTGCGGCTACGAGCGAAGGGTCGGTGGTCGCTCTCGATGCGGAAACTGGCGATGAGATCTGGGCCTTCCAAGTACCGACCGAAGCGGGGGCTGAGGCTAGGGATATCATCATTACATCCAGCTGTATGCTGGATGGAAAGGGGTCCCTGTTTGTTGGGTGCAATAACTTTTACCTGTATGTTTTGGATACTGCTGACGGGTCCTTGAAATGGAACTACGAAACAGGAGGGCCAATTGAGGCTTCTCCGACTTTGGGTATAGACGGACGCGTGCTGGTTTCGTCAAGAGATGGCTATCTCTACGCCTTTGATTCATCGGGGGGGGTATCCTGGAGGACGGAAATTGGGCCAAACTTCTACACGGCTGCTGTAGTCGATGAGACTGGTAGAATTTACGTCAGCTCCTTTATCAATGACACCTTAAGCTATCTCAACTTGTTGTCGCCCGAAGGAACCATCCTGCAGCGAATGCCCTTCTCGGGAATTATCGATTCTTCGGTAGCAATCGCGCCCAATGGGAAACTGTATTTAGGAAATAACGACGGAAACCTGTATGCATTTTCTAATGGGGGCCGGCTGTCGAATTCCGTTTGGCCGAAGTTCCGGGGAAATCTCGCTTCTAGCGGCTCAATAGAAGGCTATGCTGCTCCGAGCCCCAACAAAGAACGGATTTACAACATTGCCTTGCGTGGCTCGCCGGGCGGCGGCGAACGGGACATCATTGCTGGATTCTCTGTCGGCGGAGCGGGCGAGAAAACGCTTTTGGTTCGAGCCGTTGGGCCAGGCTTAGAGGACCTTGGGGTAGCGGATTATCTTCAGGACCCTATCATCAGTTTCTACGAGCTCGGAAATCCGGTCCCGTTCGGCTCCAACGATGATTGGGCAGAGGGCGCTTCCGCTGGCATACTGCCCGAAAAGATGGCCCGCCTGGGCGCTTTCCTGTTGGACGAAGGTTCCGCGGATAGCGCTGATCTGCTGACGTTGGGGAGTGGCGTTTACACGGCGATCGTTTCTAACGATGGAAGCGAGCCCGGCATTGCTTTGGTAGAGATTTACAATGGAGATCCGGACGATTCAGAAGCCTCCCTGGCGAATGTCGCTATGCGGGGTCCAGTAGGGACCGGTGACGAGGTTCTAATAGCCGGATTCTTCATAGAAGGAAATTTGCCCAAACGCATTCTTTTGCGAGCGGTTGGCTCGGGCATAGCTGCCTATGGAGTTAATGGCGTATTGGCGGATACGACCTTGCGACTCTTTCGCGGCCAAACAGTGATCGAGTCGAATGACGATTGGGATGCCCACCCAGAAAAGGGTCGATTAGAGACCTTCATGTCCTCGGCCGGCGCCTTTGCTCTAGAAGAAGGGAGTGGCGACAGCGCCTTATTCGTTTGGCTTGAGCCGGGCCTATATACCGCCATTGTATCTGGCAAGAATGACCAAACTGGGATCGCTCTAGTCGAGCTCTACGATCTCACGGGCAAGTAAGTAGCCGAGATTGACCTGTCGATGGATTGGGTTTAGCTGAGAGGGCGTTGAAAGATTCGTTGAACATCGTTTACGAAGATGAGGACCTTTTGGTCTTGAATAAGGAGCCGGGAATCCTCGTCGAACAGACTATCTCGGAAGAGTTATCGCTGAGCGGTTTGGCGGCTTCCTATGCTGGACGAAGCGTTCGTCCCTTGCATCGCTTGGATCGGGATACGAGTGGTTTGGCGATGTTTGCTCTGAATGCGAAATGGAATCGGTATTTTTCCGAGCTCTTTGAGAAAAAACGCATTCGAAAGTCGTACTGGGCCATCGTCAGAGGGGATTGGGATGGGGGCATTACAAAAATCGACACAAACATCGCCTCAATCTCACCCGGCCGCTTTGGCAATGATCCATGGAAGGGGAAGCAGGCAGTTACGACCTTCCGGAAGCTGGGTTCGGCTGATGGATATTCCTGGATACAGGCATTGCCGAAAACGGGAAGAACGCACCAGCTACGATTGCATTGCCTAGAGGCGGGATATCCCATTGTGGGAGATCGGTTTTATGCGAATGACTTTAGCAATCCATTGCTTCTCCATGCCAGAAGTCTAGCCTTCGAACTCCCCGGAGGATCGCGGGAACTATCTCTGTCCGCGGAACCGCCAGATTGTTGGAAGCCATGGTTAGAGAAATTCGAAAAACGAAAGAAGTCTTGAGCCTAGGAAGGGAGCTTGCTACAGCGTAGCCATGTTTAAAGTGTATTCATATAAAGGATGCGATGGTTGTCGAAAAGCCCTGAAATGGCTCGATTCTAAAGGGCTCGAATACGAGAATATTCCTGTCCGGGAAACGCCTCCAGCCAATCGAGAGCTTGAGATGATGCTGAACGCATGCGATGGCAATTTGAGGCGCCTTTTCAATGTGTCGGGCAAGGACTACCGAGAGCGGGGAATCAAGGATTCGCTTCCCTCGATGAACAAGAAAGACGCCTTCGCCCTTTTGCGAGGAAATGGGAATTTAGTCAAACGCCCCTTTTTGATTGGAGAGGATGTCGCCATCGTCGGATTCAACGAAGCCGAATGGGAGGAAGCTCTGGGAGCTTAGCTCTACTATATCTCCTCTTGGGAACGATCGCTGTGTCCGAGGTCTCGATCCGGATCGATGCGGTCGCGAATAAGTTGCTTGATCTCTTTGGCCTCGGGAAACCGACTCGATTCCTTTCGAGAAAAAATCAATTCGTCGTTCAGACGGATCTCCAAGACGCCTCCGCTTCCAGGCTGTAAGGCCACTTCCCCAATGTTTTCGGAAAATGTAGTCAGAATTTCCTGAGCTAGCCAAGCGGCCCGCATCATCCATCGACATTGCCGGCAATACAGTATCGAAACTCTGGGCGTTCTCAGATCGGTCATGATGGACGGCATCTAAAACCCCCACTGTCTAAATTTAAAGCGAAAGCGCTGTTCGCTTCGATTAACTTTACCTGCGGCTAGTTGAGCTCAGCTTGCTCGATTAAGTTCTTTACTCTGGATTTAGGTTGGCGATCCAGAGCGTTGGCGCGCTTGGTGACGATGTTCAACGCCGCGATCCGGTAGGCTTCGCCAAAGTTGGGGAAATTCATTACGTTCTCCAGGAAGACGCGTACATCGTTGTTGTTGATTATCGCCATTTCGCCTGCGTGAATGAGGTCGGTGGCTCCTTCGGCAACGATATGGACACCTAGAATTTTGAGCGTCTTTGAATGGACGATCATCTTTAGCAGGCCGTCCTCAATGCCGGCAATCTGCCCGCGGGCGACTTCGTCGAAGCTGGCGCGGCCAATGATAATATCGTCTCCGTATTCCTCACGAGCTGCTTCTTCGGAGAGCCCCACGCTAGAAAGTTCGGGAACCGAGTAGATGCCGATTGGGACGAGTTCGAATTTGCTGCCTGGATTTACTCCCAAGGCATGGCATATGGCTCGGCGTCCTTGTTCCATTGATACCGATGCCAAAGATGGATGGCCGATGACATCGCCAACGGCATAAATATTCTCGACGCTCGTTTGGTAGTTGTTGTCAACCGGGATCGTGCCATTGCGGCCAAGCTTGATTCCGAGATCTTCCAAACCAAGTCTAGCGGTGTTGGCTATGCGCCCTTGAGCAACGAGCATCTTGTCGCTCGATATCTCAGTGCCATTGTCCAGTCTGGTGATCACCTGAGACACGGAGTCCCATCGGATGCTTTCGTACTGAGTTTCCCCTATGTACTCCCCGCCATTCTCTGTAAAGTCTTTGAGAAACTTGGTTGTACACTCCGGCTCCATGAACATGAGAGGACGAGGTGTCCGGTCGAACATGGTTACTTTAACTCCCAGCAATGAGAAGATCGACGCATACTCGGATGCAATCACACCCCCTCCGACAACGGTCAAGGACCGGGGCAGGTAGACCATGCTGAGAATGGAATCGCTATCTAGTATATTCTCGTGGTCGACTTCAATATCCGGGGGAGTGCGTGGTTTCGATCCCGTGGCGATTACCACGTATTTGGTTTTCAGATAACTCTTGGAGCCCTTTAGCGTGGTTAGGGATACTGTATGCGCGTCCTCCAAAGCAGCTCTGCCGTGAAAGTAGGAAATCTCTGGGCTGTTCACGTATTCGGCAACAAAGTCAGTATAGGAGTTCAGATCCATATCCAGGCGTCGCATCAACGTGGATACTTCCATATCGTCCTTAAGCGTAAAGGCGAAGACATCGGCATTCCGCCTAAGAGTGGCAATAGTGAGAGCAATTTCCCGCAAAGTCTTGCTAGGAATCGTTCCGTAGTGAACGCAGGTTCCGCCGACTTGGCGCTCCCGCTCGACCAAGGCCACTTTTAGGCCGGCGTTGGCCCCCTGGATAGCGGCTTTCTGGCCTCCAGGACCTGAGCCGATTACGATTAGATCGAATTCTTCGGCTATGTTCATATCTCCATCGCGGACACCATGGCTTTGACGTCGTCCTTCTTGTCAAGTAGCTCTTCCGCATCGTCGGGATAGAAATTCAGAAAGCCAAATACAGGATCCTTAATGAGTTCGTTTGCTTTAAAATTGGCGGGATTGATAACCCAGCTGGCGAGGAGCTGGGATAGATAAGTGGCGGCAGATTCGTCCTTGAAAGAGGGAGCCGATTCATACCGCTTGTAGTACATAGTCGTAGCCTGCAATTGATCCGGCAACTTCCAGTCTGCGGCCACTTTCTTGGCGATCTTCCGGTGGAAGGCGCCAACTAGCTGGGCGACGCTCTTCTTGTCCAAACTTATTTCGTTCTCTTTGGTGATCCGGGCAATTAGCTGGACCGCAATTGGCTTGCCCACCGAATGGAGTAGTCCGCACAAGAATTGTCCCTCGACGTTGCGACGGCGCTTGCGGGATATCTCTTTCCCATAGGCGGCTGAGGCCAGGGCGTGGCGCAGAAGCTGAGTGATCTGAGCTTCGAAACCGGGCGCCTTGAACAAGTCGTTTTGAACGGAAACCGCGATGGCGATTTCGCCGAGGAGATTCATCCCGAGCCTAGCAACGGCTTGCTGAAGGGAGACGATTTGGTCACCGCCTCCGTAGACGGCCGAATTGGCGATTCGCAGCACGTGGGACGCAATCGATTGGTCGCTGTGTATGAGCTTGGAAAGGTCGCTTACCTCAGTGTTTGGATCGTTGGTCAAAGTGAACACTTTGCTCGCCACGCGCGGCATTACCGGCAGCTCGAGGCTAGAGGAATTCAATCCCTCTTCGAGTTCGGCGGCGATTTGGTGTTTCGGCGAGGTGGATGCAGTAAACTGAGACTCCTGAGACATGCTATGATAGTTACTTGTGAAAACTGGGAGACAAAGATGCTACAGAACCAATGTTCCTTGCCGCTCTTCGTTTATCGTCCCCATTGAAGAAAAATTGAGGAGTTTTCCTGGCCGATTTAGGCCCTTTTGCCGATATCTGATTTTGAGAACTATAACTCCAACATGCCATTATTCAGAGACTTAAGAGCTATTGAAAAGCTTGGGCCGCAACATATATAGGTATTACCCCTAAAGATTAATATCTGGGCTTTTCGGATCGCTTCTTGGATTGAACTAGTTGAATCGGGGTTTAATCATTTCTGCGGCTCATGACGGTGTTGACTAGTGAAGAGATCCTTGTCAGCTGGCTGGGAGAGATAGACCCGGAGTTATTGGTTTGGGCTCGCCCGGATGCTTTTCATTTTGGTCCGGTCAGGAGGGGGCGAGATTTGGGTGTCTTTGCCCATGATCGAGCGATCGTATTCCGAAGTTTGGGGTGGGATGAATCGAATGAGGTGTAAAAGGATCTTAGGTTGCGGAATAGAGCTTGGCTAGAGTCGCTGGAAGGCAATGAGCCAGTAATCTTGCTTTTTGGAGAAGGCGACTAACAGATCAGGTGATTGATTTCCGTTGGTTCTGAGCGGAAAGTGTGTTTTCTGCCTGATCTATGCATAGATTCGCGATAGGGCAGCGATATTTTAGCGAGCCAGAACCTGAGCTGGGTTTGGGGTCTGTGGTGGAAGTGGGGTCGTTTCAAGTGGAAATCGACTTCTCGAGATCGGGAGAAATCCGACGTTACGCTTCGGATACAGGGGTGTTAAAGCGAGTTTCGGTGAGCCAGGGAGAGACTGTAGAGACGATTGACGGACGGTCCTTTCGCGTTAGCGAAATCGTGGAAGAGGATTCGTTGTATACATACCGCGGTGACGGTGAATCTGTGAGGGAGAATGAGCTGGCCTGGGTAGATTCGTTTGGATCGCCACAAGATCGTATCCTAAATGGAGACGCCGGACCCAGCTCGGAGTTCGATCTCAGGTATAGGACGCTAGCCATGCGAAATGAGCTTAGGCAATCGCCTTACAGAGGTTTTATGGGGGGTCGGGTTGATCTCCTTCCCCATCAGATCTATATTTTGCATGAGGTCTCTTCGCGGCAGATTCCTAGAGTATTGCTTTCGGATGAGGTGGGTTTGGGCAAGACCATTGAAGCCTGTTTAATTATCCAGCGGATGCGAGCGATTGGTAGAGCTGATCGAGTGTTGATACTCGTACCCGAATCGCTGGTTCACCAATGGTTTGTCGAGCTGTTGCGACGCTTCAATTTGTGGTTCAAAATCTACGATGAGGAACGCTGCCGAGCGGTTGAGAGTGGAGACGGTGAAGGGAATCCATTTCTCGATGAGCAGCTCATCCTCTGTTCGATCGACTATTTATCCGACAACGATAGCCGCAGCGCCCAAGCAACGGATGCGGGTTGGGACATTGTAGTGGTTGACGAAGCGCACCATCTAGAGTGGACTCCAGAATGGTCAAATCTGCAATACGACTTGGTGTCTAATTTGAGTCGCGTTAGCCCGGGCCTGTTGCTGCTGACTGCGACGCCAACGCAACTCGGTGTGTCAGGGCATTTCGCCCGATTGCGATTGCTAGACCCAGATCGCTACAGCGACCTCGAGGCGTTTAACCAGGAAGCCGAGGATTTCGAATCCATTGCCAGCATAGCGGAACGCATCGTTGAGGGAGAGGAGCTCTCAAGCGAGGATCGAAAGCAGCTGAAACGGATATTCGATAAGGATCTAGAAGGCCTGGAAAGGAAGCTAGCTAATTTCGAATCTGGTTTAAAGGGAGCCAGAGAGGCGCTTTTGCGAGCTTTGCTTGATGAACATGGAATGGGGCGAGTTGTATTCAGAAATACTCGGCTCAATATGAAGGGCTTCCCAAAGAGGAAGTATTGCCCGGCGCCCCTAGATGGCAGAGAGAACAGAAAGGGGCAGATTGGTCGACTGTTGAAAGAGTTTCTGGTCGAGAGCGGCAACGCGGAGGGCGGCATACGCTATAGCTTTTCGGACGATTGCCGACTAGATTGGCTGGTAGCTTTTTTGAAGGCCAAACGGAAAGCGAAAGCGCTATTGATCTGCAAGTCGCAGCAGAAAGCAATAGCTCTCGATGCGGCCTTGAAGAAAGTTTTGAATATAAAGGCGGCGCTGTTCCACGAAGGGCTACCGCTGGTTCAACGGGATCGGAATGCGGCTTGGTTTGCCGAGGAAGAAGGGGCCCGCTTGCTCATCTGTTCGGAGATCGGAAGCGAGGGCCGGAATTTCCAATTCGCCCATCATCTAGTTCTCTTCGATCTTCCGGTTAATCCTGGCCTGCTTGAGCAAAGGATCGGCCGTCTTGATCGTATTGGACAAACCGCTACGATTCAGATTCATGTACCTTACATGGTAGGGAGCCCGCAGGAATTTTTGGCGGATTGGTATCATCAAGGATTAGATGCGTTTGAAAGCTGCGTTCACGGATTGGCGGAGTATAGAAAGGCGTTTGAAAAGAAAGCTCTCAAGGGAGCTGTAGCGTATGGGACGCAAAAAGAATCTTCAGGAAGGGAAGAGCTAGCGAAGCTAACTGAGGAAACACTGATCTTCAGAGAATCGCTGAATGAGAAGCTGCGTCGCGGAAGAGATCGCTTGCTGGAATTGAATTCGTTCGATCCTAGAGTTGCTAGAAAAGTGATCGAGGCGATTCGGGAATCGGAATCGGACAACCGAGCCAAAGGGCTGCTCTGGGAAGTGATGGATCTTTTTGGAGTAAGGATTGAAGAATATGAAGAGGGCGATGTCTTTTTCAATTCCCGGCATGCCTACATTGATTCGTATCCACAGATTCCTGAAGAAGGATTGCTTGCCACGTTTGACAGAACTCGAGCGATTGCCCGGGAAGATATTCGATTCGTGTCCAAAGACCATCCGCTCTTTGACGAGTCGATGGAATTGCTTATCAACTCGGAAAAGGGCGTTGCCAGTTTCGCGCTTCTTGAATCGGAGGATTCGAATTTGTTTCTGGATGCGGTGTTCGTACTGGAGGCGGTTGCCGATTCCAAACTGCATGTAGAGCGGTTTATGGCAACGCCTCCGCTCCGCGTACTCGTTGACGCTAGCGGCCGAGACTTAGGAACGCATCGAGAAACCGAGATAGTCGAATCAGAACTACGGAATGGATCGATCAATCGATTCATTGAAGATACGGGCTTCTCGAAGGAGATCCTGGCAACTCTACTCGATTCTGCTGAAGCGATAGCGGAGAGCGATGCCAATCAATTGAAGAAGGAGGCAAGATCCAGAATGAAGCGAGCTCTAGGTGGAGAACTAGAAAGGCTGATTGATCTGAAACGGATCAATCCGAATGTCCTCCCAGAGGAAATCGAACTGGCCAAGGAGGAGATTGCGGGCATCGATGCAGCAATAAGCTCAGCTCGATTGCGCTTGGATTCTCTAAGGCTGATTGTCCAAGGCAAAGTGGATCCGTGGGAAGTCTAGGGCTCTGTCTCATAGACTAGATCGGGACGCATTGGAAGATTGCTTAGCCGACTAGGAGCATAACCTTCGTATAAATAGCCGAAAACACTCTGGTCGAGTTACTCAAACTGAGCCAGAGCTTTAGTTAGTCTGTGCGTGTCGACAATGTGGCCAATGTCGTATAGCATGTCAATTTTGGGTCGCCAGGAGGCCGTGGGCCGACTGGAGGCCCAAAATTGGTTCGGTTCGGTTTCCTTTGATTGTTCCTGATTGAACTCCAGCGGGGTCACGTAGTGCAGCGAGCGATGGGGCCGGATGTAGTTGTATTTCCATCGCCAGTCCTCGATCACCACTCGAGCCTCGGCTAGAGTCCAGAGCTGTTCGCGATCCAGGGACTCTTCCTGGAAGCGGGCGTCGAAGCTCTCCACGTAGCAGTTCTGCTGGGGCTTGCCGGGCTGGATAAAGGTGCGCTTCACCCCGTTTCGGTAGCTCCACTGGTCCAGGGCCGTTCCCGCGAACTCGGGCCCGTTCTCCGAGTGGATTCTCTCGGGCTTGCCGTGAAGCTCGACCAGATTGTCCAGTATCCTGGATACGCGATGCTCGGTTATCGAACTGTCCCCCCTCGATCCACAGGCAGCTCTGAGTATAGTCGTCCACCACGGCCAGCCTCCTGTATCCCCATATCTTACGCTCGAGAGCCTTCTCCTTGATCAGATCAAGCAGCTCGGAATCGTCGCGGCTGGACCGGTACGCGTAGCTGCCCCTGGACTTGCCGACAAGCCCGCAGGAAAGCCGCAGGCTCATGCCTCGGCTCTCGCTACGATGGTCGACCGTTCGACGCTTCTCTACGGGCTTGACCAGTTTTTTGAGTTGATCTCCTTGAGCGCGTCGATGCTCAGCTCCTTCTCCGCAAGAAGCCTCTTCAGACGGGCGTTCTCGCTCTGCAGCTCCTTGAGCTGCCTCAACTGCTACCTCCATCCAGGAGTACTGGCTCTTTCACCGGTAGTAAGTCCCGGCGGCTAAGCCGTGCTTGCGCAGCAGCTCCCCTACGGGAACGCCGCTCTCCGCTTCCCGAAGGATGCGGATGATCTCCTCTTCCTTGCAGCGTTTGCCTTTTCCTCGGCTCATATCGTCTTCCTCTCATGTTTACCAGCGGAAGACTCTCAATCTAAATGGCTTTGTTTAAGGGGAGCAGGTCAAGTGGATACCTGCTTGGTTTCTTGGCTTCTGAAGAAGAAGAATGTTTTCTATTGGTGTAGGTGAAAAGGCCGCTTTTCTTTCAGATTCGTTTTCTTAAAGTATTTAAATCCTCAATCGGACATAACTTGCGATTATGAATCTGAATTCGCTTCTCTATTCTCTCGGATTATCGGGGCTCTTTTCTTCTCGAATTTTTCTACCTGCCTTTGTTACGGCCTTTTTCCTGAAATATGGCCACTCCTGGCCTTTCTTAAACAACATCGAGCTACTGGGGGAGCTCGCGGAAAAGGCGAATAATCATCCGACCTGGTTTACTAGTGGCTGGGTAATTACAGCCCTAGGGGTGTTGTCTCTTCTCGAGTTCTTGGCTGACAAGTCGCCCGAAGCCCGGGAGCTTTTGGATGACTTTTCGGTCTATGCGAAAACCGGTCTATCTGGACTGACGACGTTGGGCGTTATGAATACGGCGGATGCCGAATTTGCTGGCGATGTACTGCAACAGGCGGGAATCCTAGAGCTGATTCCCGCCATCGTTTCCGCGGGAGCCACCTATTTTGGAGCCACGGTAAGAGGCGGAGTTTTGGGAGTTCTCACCGATGCCGATCCAGACGACACGGTAAAAATTCGCGGATTTATCAGCTGGGTTGAAGACTTCTTAGCTGTCGTCGGAGTTTGGTATCTCCTCTATGCGCCGGCCTTCGCCTTAATCGTGATCCTCGCCTTTTTCGGATCGCTATACCTTATCCGTAAGTACCACGAAGGGAAATTGGAGAATCTCAAGACGCCCTGCGAAAGTTGTGGCGAACGCATTCATTCTTTCGCGACGGCTTGCCGCCATTGCGGCGCCAAAAGGGAACAGCCGAACATTATCGGGTTTTTGGGCGGCGTCAAAGACGAGAAGGCGTCGTCGGTTGAGGATCAGAAGCTGCGGCTCATGCGACTTAAGCGCTCGCCGTTGTCGGGCGAGCGGTTCGAGGGCAAGGGAGTCGAGCTCAAGTGCGAGGAGGATGGAACGACGGCTTTTGCCGACAAGGCTCTGACGCAGGCCTATATCGATTCGGTGACGGCGAAGCTGGCTAAGGTGCTTCTCATTAGCGCGATATTGGGAATCGTTCCTGTGTTGGGATTGATTGCCGGGGTGATCTACTACCGATTGCGATTGGTCGCCCCCTTCCGACGATACCTGACTTTCGGTCAGAGCTTCGTGACCAAGTGGCTGCTTCGAATCATCCTTCTGGCTTTGGCGATTCTCCAGGTATCTTTCGGGGGTATTGTGGCTGTTCCACTGATGGCACTGCTGAACTTCCTTTTCTACAAATCGGCTTTCAGCAAAGCTCTTTCCAAGGCGCACTTAATCTAGAGCGAAAAACGGCGCCTTCTCCTGGGCGCCGTGGGATTTGCGCGACGGCCGCCCAAGTTGGACGACCGCCGGTTTGATTTCTGATTTAGTTGTGGATCGCTCCCATCGTAGGATTCCAAGCGTTGGCCGAGGCCAAGCTAGCTAAACCCGACTAGCAGCGAGGATGCGTTCCTCGCTTGAAACTCGAGTAAGCGCGCTGCTTGAGATCCAAAGCTCCCAGGCCGATCAGAGCAGCGGTGACTGCCAGGCCGGCAACGAGGTCTCCGGATGGACCGATGAGGCCCAGGAATCCGAATGGCACGAGAGCCAGGATGATGGATGCGATCAGGTTGCTTTTAGTTTGTGTGTTCATCTTTTAGGTCAGTGTTGCCTGACGCTCGGGATTATCGCGCATTTTAGTTATAACTTGAAATACTTATTAAGTATAGAAACCATAGGATAAAACTATGGAAATGCATCAGCTCAGGTATTTTCTAGCTGTCGTGGAGGAGAAGAACTTCACTCGGGCGGCTGAACGCTGCCATGTGTCGCAACCGTCGCTAAGCGCTCAGATAATTAAGCTTGAGGACGAATTGGGAGATCGGCTTTTCAATCGGTTGGGCCGGCGCATCGAGCTGACAATGGCGGGTTCCTTTTTCGAAAAGCGGGCTAGGAACATTCTTATGGAGGCGGACAACGCCATCAAGGAGATTCAAGAAGGAGCGGGAGATCCGAAAGGGACTCTCCAGATAGGGGTAACGCCATCGGTATCGCCCAAGTTGCTGTCGCCTGTTCTAAGGGCCTGTCAGGATCGCTATCCGAATTTGAAGATTCAGGTGAATGAGAACCTGCGTCGCGCCTTGCTCGAGAATTTGGTTAATGGCGATCTCGAAGTAGTCATCTCCTCCTATTCCGGTAAAGCGGCAAACGTAATTGCAGAGCCAATACTGCAAGAGTCTCTTAATCTAGTTGTTCCGTCCAAACACCCCCTGGCCGGAAAGGAATCCATCGCCCTTCAGGAGTTGAAAAATGAGCGTCTGATTTTGATTGGAGAGTCTGCAACGCTAGGGGAGAAAGTAATCGAGTTTTTCGAGCTTAATGATTTCGTGCCGGACATTGCCGGTTTGTGTTCGCAGGTGAATACGGCCAAAGCTCTTGTGCATTGCGGCCTGGGGCTGGCCATTCTGCCTGAAACGGCGTGGGAGGATGTGTCGCCTTTCGATGTCGTATTCAAACCTTTGGCATCCGCTAAAATGTCGAGGTTGCTCTTCGCTCTAACGCATGAGCGCCGTTATCTTTCTTCCGGGGCAAGCTTGTTTCTCGAAACAGTTCGCGAGTTTGTCTACAATAGAAAATCGCCAACCCGCGAGTAGCGTGGGTTGGCGATCGAAAATTAGCGCTAAGAAGTGATGGAAGGCTAATAGCGAACCATTTTTGTCCACTTCGATTTGCTCTGGGAACTCTTGACTGCAGTCGCGACAAAGGCCATCCCCCGCAATCCGTCGTCGACAGTGGGGAAGTCGGGGTTCTCAGGAAGCCTCCGACCGCTTACTTCGGCGGCAATTGATTTAGCGGCTGCGAGATAAACATTGGCGAACGCTTCGATAAACGCTTCCGGATGACCGAATGGCGTACGGGTATTTTCAGCAGCGGCCTTGCAAACGTAGTCGTTGCCCCGCCGGAAAATCTGTCGGGGCTTGTTGTGATACTTGACGATTAGCTCGTTCGGGTCCTCTTGATGCCACTCCAGCGAGGCTTTGGTACCGTAGACGCGAATATTGAGATTGTTTTCGTCGCCATTGGAGATTTGCGATGCGTAGAGCACGCCTTTGGCGCCACCCTTGTAGCGAACCAGAATGTTGCCGTCGTCATCGAGTTTGCGGCCGGGAACGAAGGTTGTCAGTTCGGCGCACATTTGATCGATCTCCAATCCGGTAATGTAGCCGACTAGGTTGTCAGCATGAGTCCCTATGTCGCCCATGCAATTCGAGGCTCCGGCGATCCTAGGATCGGTTCTCCATGAAGCGATCTTTCCGCTATTGTTATTTAGAATATCGCCTGTCGCGTACCCTTGCGGGTACTCTGTAACAACTTTTAAGATACGCCCAAGCTTTCCCTTCCGAACCATGTCCCTGGCCTCCTTGACCATAGGATAACCTGTGTAATTATGTGTAAGGGCGAAAACTTTCCCCGATTTTTTAACGATTCTTCGAAGTTCTCGAGCCTCGTTCATGTCGAAGGCGAGCGGCTTGTCGCAGACAACATTGAAGCCAGCTTGCAGAAAGCATTTAGCTACCGCGAAGTGCAAATGGTTCTGAACAACGATACTGACAAAATCGATACGCTCCCCCGCGGGAAGAGCAGCCTCCTTTTCGGACATTTCCTGGTACGACCCATAAACCCTGGATGGATCGAGATAAAGGTCCCTGCCTGAGAGCTGCGACTTTTTCGGATCGGATGAGAAGGCGCCGGCGACAAGCTCGATTTGCCCGTCGAGATTGGCAGCCATGCGATGGACGGCTCCGATAAACGCCCCGCGGCCCCCGCCAACCATACCCATTTTCAATTTTCTTTTCATAGCGATTTCCTCTGTTTGAATTTAACAGGCGACCGGCTTGCCGGACTCGGCTGATTCGTAGATAGCGTCAATAATTTTCATGAGCGAAACCGCTTGATCGGGCGTATTGAGCGGCTCTTCTTTGCCCTCGATGGCATAGATGAAGTTGGCTGCCGAGCGGGACCTTCCCATGTCTTCGCAGGCGTCCACGATAATGTCGCGATTGACGGAATTGCCGTTCTCCTGGACATAAAGCTCGCAGCTGTCTATACAAGTCTCATCAAGGCCATCGATCCCGAATAGGCGCTCTATCTTGCCGCCCGCTCCAGTGCCTTGAAAGACGACGGATACTTCCTCGCGCTTGACGAGTTCAGCCCAGGAAACTTGCAAGCTCAATGTCTGTCCGGTCTTGAATGTGACGAACCCGTGAGCCGCTGCTTCCACGTCATTGACTCCTTGGGCATTGTCAGGAATTCCCCAAGGCCCTTTGAAGTTCTTGTCGGTAATGAAGTTCGAGAAGGTATTGCCCATCACGTATGCAGGTTCGGGATACCCCATCAGATGCAAAGAAAGGTCTACCATATGGAGAAGATCGATCAGCGGGCCTCCTCCAGAAAGGCTTTTGTTGGTAAACCAGCCGCCAAAACCGGGGATCCCGGTACGGCGTATCCATTTCGCTTGGGCGGAATTAATTTTCCCGATCGTACCGTCGGCCACGTATTCCATCATAGCATAGGACTCCGGTCTCGCCCGATTGTTGAAGTTGAACATCAAACGCTTGGATGCGGCGTCTGCAGCGGCTTTCATTTGCTGCACCTCGTCCGCATTGAGACCGGGGGGCTTTTCGCAGAACACGTGCTTGCCTGCGTTAAGCGCTTGTATGGCCAGAGGCGCATGGAACTTATTGGGCACAATAATCGATACGGCGTCGAGATCCGGCAAGGCATCGAACATTCCCTCGACTGAAGCGAAGGTCTGCGACACACCATGCTGCTCGGCGGTTGCTTTGGCGGCCTCTTCGTTCAGATCGGCAATGGCGACGATCTCCGCACCGGCTTGCCGAAATCCATCAATATGGTATTGGGCCATGCCGCCCGCCCCGATAATTGCTACTTTCGTGCTCATAAATTGTATACGCTTACGCTGCTTTATCTATTGGTTCTCCTTGTCGAAGGCGGAATCAAAGGCGACATCGCTAGGCGGGAAGTCGACGGAACGCACAAAGGCGGATGCCTCGGTGGCTCCGTGAACGCGGTCCATGCGAATATCCTCCCATTCTACGGATAGCGGACCTTCATATTGAATATCATTAAGGGCGACGATGATATCCTCGAACGCGATATCTCCATGGCCGAGCGATCGGAAGTCCCAATAGCGTCGAGAGTCTCCAAAATCAGTGTGTCCGCCGAATACTCCCGTATCGCCATTTCCATGACCCCACCACACGTCCTTCATATGGACATGATAGATGCGGTCGGAAAAGGTTCGAATGAATTTAACATAGTCGACTCCTTGATAGCCTAGATGGGAAGGGTCGTAATTGAAACCGAATCGCTTGTGGCCTTTCACGGAGCTAATGGCCCGGGATGCGGAGGCGATGTCAAAGGCGATTTCCGTCGGATGAACTTCCAGCCCGAAGTTGACGTTGACCTTGTCGAATTCGTCTAGGATCGGGATGAAGCGGTTGGCAAAATCCTGAAAGCCTTTCTCGAGAAACGCTTGGTCGGTTGGAGGAAAGGCGTAGAGGGCATGCCAAATCGATGATCCGGTGAAGCCATTGACGACAGCTGGAAAGTCATCCTTCTTTTTTCTTCCTGGTTTCAGATCGAAGAACTGGCGGCAGGCCTTGGCAGTTTTGATCAGTTTGCGAGCGGCTCGACGACGTACGCCTTCCGGTTTGCCATCGCCCCAAACATCGGGAGGAAGAATTGCCTGGTGGCGTTCATCGATATTGTCGCAAATCGCTTGCCCGATGAGATGATTGGAAATGGAGAAGCAGGTGAGCCCATGGTCGGCGAGCAACTCCCACTTTTCTTGGCAGTATTTCTTGCTCCGGGCTGCTTGGTCCACGTCGAAGTGGTCGCCCCAGCAAGCGAGTTCAAGCCCATCGTACCCCATCTCTTTGGCGAGAGGAGCGAGCTCGTTGAGCGATAAGTCGGCCCATTGGCCGGTGAATAGCGTGACAGAACGTGACATAGCGAGTTTTCGGTAAGTGGGGTTAGTGGTATAAAATTCCCAAGAGAAGGGATTATGTGAACTATTCGATCTAGGTAATCAATGAGAAATGTCGCCGCGATTTAGTCCAGCACTCATTCGGGTTTTTGCAGACGAACCTCAATCGGATTTGGCACAAGTAAGTAATACTTGAATACAGGAAACTTTGGGCAGAACGCTGATTTGGGAGATTCGGCTATCAGTCGTAAAGCCAATAGGCTTGGCTTTGAATTTGGAATTGTTTGGCCTGGCGCTCCCAAACGCCGATGAAACCGGCTCGATTCGCTTGGGCGCCTTTGCCAGAAATCTCACTCCACCAGCTCGTCGAGCCCACATGCTTGTTGAACAACTCCATTTGCGTATTCGGGGCGCTTGAGAATGGGTTTACAGGATCGAACAAAGCTGTGATTTGCATCATGTGAAAACTGAGCTCCGTCGGGCGCCAAGCTCTCCAGTCTGTAACTTTCACATATAGGCCGGTGTCGCCTTCGCTGAGCGGCTTTCGCTCGAATTCGATACCTGGTATAGCCCTCCGCTTCAGCTCGCGTTCTAATTGGTCGAGGGTCGCGTTTTTGTGGGTCAAGATTCGGAAAGGGTATTCGCTACCGATGCCGTGCTTGAAATTTCCTAATTGGGCGCCGAGCCCGGTCATAGCGTACCCAACTGCCGATGGAAAATCGGGGATGTTGGGGGACGGGGCGATCCACTTCAATCCCAGCATAGGCCAGCTCATGTATCGATTCCATCCGTCCATAGTGACCACAGTCAGCTTGCCAGACCGTCGCTGCAGATCGGTGATATTCAAGATTCCCGGCTTCGAAACAGACATCCTAGCCAGCTCGCCTATGGTCAGTCCGTGGACATATGGAATCGAGAAGGCCCCTACGTAGCTATGCCAGCGCCTCTCGACGATAGGCCCATCGACTTTCAGGCCTCCGAGCGGATTGGGGCGGTCCAAGATAACTACCTCGACTCCGTTTTCGTAGGCCGCTTCGAGAGCCAACTTCATGCAGCTAATAAATGTGTAGGATCGCGTGCCAATGTCTTGGAGATCGACGACGATAACGTCGATACTGGCCAGCATGTTGGGGGTTGGTTTCCGATATTTTCCATAGAGCGAATACACCGGTAGTCCCGTTCTAGGATCGATGGCGTTATCTATGGGCTCGTTAGCCTTCTCATTCCCGTAAATTCCGTGTTCGGGTCCGAAAAGAGCCACCAGATTCACAGCCCGATTCTGGTGAAGGATGCGAACCGTGGAAATTCCAAGACGATTGACACCAGCGGGATGAGTTAGAAGGCCCACCCGTTTGCCGAGTAGAGGGGCGAATCCCTGGTCAGCGAGGACGTCGATTCCTAGCTTGATTTGCGTTCGATAGGGATTGGTTCCGGCCTGGCTCTGAATCGCCGCCTGGAAAATCGTATTGGAATTTTGGGGAATTAGCGTTTGAGCCAGCAGCGATTGCGTGGCAATCAGCATCGCGATGATCGGAAGTGCGCGTATCATAGGAATTGATCGAGCGGATTTCCCGCTCTAGGTCGGAAAGGTTTAGCATGTTTGCAGCAAGGGGCAAACCGGAATGCTACTTTTTCGGCATTCTCTGCAGATGAATGGGATGCTTTTTCGCCTGAATGATGGCAAAGCGGTAAATCATATCGAGAAGAAATGCGATTGCGATCCCCGCTATGATGCCGCCGGTTACCAGCGAGAATGCGGTGTAGCCGATTTGGGAATCCACCACGTCGAGGCGCAGTGTTTTAATGATGCGATCCCCGAGCAAAGCAAGGGCCGGGTAAACGGCCCACATAGTGGCGAGATTCGTTACCAGCTGGGCTCCCATAATCACCGGCAAATTGGCCCTCAGTACCCAGGCAGAAGCCAAAGCGAGGATGAACTGGATTCCCACAATAGGCAAGAAGGCGATAACGAACCCGAGGTACAAGGCTAAGCTCACCTCTCGAATTCGGAATGACCATAAGTAGGGGCGCGTCCGAGCTGTTTCAGCGAACCATTTGAGTACTGGCCAGCGGTGGAGCGTAGCCTTGCGAGGCAAAGGTCGCAGCAATTGTTTAGCCCGCCTGATGCGAAGCCGTTTCTGAGCCCGCGCCTCTTGCTCGTATATGTAATCGGGTTCGGCGACATTCATGGGCTTATCGTTCGATTAGTTCAGAGTTGTCAGTTCGTTTGGCTGATTGCGTCGCAAAATGGGCGATCGACTTGGTTTGTTCAAATCCGACACCGCGTTTTAATGATTGTTTATTCCAAGCGAGTAAATCGGCCCGGTTTCGGAAGTCTGTAGCTGCCGACTAAGCCGTTTGGCCGAAATATTGCCGAATCGCCTTTCTCAAGTTTTCCTCTGTCTTTTGGAGGGCCTCGGCAAGCGGTAGGCCAGGCGGGGAGATTTGGCAAAGGGATGATTGGGGAATGGGGCTTTTCGCAATCTGGCCAATGCATCCGGCCAAAACCAGGAGCCGTTTGCTATGGGCGAGAGTTTCTAGAGAAAGCTCGCCGGGTCCCTTGCCATGGAGGGATGATTCGTCAAAGCGGCCTTCGCCGGTGAGCACCCAGTCGGCGCGAGAAAATTTTTCCTCCAAACTAATCCACGCTTTGACGAGCTGGTAGCCGGAAATGATACGGGCCCCGAGACCCACTTTGAGCCCGAAGGCCGCTCCGCCTGCCGCGCCAGTCCCATTTTCTCTGGGCGAGGCTGGGTAGGTGCCGCTAGTCGCGTTGAGCAGCTCGGCCAGTCGTTCAGTTTCAGATTCGAGTTCTGGCAAGCGGTCCTTGGTGAGGCCTTTTTGCGGTCCGAAAATGGCTGCGGCTCCCCGACTGCCAAGCAAGGGGTTTTCGACATCGCAGGCTAGGCGGATTTGGAATGAGTTAGGAAGGATGGGAGCTGGTAGCGAAATCCTCGCGATCCGCGGCCATATTCTTGGAACAGGCGCCTCATCGATTTCATTGCCACTCGCATCGTGGAAACGGTATCCAAGCCTCCACAGCGCTCCGAGAGCCAGATCGTGGGTTGCGGAGCCTCCCAGACCGATGATGGCTCCTCCAGCCCCTTGCTCGTGGGCGCTCCTTATCAATTCCCCCAAACCTGCCGTAGTTGTGTTCCAGGGCGAGCGCCCTTCGATAGGCGTGAGGGCGATTCCACTGCTCTCTGCCATTTCGATTACCGCAACTTGATCGATGCTCTTTTGCCAATCCAGCAATTGACGAGCTGAAAGGGGAATTTTGTTCTCAGGGACGATGCCGAAACCAGCATTGACGGGCTTTTGCAGAGGATCGGTTACGGTTGCCTTATGGAATTCGCCGTCGAGAATTCCAGTAAGGGTGTCGCAGAAACCGTCGCCTCCGTCAGCTAATGGGGCTGTCTCGATTCGCCATTGAGGATGAAGTTCGCTCAGTTCGCTTGCGACGATACGGGAGGCGTCCCGGGCGGAAAGAGCGTCTTTGAATTTGTCGAGAGCTACGAGCGCCTGCATCTAAAAACAAGAATGGATGCGCGAATGCGTTCAGGGGGCGGTTTTAAGCTCGGAACGGACGTCTTTGACGTAGCGCGTGTCCAAAGCGATATCCCGGGCTTTTCGCTCTTCGGCTCGGGACGAGACCTCTCCAGAAAGCACCACTGATCCATCCACAACCTCGATCTCGATGCGGGCAGCATCGATCGAGGAATCAAGCTTTAGACGTCCGCTAATCGCCGCTTTGATGCCCGCGTCCTTGGCGGAATCGATGATCTCCTTGCCTTTCTCGGCGATCTCCTCCCGCTCCTCGCGCGCATTCTCGATTAGGGTATTGGCGCCTTCTTTGAGACGGTCAGCGACCTTGCCGGTGGATTCGGCCGCTTTATCTTTCAACTCCTTCATTGGCGATTCGGAATAGCTGGCGCTATCGGATTCGCGATCGGGCAGGGATAGGGCCGACTTAAAAGACTCGGGATCACTGTAATAGGCCGTTATCATCGCTCCAATGAAAACGCCGAGCAGGAGGGCGGTGAAAAAAGTTTTCATAGCTATGGAAATTCGTTTCGCCCCTATCCTCTCCAAGCTGCGGGTTTAGTCAATGAGGGATGACCAGCCGCAATTTATATTGCATTGGACACAACTGGGAATTCACGAAAGTATAGGCCCATGATTTCGCACCGGTTTTTCTTGGCTTGGATCGCAATATTCTTTGGAGGGGCGAATTTCGCTTGGACGAATACGGACGTTCCGAGTAATTATCCCACCATTGGCCAGATCAACAAAATGGATGATCGCTTGGACCTGTTGATTGATCCCGATGCGGAGATAGAGGTGATCGCCTCGGGATTCGTTTGGTCGGAGGGGCCTGCCTGGAACAAGCAGGGTTCATTTCTCGTATTTTCGGATATTCCTAGGAACGTAGTTATGAAATGGAGCGAGATCGAAGGCTTGAGCGTTTTCATGAAGCCTTCTGGATATACTGGCATCGTCGATTACGGTCGCGAGCCAGGAAGCAATGGACTGCTTTTCGATTCCGAGGGGCGCCTGACGCTGTGCGAGCATGGGGACCGACGAGTGTCCGTTCTCACCACTGGCGGAGGCAAGCGGACCCTGGCCGACAACTATCGCGGCAATCGTTTCAATAGCCCGAATGACCTCGTGTATGCCTCCAATGGCAACCTGTACTTTACCGATCCGATCTATGGGCTTCCCGATAGGGAAAACGATTCGAGGAGAGAGATGGATTATTGTGGCGTGTATTTGCTTCGTCCTGACGGTGAAGTCGTTTTGCTGACGAAAGATTTTACGCGCCCGAATGGTATTGGCCTCGCCCCGGATGAAAAAACGCTTTATGTTGCTCAATCCGATAGCGCCTCTCCAATATGGAGGTCGTATCTAGTAAAAAATGATGGAACTTTGGGCCGGGGCGAAGTGTTTTTCGACGCCTTGCCCTATAAAGGCGATGGGGTGGGGAACCCGGACGGGATGGCGATCGATCAAGATGGAAACCTCTGGGCGACAGGTCCGGGTGGCATTTATATCCTCTCGCCTGGCGGCGAACTTCTGGGACGCATTGAAACGGGAGAGCATTCCAGCAATTGCGCCTGGGGGGATGACGGATCCACGCTTTACATGACTGTAGACATGTTCGTTTGCCGCGTCAAAACGCGTGTCAAGGGAATAGGATTCTAGAAACCTTCCCTTATGCCATCCGACATTTGCCCATTCTTTTTGGCGGATGGCATAAATCGTCCTCAGCCGCCCTGAGATGGGTTATGTGATAGGGTATAGTCTGCCGCTTTCTACGAGACGTCCACTTCTATCAACACGGGTTTGGAACCGAGGTCTTCTAGCCAGCAGACACGCTCGGATACCATATCTAGCTTCAGCCAGAATTTGCCTGGCTTGTCTACGTGAAGAGGGACATCCGCCTCGAAACGTTCGCCGGGCTCCAGTTCTCTGGGAATGGGAAAGCGGGTGTTATCCTTGAGCACTTCCTGGCTGTCATAGTCGAGCAAGCGGGATGCAATGTTCATTACGCCAATGAAGTGCTCGTTCTTGGCCAGCCATCTGGAGTCGCCCGTATTGGTTACCGTAACATGGACGTTTCTTCGCTCTCCAGCTTTCAATGATAGCCGCGTTTGATCGCAGGTCAGCCTATGATTGAGCCCGCTGGAGGCATAGCGGCTGTCGTTCAGGGGTTTGCCTTTCTGAAAAAAGAATACCCCGCTGTTTCGCTGAAATCCGGTGATCGAATTTCGCATGCTCTTTGGGGCGGCTCCCGAAACGCATTTTCGCCATTCGCCATAGCTTAACACGTAATCAGGACAAGCGGCGACTTTGAATACGGGCTCCTCGAAGCCAGCTTGCTGAAATTGAGAAGCGAGTTCGTCCATATCGAGGTCATTCTCGAGAACATTGAATTCGCGCATCTCGCGTTGCGAGTCCGCTGTCGTCGAGTGGGGCCCGATCGGCTCGTTAAACGAGATGGAGCCGCCATTTCTCAATACGCGATAGAACTCCTGGATGATCTCGTTTTGATTGGGGACATGGTGAAAGGCATCGAAACAGATGATTCGGTCGATCTCCTCATCCTCAGTTGGGATTCGAATTCCGTTGAAAAGACGCGTATCCCAAGAAGCCAGAGGCCTGTTGGGTATCGGGTAATCCTCAAAAAGGCGACGACCGAGGCGTAGAGCTTCTTCGGATACGTCTGTAGCGATTACGGAGCACCCCATTTGCCAAATCGCCTTGGAAATCCAGCAGGTGCCGGCTCCGAAGTCGAGCACCTTCATCCCCGGAGCGAGTCGAAGACCCTCGAGTATTAGCCCTAGGCGAACCAGCAATTGAGGAGCATGATTGGGCATGGAGAATGGTTTGCCCATCTGGATCTCCGCCGCAGGAAGCTTTTTGTAGTACTCATCTGAATACCGATTAAAGTCATCAATGCTGAGCTCTTCAATCAGCTTTTTGGGATCGATAAGTTCAGAATTCATCTTAGATTCCCGGGGTCGGGGTCCCCTGCCGTTTTAAGAAAAGAAACAGCCTGCAGGGTCTTCGGTGGTTGA
Organism: uncultured Opitutaceae bacterium; assembly: GCA_964404745.1. GTDB lineage: Bacteria > Verrucomicrobiota > Verrucomicrobiia > Opitutales > Opitutaceae > Pelagisphaera. The sequence continues at coordinate 88,763 of CAYOLG010000008.1, forward strand.
GGACTCTAAGCCAAGACAATTTTCGGTTTCTGCGGCCTTCGCAAGCGCAAGCCCTATGATCGAAACTAGCAAGGCAGGTTTGGCTGACGCAGTCATTTTTTATCCATAAGCTGCTCCTGTATCCACATCAATAATGCGATAATTTTCGACGTGAAAGTGAGGATCGGAGCGGAAGGTGAGCTGAGCGTGGTAGTCCTTTTCCAGACTTATGAGCAAATCGGCATCTTCCTCCCTGAGGCGGTCGATGATCGCGGGGTTGACCAAGACGCGTAGCTTTATGGGCTTGTCTGGATCCGTGGCTCGATTGCGAGCCCGACGGACGATTCCCGAGAGTTTCCGCTGCAGCTCGACACTGACTGTGGTAGCGGATTTCACGATACCTTTTCCGCGACAGTAAGGGCAATCTGTATACAACCCAGAAGACACGCTTTCCTGCATTCGCTGCCGGGTCATTTGCATGATGCCCAAAGGGGAGATCGGCAGTATATGCGTTTTCGCTTTGTCCAAGGCCATGTGGCGGCGCATCTGACTCAGTATCGCGTTCCGATGCTTCCGTTGCTTCATATCGATAAAATCGATGATGATCAGCCCGCCGATGTTTCGCAGGCGTATTTGCCGTGCGATCTCCGCCGCCGCTTCGCTATTTACCTGGAATATCGTATTGGTCTCGTTCCCCTTGTTCTTGTGGGAGCCGGTATTGACGTCGATGGCGATAAGGGCTTCGGTTTCGTCAATTACGATTGCGCCTCCTGATGGTAGCGGGACTGCCCTTTGGAACGTTTGCTCTATCTGATTCTCAATATTGTACCGTTCGAAAATAGGGATGCTATCCGTATACAAGTGGATCTTGTTGGTCGAGCGCTTGGAAATTTGGCTGACGTCATCGATGACCGACTTGTGGTCTTCAGGGTTGTCTATCAGTACGCGGTCAATCTTTTCGGTGAGGAAGTCTCGAACCGTTCGCTCGCTGAGATCTGGCTCCTTGTACAGGCAGGAGGGCGCTTTGACGGTGTCGATCTTGTTTTGGATCTTATCCCAAGTTTTCAGCATTATGTGCAGGTCCCTGACGAAGTAGCGGGCTTTTTTCCCCTCGCCGGCGGTTCGCACGATTACACCCATTCCTTCGGGAATGGTGAGATCCTGGATGATTTTTTTGAGGCGATTCCGTTCTTTGGGATCCTCGATTTTCCGAGAAATGCCGCATTGGTCTGAGTAGGGCATCAATACAAGAAAACGTCCAGGCAAGGAAAGATTTGTCGTGGTTCGGGGCCCCTTGGTTCCGATCGGGCCTTTGGTCACCTGGATGACGATTTCGGTGCCAATCGGGTAGTGGCTGGGGATATCCTTGATCGTGATCTTCTTTTTGTTCTTTATGTTTTTGGATCGGTTGACCCGCACTACTTCGACGGAGGAATCCGCGGCCTGTGGCAGGATGTCCCAGTAGTGCAAGAAGGCGTTTTTCGGCAGGCCGATGTCCACGAAGGCCGCCTTTAACCCTGGGTCGAGATTCTTGATTTTCCCCTTGAAGATACCTCCGACGATTCGCTGGGCGCTTCGGCGCCGCTCGATGTCGAATTTATCTAGGATGCCATCGACGAGGAGGCCGACACGCGTCTCCAATGGCTCGGCATTGATGATGAGTTCCCGGTAGGGTTCCTTCTCCTTTTTAAATTTCTCGACGATTTTCGTCAGAAGCGGGCGATTTTTGGATCGCTTGTTAGCTTCTTCTTTCAGTTTCGCCTGATCAACGGGCTTCGCTGGTTTCCGTGAGGGAGGGTTGCGAAGCTCTTCTTCGTGTTTGGTCGAGGGGTCCGTATTTTCGGTGTTGATGTTGTTTTCGCTCATTCTGTAACGTTTCTGAGTTAGCAGAAGGCGCCGATTCGTGGTGGATAGACCGTGTTGAGATATGCTGCTCTAGGAATCGCATTTTTATTAGAACTCCTTGCGAAATCTGTACACGCTTTGTGCCAGTCCTTGCAGGACGCAGCAGCTCACCATGAAGGTGCCTCCGTGACTTAAGAACGGGAGCGGTAGTCCGGTTATTGGCATCAACCCGATTGTCATTGCGATGTTAACAAAAACATGAATCGAAAACAGTGTCGCAACACCAACAACCAAGAGCGTACCGAAGCGGTCGCGGGCGATCGTGGCGATGCGAATGCTGTTTCCAATAAGCAAACCGAATAGGGTGACGACGACTACGCTTCCCAAAAAGCCTGTTTCTTCCGCGAGGACGGAAAAAATGAAGTCGTTGTGGGCCACTGCCCGAGGCAGATAGCCCAGTTGGGCCTGGTTGCCATTAAGGTATCCTTTACCTAGGAGGCCACCAGAACCCACGGAAATTATCGATTGTTCCCGATTCCAGCCGGCGTCTCTTCGGTCGACCTTGTCGGGGAAAATAAAGCCCATAATGCGCTGTCGCTGATAGTCCTTCAGAATGGGAATCCAGTAGGAAGGCTCCTTAACGACTTGCTCTTCTTTCGCCTCCGCTTTGGCGATGACGTATTCGCTATACCGGTGAGTATCCCAAAGCACCAACCCTACCAGTACGGCAAAAATTGCGAAAGCTGCCGTAAAGAAGGACTTGGTTAGATTGGATGCGTACAGTTGGGCGAACACGACTGAAGGAATGACTAGCGCCGACCCAAGGTCGGGCTGGATCAAGATGAATAAGAATGGAATAGAAATCGCAAGCGCCATTTTCGCGAGGGTGAGGCGAGACTCCTTGATCGTTCCCATTTCTGATCTGGTAAGCAAACTGGCTCCAATCACCAGGCAAGCGAGCTTGGCTAGTTCGCTGGGCTGAACGGTGGTCACCCCGACGTCTAGCCAGCGTTTAGCATGATAGCGCGTGACTCCCAGAGGGGTGAATTCCACCAGGGCGAGGAGAAACAGCCCCAGCGAATAGAGCCAGTGTGAGTACTTTAAGAAGAGCTTGTAGTCGAAATAGGAGACCACTGCGTAGGCGCTCAATCCCACGAAGATCCAAACAATTTGCCGGATCCAGTCATTGCTTTGCTGGTAATGCTGGGCGCTGTAGATAAAGAATACGCCGATGACGGATAGGACGATCAGGCAAAGGGGCGAGATCAGATCGAATCGGGAATGGGAATGGCTGACTGATGAGCGTGACACCTCTAGGACGGCAACAGGAGGCCGAGGTCCGATTGTTGAACGAGGGGAAGTCGGGTTGAAAGAAAAATATAGTAGGTTTGGAAACTAAAGTCAGTGATCGTGTCGTAGAGAGTCTTATCGCTCCTTTTGGAGCCGCCGTATTAGACGGCTACGGCCAATCTGGCAGGTGTTCCGGAGTCCTGAGCGGGGCTCCGAAGAAGCCCTCGTGAATCAGCGAGGGCTTTTTCCTGCCCGCCGGGATTGCTAGTTGATCCTGGATGCCTTTTTCCTAGTATTTTGAATCGAATGATGAAAGAGGGATTGGCAAAAGCCCGGCTCGATCGGTGGCTGTGGGCGGTCCGGCTTTTTAAGACGAGGTCCTTGGCAACGGAAGCTTGCCGTGGCGGGAAGATTCGGATTCGCGAAGATAAAGTAAAGCCTTCTTATTCCATCAAGGTGGGGGAAACCGTGAGCATTCAGTTGGGGCCAACAACGAAAACGGTTCGGGTATTAGGCCTGATTGAAAAGCGGCTTGGATCCAAACTTGTTCCGGGCTATATGGAAGATCTCACTCCGCCCGAGGAGTATGAGCTTTTGAAGATGACGGCCGCCCAAAAGGTCCTCCGTAGGGACAGGGGAACGGGCCGGCCAACGAAACGCGACCGTAGGGAAATCGAACGCCTGTTCGGAAATGATTAATCAGAAATGCCATAAGGTTCTGTACAGTGGCGTTCGTAGAATAGGGATCAGAGCAAGGCTTTGAATGCCCTGGCGAAAGTCGTCGTGCCAGATGCGCTGGTAGCGGCAAAGGCGGGGGAATTAATCGTCATTGGTCGCTCAGCAGGTTTTTCGGGATCTCACTTCAGGATTCCAGTTGTTGGGGTCGAATAAAAGGATGGCCTCGCCGCCCAAAGCTGTTTGCATCGGGGGTCAATGAGCGGCCCTCCTCCATTAGGGAAAGTCATCGTCTTCCCGCTAATTGTCGCGACCTTGCTAGCGGTCGCGATTGTCGTGTTTGCTCCGCAGCTTGGGATTTTCGCCTGGGGATCCGCCTGGATAGGAACCTTTGCGGTACTGATGGTCTGGAATTTCTTGAACCATGTCCGAAAGTAGCGACGTAGCCCAAGGTCCGAGGGAGGTAGCGGAGGGATCGTATCCAACCGTCGACGACCTTTTCCAAGCGATTCTGGAAGCGCGCCAGTGGGTATACAAGATTGCTCGACCGACCCCGTTTCATCGCCTGAGCGAAAACGAGAATGTGTTCATCAAGCGAGAGGATCTGTCGCCAATCCACGCCTACAAATGGCGTGGAGCCTATAATCGCATGCGATTGCTCAGCGCTGAGGAGAGGGTGCAGGGCGTTGTTTGCGCCTCAGCTGGAAATCATGCTCAAGGGGTCGCTTTGGCGACCCAATCGCTAGAAACGCACGCGGAAGTTTTCATGCCGCGATCCACGCCGCTAATGAAGCAGGAAGCGGTCAAATCAATTGGCGGCGATGCGGTACACGTGAGATTGGAGGGCGACTCCTATGACGATGCTTCCCGCGCCGCCCGGGCGTACAGCGAGCAAGAGCACAAGACGTTCATTCATCCCTATGACGATTTGGCGGTGATGGCGGGCCAGGGGACGTTGGCTGACGAAATCGTCATGTCGGGAGAGGGTGTACTCGATATTGCCTATTTGCAGATTGGTGGTGGCGGTATGGCGGCTGGCGTGGCCTGCTGGCTTAAGCGATACTACCCGAATATCGAGATTGTCGGAGTGGAAGGAGTAGACCAGGCATCCATGGCGGCCGCCATGAAAGCAGGTAGACCGGTTGAGCTCGCGTATGTAGATGTGTTTTGCGATGGAACTGCGGTTAAGAAGGCGGGCGAGCTGACCAGCCATTTTTGCCGCCAGCTGATTGATCGGTATCTGACGGTCACCAACGATGAAGTTTGCGCGGCCATGCAACTGCTTTGGGACACGCATCGTCAAATCCCAGAACCAGCGGGGGCCATGGGTTTAGCAGGCTGGCTTCTAGAGAAAGGCAAGCTGGCTGGAAAGCGGGCTTTGGCGATCGTGTGCGGCTCGAATATGGATTTCGGCCAACTTTCCTACATCGTTCGGCATGCGGGAATCGGATCAGCCCATCGAAGGTATTATCGTTTTTTTATCCCCGAGCGGAAAGGGGCGTTGCTGGAACTGCTGGAGACGTTCCCGGATTCGGTAAATATCATAGAGTTTCAACATGGCATGTCCAAACGGAAAGAAGCGGCTCCGATCATCGGGATAGACGCCATGCCAGAAGCGCTCTCGGCCCTTGAAGAACAACTACGGAAATTGGGCGTTCGTTTCGAGGACGCTACTGGAGACGAAGATGTCGAGTTCCGTATCATTCGCTATGACGCCGAGCTCATTCGGTACCCTTGCTTTATCAAAATAGAGTTTCCAGAGAGAGCGGGAGCCTTGCGCGATTTTCTGACTAGCCATTGTCAGCGGGCAAGTATCGTGTATTTTAATTATAGTTACACGGGGGAACGCGTAGGGCGGGCTCTTATCGGATTCGATTTCGATTCGGAAGACGGCCAGGAAGCATTCCGCAAAGGCATTTTCGAACGGCCCGCGGTTCTGCGCGATGTTAGGGAGATATCCGCGGCCGCTTTGGAGCGAATAGTTTAGCCAGTCCTATGTTCACTTTTATAGATTTGTTTGCAGGAATTGGAGGATTCAGGATAGGATTGGAGCGCTTGGGCGGCCAATGCGTTTTCAGTTCTGAGATCGACAGACATGCGGCGGCGACCTACGAAAGGAACTTTGGAGAGAAACCGGCTGGCGATATCACTCGGATCAATCCGGAGGATGTCCCACGACATGACGTCCTATGTGGCGGCTTTCCTTGCCAGCCCTTTTCGGTAAGCGGCAAGCAACGAGGATTCGAGGATGCCAGAGGAACGCTATTTTTTCAAGTGATGCGTCTCGTTGCTGCCAAACGCCCGAGAGCCGTGTTTCTGGAAAATGTCGCCAATTATGCGCGTCACCAAAATGGCGATACGCTTAAACGAACGCTGTCGATGCTGGAAGGCGAAGGTTATCGAGTTTCCCATGCCATCTTGAATGCTTCCGATTTCGGAGTGCCTCAGGCCAGGAAGCGGCTATACATCGTGGGTGTGAGAAGCGATACGGAATCTCAGGTTTTCAAATTTCCCAAGTCTTCGAGCATCGGTAGGAAAGTCGCCGTCAAGGACATCCTTGTATCGAATGACGAGGCTAGGGAGCAGGTCATCGACAGAAGCGACATTCGAATATCTGGAAAAGAGGCAAAGCCGGGAGAGGGAAGGCCTGCCCAGATCGGAACCATTAACAAGGGTGGTCAGGGCGAACGCATTTATTCAGTAGAGGGTCACGGCATAACGCTTTCCGCTCATGGTGGTGGGGCCGCGGCCAAAACGGGCGCCTATTTGATCGATGGGGTCGTTCGTCGGTTGCACCCTGTCGAATGCCGGCGTATGATGGGATTTCCGGAATGGTTCTCCATCGATCCTCGTCGAGGCCAGGCCTACAAGCAATTCGGCAACGCGGTTGTGGTTCCGGTGATTGAAGCCATTGGCAAAAGTATGCTAGAGTCCGCGGACCTCGCGTGGAAACAAGCAGAGTGGCGATTCGATGAATTGAGCGAACCAAAAAGAATGGAAACCGCGTCATAAAATGTTTGCGAGCTTGCTTGCGTGTTAGACCTGGGCTTGCTTAGTCGATGATCTATCCAAGATGAAGAAGGCGAAGGAAAAGCGTTCGGTCGACATGCAAATTATGCGAGACTGGGTAGACCCAGGATCTCGAGTTCTCGATTTAGGGTGCGGTCGAGGCGTTTTGCTGGAGTATTTGAAACAAACGCGTAAAGTCGAAAGCGTTGGAGTGGACCTGAACTTCGATAAGATACATGCCTGTGTGAAACGGGGCATCTCGGCCTACCTTGGGGATATGATGGATTTCATGAAGGCGTTTCCAGACAAGCATTTCGATCGCGTTATCTGCTCGCGAACCCTTCAGGAACTGGACAGCCCTTCGCTCGTCGTCAAAGAGGCCTTGAGAGTATCTAAGTTCCTTACAGTCGGCTTCGTCAACTTCGCATACTGGAAGAACCGTTTGAGCATGCTCTTCACGGGACATCGCTTGGAAAACGAAGTGTATCCGACATCTTGGGAAGAATCGAGGCCGGGAAATCCGTTGTCAGTTCGTCAATTTGAAAAGTACTGCGCAGATAGCGGTATCGAGATAGCCAGAAAAGTCTACCTTCGGGGCGACTGGAAACGGGAAACAACTAAGCTTCCGAATTGGTTGTGCGGATACGCCATTTACGATTTGAAAGCGAAGTAGGGCTCAAGCAAGAAGTGGAACACTAGCTACGGCAGCTTGAGGACAAGCAGCCTGGCCTT
>CAYOLG010000008.1:96392-118451 GCA_964404745.1 uncultured Opitutaceae bacterium
CAAGCAAGAAGTGGAACACTAGCTACGGCAGCTTGAGGACAAGCAGCCTGGCCTTTTTTATGGTTCAATATTGTGGGCTCTCGAAGGTCGCCCGCTACCTTGATTTCGGACACCGGTGTCGCCTGGCATTGGCAGCCTCGCGCTGCTTGTATCTGAGAGATCTCTATTTGATCATTCTTTTTGGCGGATGGTTTTATCCCGCGATAACTAACAATTAAGACCTATCGGAATCGCGGGATAAAACCGCTCCTACACCATTGGAACTAGAAGGCCAGAAAGTCTCGAACGAGATTAAACAGCTCATCGGATTCCACCAGGAAGGAGTCGTGACCCAGGTCTAGATCTAGTTGCGTATAGGTAGCTTGAACGCCTTGTTTCAACATAGCTAATACTATCTCCCGATTCTGCTCAGGAGGGAATAGCCAATCGGAAGTGAAGCCGACCGACAGGGCCTTGCATTTCAAATTTTGGAAAGCCTTGTCCAAGCTTCCATAAGAGTGGGCCAGATCGAAGTACCCTAATGCTCGAGTGAAATACAGGTAGGTGTTGGCGTCGAAGCGATTGATGAAGCTCTCCCCTTGGTAGCGCAGATAGCTTTCCACCTCGAATTGGATGTCGAATGAGTAGCGATTGCCTTCCCCCTGCGGGCGGCGCCGGCCGAATTTCCGCTCCATGCCGCGATCGGATAGGTAGGTAATGTGGGCCATCATGCGGGCGATGGCCAAACCGACGTCGGGCCCTTCTCCCTCGGAGTAGTTCCCTTGCAGCCATTTAGGATCCTGCATAATGGCTTGCCGCCCGACTTCATCGAAGGCTATCGCTTGGGCGTTTTGCCGCCATGTCGTAGCCATAGGAATGATACGCTTGACGAAATCAGGGTATTCAATTGCCCATTGCATTACCTGCATGCCGCCCATGGAGCCTCCGATCACGGCATAGAGCTCTCTGATGCCCAAGCTATCCAGCAGAATCTTTTGCGAGCGAACCATATCGCGAATCGTGACAAAGGGGAAGGTCAAGTTGTAGGGCTTGCCGCTATTCGGATCAATGGACATGGGCCCCGTCGATCCTTGGCAGCCGCCAATGCAGTTAGCGCAGAGCACGAAAAAGCGATTGGTATCGATGGGCTTGCCCGGACCGATCATGCTATTCCACCAGCCCGGCTTGCGGTCGTGCAGCGAATGGACGCCGGCGCAATGGTGATCTCCAGTAAGGGCGTGGGCCACGAGAATGGCGTTATTCTTTTGGGCGTTCAGTTCACCGTAAGCCTCATAGCGTAGTGAAAATTCGGGGATCGATTGGCCGCTCTCGAACTCGAACGCTTCAGAGTGATGGAAGTCCTTGGGTGAAACTAATCCGATTTCTCCGTCGGTAACCTGAATAAAATCTTCCTCTGCGTGGTTCATTGAGAATCGGGTTTTAAGCAACAAGGGCAGGGCTGAAGAGTCATCCTATCGAGAGCCCCGCGTCAAGCGGGACAATCCGATATGACAAAGTATCGGTTCAGAGATTGTCTGCCAAGTCGGTTTTACAGGTTTCAATTTAATTAAACGAGAGCGGGTTTCGGTCCCGTTGCCCAGGAGCAAGTTCCGAGGCATTCCTTTAGGTAGGGAGGACCGTCTCGGTCCTCCCTACCTAAAAGCCGAAGCAACAGCCTGCCCTCCCGCTCAGCGCATATACGTCAACTTAGCCCAAAGAGCAGAGGTTCCTGTTTCATTGGCGGATTGTAGGAACTGATTTGTGCCGCGATCTCTAAAGGGTTAACCATGAAAGTATTGCGGGTTAAACCCGCTCCCGCGCTTAGCTTTCTATGAGACCGACACGGATGGGCGCATTGCGGTTTATCAGCCCGGCTAACTATTCCTCGTCCAGAAACTTGACGGGAATATCGGCGTTGTGGAAGACGTTCTGGACATCATCCAAATCATCCAGGGCGTCGATTAGGCGCATAACTTGTTTGGCGTCCTCCTGGTTGGCAATCGGAGTCAAGCTCTCGGGGAGGTAGGCAAGCTCAGCGTTGTCAGGTTCGATATCGGCCTGGGCGAGGGCTTGGCTAACGTTGTCGAACTCGGCCAACGGCGCGAGTACCTCGAAATACTCTTCCTCAATTTTCAGGTCTTCAGCGCCGGCATCGAGGGCGACCTCCATCAAGGTCTCCTCGTCGGTTTTCTCTTTGGAAATGATAAATTGCCCATTTCTTTGAAACATGAAGGCCACGGAGCCTGCCCCGCCGAGGTTGCCGCCGTTCTTGGAGAAAGTTGAGCGGACTTCGGATGCGGCTCGGTTTTTGTTGTCGGTCGTGACCTCGACGACGACCGCGATCCCGTGTGGGGCGTAGCCCTCGTACACGAATTCCTCGTAGACGACTCCCGGAAGCTCGCCGGTGCCCTTTTTAATGGCCCGCTCTATATTTTCGGCAGGCATGTTTTCCGCTCGGGCTTTGAGCAGCGCTGTCCGCAATTTCGGATTCATGTCGGGGTCCCCGCCCCCAGCTTTGGCAGCGAGGGAGATATCTTTCGATAGGCGACTAAAAATCTTGCCGCGCTTGGCGTCAGCCGCGCCTTTCTTGCGCTTGATAGTCGACCATTTGCTGTGTCCGGACATGGGCTAAGTTAGGAATTAGGATTGAAGAATGAAGAAATGTTTGGGGCGACGATTCCCCGGATTATCCTTTTTTGCGCCGCTTCTTTTTGGGAGCTTCCATGGCCTTTTTCAAGGCGGGTGGAAGCTCTATTTCAAAGTCGTCTTTCTTCCGATTTATCATCCACTGCTGGCCTATAGTAAAAACATTATTGACGGTCCAGTAGAGCACGAGACCGGATGCGAATGTGTAGATGATGGGGAAAAAGATGTAGGGCATGAACTTCATCATCTTCACCTGGGCATTGTCTACGGAAGGAGTGGGCATCATGCCCATCTGGATGACGAGCGAAACAAGGTAGATAAAGGGCAGTATGTTGAACTGGTCGCCCATGAAGGGAATACTAAATGGCAGCGTGAAAATGCCCTCTTGCATGGAAAGGTCGGCTATCCAGATGAATTCAGCCAGCCTCAATTCCGCAGCGCTTCGCAGCATGTAGAACAAGCCGAAGAATATAGGAATCTGAATGAGCATTGGCAGACAGCCTGCGACCGGATTCACTTTGTTGAGCCGATACATGGCCATCATCATCTCCTGCTTTTTTTGGGGGCTGTCGGCGAACTTCTCGTTGATCGCCTTCATGGGCTCTTGAAGCTTGCCCATCCGCTTCATGGAGCGGGACGAAATCAAGTTGATCGGCAAAAAGATTATTTTAATGGCCAGAGTGAGAAGGATGATGGCGACTCCGTAGTTATGGGAAAAACTGTAGAAGCCATTCATCATGGTCAGCAGGAGTTTGGAGATGGCCCCGAAAAAGCCGAACTGCATTCCCTCCTCTGTATTTTCTCCCACTCGGGAGACGCGATCGAATTCCTTGGGGCCAATGTAGTAGTCGAATTCGAAAATCTGCGTGTTTTGGGGGGACAAGGTGAAGCTATCCATTTTAAGCAGCCCGGTCATCCCGAGCTGCGGTCGGGACTGATTGGGCAACTGGGGAAATTCGACGGGTTGGGCGAAATAGCCGACCCCGCTTTGACTGGGCTTCAATATCGTTATGAAGAATTGGTTTTTCAGCGAAATCCAATCCACGCTTCGATCCTCGGCAATGTAGTCCCTGGGCTCGGAGGAAAAGAACGGTATGCTGCTGCCGGTGAACTTGCTCTGAGCTAGAAACTCGGTGTCTTCGCCATCGAAGTAGCCGAAGGTGAGCAGTTGGGCGTCTTGAGGGCCTGAAGGAGCTACCGTCCCGGCATTGAGGCTAAAGTCGCTGATGAAAAGAGCTTGATCGGTGAGGTTGCGAAACTCGAGCTCATGCTTGATTAGGTAGGCCTTCTCTTGGCTAGTGTCCTCGTGGATGGTGTAGCGACGGGTCACCTGATAGTTACCCTGCACCACTCTGCGGAATTCGACTTTGTTGGGATCGCTGCTAGGCTCGACCAATTGGAATGACTCTGTCTTGTCGAGGCCGAGCAGTCCGGTCAGCTCAAGTGCTGGTCCAGATCGCTTCCCATTCATTTTGTAGGGAGAGGGGTCGTCGCGGGAAGTTGCGAATTCCTTGAGCACGATTTCCTGGATAGCCCCCCCGTAGTTGGTGAAACGGGCTTCCATTAGATCGTTTTCCCGAGTGACGACGATCTCGTCCAAGTTGCCATCCAGGCTTTCCAAAATGGCGGGCCCGGTCTTGGGTTGTTGAGACGGGCTTGCGTCGACAGGAATGGCTCGACCAGTTTCGCTTGGCCCAGTCGATTGGCTTACTGGGCGTTCGGATGCTGGGGAATCGGCTGGAGATTCGGCTTTGGGATCGGATGGCGGCGGGGCCTGATAAAACATCAGGGCGAAGGCTGCGAAAAGCAGTAGCAGTCCAATTGCAGTGTTCTTCTTATCCATCCGGGATTGATTTAGTCTGGCTGTTTCGCATACTGGCGAAGATCGGTCATAAAAGAGTGTGGAATTCGGCAGGCAAGCAGAATAAGAGGTCCCAACGGGAGTTCTTCTTGTTTGAACGACGTCATGGTTTCGGCCGTATCACCCTCAGGTACTTCATGGCCTGAAGGAAGCGATGCTCCAATTCCTGGAATGAGGCTGTCGTCGAAGGCTTGCGGATGCTCAGCAACAAATCAGATCCGACTCGAAGTTGATGGCGATTGGTCCGAAAAAGCTCTCGGTATTGCCGCTTTGCTCGGTTGCGAGCAACGGCGTTGCCGACGCGCTTGGAGGCTGATATCCCAATTCGGGCGGGAAGATCTCCAGTCTCGGGCAAGGCGAAGAGAATAAAGTAGGGGCATCGGTAGGGCTTACCCCTTTGGCGAACCCGAACAAAATCCCGATTTCGCTTTAGTCGGCTTGATGCGGGTAGAGTCTGCTTCGGAGACATGGCAGGCTCTCCGAGTTGGCGTTTAGACAGATTAAACGTTGACCAGGCGTTTGCGTCCCTTGCGTCGACGGGCGTTGATAACAGCCCGTCCGCCGCGAGTACCCATGCGGGCCCGGAACCCAATCTTGCGGACTCGTTTCAAGCGATGTGGTCTATAGGTCGGTCTCATGACAAGAAAATCGAAAAAAGAGGGAGAAAATGGAAATACGGGAGGGGCGTTGTCAAGCTTGGAAGGAATAAGTTTCGTTATCGCTCAGCAGACGCCTTACCCGACACTCGACAAACGGCTGTAGACCTCGAGGTAGCGCCTTTGGGTTCTTTCGACGATTTCGGCGGGCAACTCGGGGCCGGGATCGGTCTTGTTCCAATCCAAGGTTTCCAGATAGTCGCGAACAATTTGCTTGTCGAAGCTGTTGGGGGAGATTCCCTCTCTCCATTCGGACGCCTCCCAGTAGCGCGACGAATCTGGAGTGAGAGCCTCGTCGATCAAGTAAAGCTTCCCGTCACTATCAAGACCGAATTCGAATTTAGTATCCGCTAGAATGATACCGGCTTTACTCGCCAATTCGTGGCCGAATCTGTATAGCTCCTCGCTCTTCATTTTCACTTGATCGAACACTTCGCATCCGACGATGTCGCGAGCCTCTTTTTCGGTTATGGGCAGGTCGTGGCCTGCTTGGGCTTTGGTCGTGGGGGTGAAGATTGGCTCGGGAAGCTGGGAAGCCAAATTGAGTCCTTCCGGAAGCGGAATGCCGCACACGCTTCGAGATTTCTGATAGGAACCCCAGCCGGATCCAGCTAGATAGCCACGAACAACGCATTCGATTTCCAGGGGTCGCAGTTTCTTGACGGCCATGCTTCTCAATTGCCCATCCGCGCTTAGGCCAAGCTGGTCTTTGAGAAACGCGTCCTCATTGGGGATGAGATGGTTGGCTACGATGTCCTTGGTCTTCTCGAACCAAAAGCGGCTTAGTTGGGTTAGAATGGCGCCTTTGCCGGGAATACCGCCCGGCAGGACGACGTCGAATGCTGAAATTCGATCAGTCGCGACCAAGAGAATGCGGTCCCCTAGATCGAAGATTTCCCGCACCTTCCCTGAGGCGATCTTGGGTGCCTCAATCGATTCGCGCAGTTCCCTGATGGGGATTTTGGGGAGAGCCAATGCTAGTGCGTCGCCGGAAATCATGGGGAGACTTTAGAAAGACAAAAGGACTCGGAAAGCTTTTTCGCAAGAATCGCTTGGCGGCAAGAGTCCGCTAAAGCTCGCCTGGAGGTCGAGCTCCACCTTAACGCATGTGGTATTACCGGGTGGAACGAGACAGCCTGCCTCGGCGAAGCTCGAAGCGAAGACGGATCCCGGCGCGTTTAATCCATTAGAAATCCAGTTGAGTTGACTGCAATACGCGACTGCGGGACCGCCGAACGATATGATTGTCCAGCCAAGTTAAGTCAATGTGGCCGCTCGGAGATCGTCCGCTACCACAGACCCCACTCTGTTAATTAGATTGTGTTCGCTATTTCAGCAAAGGGGGAAGATAATCGTCGTATCGATCGAGACTGAGGTCCCAGCCGGTTTGGGCTTTGGTTTGCTGGATGAGCCGCGCTGCTGAGCGGTCTTGGTAGCGGTAGGCCAAAACGGGCGAATAGGGGGCGACTTGAACGTTATCAGTAAGAACTTCAATTCTGCCAGTGAGACCGTTAACGATCCAGAGTGTGTCGTTGTCGTACCGAGCCGAATCATTGTATTTGATTTTCCCCGACTCATCGGCCTGGCCGATAAGATTCATGGTTCCCTGCATCGCCAGCTCGTATAAGGTGGAGAAAGCCCTGGCTTCATCGACGAGATTGGTTTTGGAGGCGGCCCGAAAGTGTTCTGTCAACTGTACTGAGGGAGATATTTGCTCGACCGATGAGAGCCATAGGCGCTTATCGATCCCATTCGGCGATATTGACTCGAGCGAGGCTTTCTGGATATCGAGCGATGGCGTCAAGGGAAGGCCCCATTTCCAAGGATTGAGTTCCATGAAGGCGATGAGTTGCTGTTGCCAGTAGGCTCGAAACGCGGGCGAGAGTGTCCTCAGGCGGGTGAGCTCGTCGATCAACTTGAGGGGAGCGAATCGCTCGCTTCCTGCAAGAATGCGCATCAAAGATAGCCGAAGCGATTCCTGAAAATAGATGGATTCCTTCGACAATTCGGAAGGTTCGTAGAAGAAGCCCCAAAATGTTCCATCGGGATGGCTCAGAAAGTTCATTTCCAGGGCGGTTTCATCGGCCGAGCCATTCTCTTTGAATCCCCAAACCTTGAAGCTGAAATTCACGCCAGTTTTTAGCCCGGCAGTATCCCCTTTGCGAACCGGCTCTTTGAGGAAGACTGAGTACTGGCTCCTCGCGATTGGAGCTCCTTCGAAGTACTTTACCTTCGATTCGTAAATAGATGGGAAGTCAGTGTCGTTGATAAGACGTTGTAGAAAGGCTTTCTCGGGTTCATCGAGCTCGATTTCCGCGCTGGCGAAACTCGATGAGCGATTCAGTTCAGACCAGCCTTCGGCGCTATCGGGAAGAATCAATGCATTTAGAAGCGAATCGTATTCGTTTTCCAATCGCAGTATGCGACCAACATTTCTTCGCCCTTCAGGAGGAAGCGTATCGAAGTTGTATATGGCCTCGAGGGATTGCAGATAGGATGGCAAGTCTTCAGCCCCGTTGATCGACTTTTGGGCGGCTTCCATAGTATCTCGCTTATTTTGAATCGACCGCAGGGAATTTTCAATACGTTGTAGGCTTTGTAGTTGCAGGTCATTCGGATCCAGCTCGGGATATTTCGATAGGAATTCCCTTGCGTTGGATACGGATTCGACGACGGCTCTAGATTGAGATTCGAATTGCCCGGCGTCGACGGCAGCGTTGGCTCGCGTCAAGCTGTTTTGAGCTTCGTCCACATAGGCTAGCAAGGCGCTTTTCCGGTCGGATTGAATTTGCTCGATTCGGTCCAGCCGCCACGTTTCGAATGCGGAAATACGACTCGCTATGTCCTTCGGCTCGGGAATGTCCAGCGATTCGCGAGTCGATTCCGCTTTTTCTAGCAGCGTTGTAATCTCTCCCGCATTGGGGTCCACTCCGCGCATCGATTTGATCTCGTCTAGCCTGTCGGCGATCTGCGAATACACTGTCTGGAGCGATTGCTGTTCGCCTATCCAGTTCTCGAGGCTAGTGGCGGCTAATTTGAGAGTATGGTCTTCCGGAGCGCTGGCGATAAGCTCGCTCCAGTCGCCCAAAGCAGATTGGGCCTGGGATATGTTCTGGCGAGCGGCCGCTTGGTTGATCGCTGCAGTAGCCGTTTGCAAGGTTTCAGCTTGCCGCCGATCCTGGACCTGCGTGTTCACGACCCAAACGATTGCCAGTATCGCCGCGATACCTCCTCCGCTGATAATCGCGTATTTCGGAGCCCTTTTTCGGTTGGCTTCCGATAGGGCTGTCCTAATCTCTTCCTGCAGTTCGGCAGGTATGCGCCGCCCCATCTTTTTCGCTTGGGATTGCAGGGATTTTAGACGCTCCTTAGCATCATGAACAGTCGCTTTCTTTCGCCCGAAACTGATGGAAACCCCCTGGAGCAGCTTCCTAAGATCGTCAATGGCATTCTGTAGCAAAATATTGGATTCAAATCTCGCGCGATGATGGGATATTTCTGTCGCGACTTTACCGTAGGCGTCGCGCAAAGCTGGCTCGATTTTCGAGCGCGTATCATCGAGGGTTAGGTCATAGTCGCAGCGAAGATAAGCCTTTTCCAAGGCTTCTTTTTCTTCTTGTGACTCCGATGATTTAGCCTGTTCGATGAGGGCGTTGACAGCCTTCGTCGCCTCAGCCCGCCTATGAGCGGCTATTCGATTGAGAACTGTTGCGCATGGACCTTCGGTATTTGGAATCTCGAGACCTGATTCTTGATAGCGGGCAGCTATAGCTTCGGGCTGCTCTGCGGGCACGAGCTCTTGAATCGAAGTGGCCAATTCCGACTCTGCCTGATTCAATAATTGGGCCTTAAGACGCTCGGACTCACCGGTCAAGCTGGGGTCTTGGTCGCCGAACTGTTGGGCCAGGACATTGGCAATCCGAAAGGCTTGAAGCGTTTGCTTGGACCGAGCCTGAGCCCGGTATTCGTTCTGAAGCCAGGCCTTAATATCCTCGACCCCTGCGAAACGGTCTCGCAAGGCCTTAACTTTGCTGGAGTCAATCGTTGGTGGCGACTGCCATCTCAGAAGCTGGCAACGCTCTTTCCATTGTGCGGCTTCCGGGAAATCCAATTCGTCGAGAGCGGCCAAAGTGTTGGGTTCAGCGTGCCCTAGCAGGTAGGCTTCCAAGTCGGATTCCGCCTCGAGGCATTGGTTTAACCGATTCGCGTAGAAGCCGATTTCGGTGGCATATTGCCAGGCGAGACTCGCGGTTTCCAAACCGTTGGATTCGCCCTTCAAGGCGGTTCGGATACGGTAGACAAGTCTGAATGCTTCGGGTCGCATGTGGTTTTACAAAAATTCGGTCGAGTAAGCTGTCGGTTTTGAACAGAGAATACAATCCATTCCTCCGGCAAAGATGGGCGAGGTCTCGATCATGGGGTATGGGTATCGAAAATCACCAGATACCAAGAAGTTTGCTTATCGATTTCCTCGAGGGCGCTTTCGGCCGAATCGATCGCTTGGCTGAGGCGCTGAGCCCGCTCGACTGCTCGCAGCGTCTCGGGCCGGAACTCGGATTGGAAGCGGACTAAGGATCGTTTGCTGTTGGCGAAGCGCTCTAGATTGAAATTGATGATGGTTTCCTTCATGAGATCGCCTCGTATAAACGTAGATCTCCATAAACTTGTGATTGTCCGTAGCTGGGATCGATCGTCCTCTGACAAAGGTTCGGCCTTTTCAAAAACATCGTAGATCGCCCGAGCTGCTGCGATGGCGCTTTCATGCGATTGACTGGCGTCTGCGAGGGCCTCTCTGAATTCAGGGCTGGATCCCATCGAAGCGGCGCGCGGGAGCATGTAGACCTCGTAAAGACTTTGCAGATGCCTCTTGATATCGGTTTCGCCGGGCGTGGCCAGGACGCCGAAAGAATTGATGGCGGCAAAGCCTTTACTTGGTTCTAGGCCGAAAGCGGATTCCAGGGCCTGAATGTCCGTTTTGAGGGTATCCTGGGTCAGTTGACTTAATTCCTTTTGAAATTCCTCGGCCGCGGAAACGGCTCCCAACCCCTGCTGAGCGAGCTGGTCGCGAACCCGGCGTCGAGCCGATTTAAGGCCTAGAATTGCGTCCTCTGGGATAAAGCGATCGGGCAAGAGGCGCTGAGCGAGCGATTGAAGAGCGGGCGTTTCCTTCGTCGATAGGAGAGCGATATCCTTCAAAGGGCTGGGAACGAGAGCGCTCGGGAAAGCGGGCATCGTTGTTGCGATCATGGTATTCAGTTGGTACTGGAAATCGTTTTGCTCGACGACTCCGTTTGGTAAAGGGACAAGCGTTTGGGTATCCTCGACCCCGTCCCGTATAGCGGCCAGGGATTGAGCGATTCGCATGGGTTCTTCGTCGCCTGATTCAGCCAAAAGCTGCCCCAAGGTTAGGGCTTCGTCTAGGTTTTGATAAAGAGAATCGGAGTTTATCAATGCCTCCCATCGATTGCTGGCGCCGCTTCGATCTTGCCGGGGGGTTGATGTTGATGGGGCAGATTTCCCGGCCTCGAGCGAAGTAGGCATGGGACTGTCTTCGGAGTTGTTCAGGTCGAGAAGCAAGTAGCTAGCAATGCCGCCGCAAAGGAGGGCGAGGGTGGCTAGCGAAAGGTTCAAGCTTCGCTTGAGCCGTTTCTGAGTCCACTTTTGCTTGGGGCGCTTTCGGTCTTCGGGCCGAAGCTCCTGTGGAATTTCAACTTTGGGAGCGGAAGGGACAATGGGCTTGATTTCGGGCTCGGGAGGATGGGCGTCGTTTTCTGCTTCGGTAGTTGGTGGACTAAAAAGTGTAGTTGGTTTCTCAATTCGAGATGCCCGTACAGATTCGAAATCGAAGGGGAGAGGGCGATTTTCCCAGTTTCCTATCCAAAGGAAATCGTCAGGACGGTCGGAGCTCAGAATGAAGCTCGTAAAGGCGATATCCCAGCGGGAATCAGCCGGCAGCTTCAAGAGGTCGTTGCGATAGTGCAGCGTTAATTCCCTCTCCCATCCGACCTCTATGGTATAGGCTTTTTCTGTGGGATAGCCTTTCTCTATGGCAGTAGAGAATGAATCCGATTTCGACGACGCCTTTGTATCAAGATTCTGGATGGAAAACGTATCTTGTTCGGCTAGGATCCGGGGCGGCTCTTTCCAGGAATCTCTCCAGCCACTCCAGAAAAGGAGCAAGGTGGCGGGGTCTGGAAGGCGGGCCGCTTCTTTCTCGAAGAAGACCAAGTGGTGAGCGATGTGATTATTGCGCTTGGAGTAGTCGGCGCCAGCGTCGATCAGGCGAGAAAGAATATGATAATCGCCGCTACGAAGCGAGATACGCAGGTGCCTGGCTATCCATGGATTCTCGCGACCAGAAAAGTGTTCGTAGCGGCTTAGGCGTTCTAACTCCATAGCCAAATCCGGAGGGAGATCGCGATCGCGAGCGACACAGCAAAATCCGGATTTTCCGGGTTCGAGCCCGCGGCGGGCGCTGGTGTGTATGTACTGCAGCGGCACGAATCAAATGATCGATTGAGGATTGGACGTAGGCGGGGAAAGGACATTGGCGGCGGTCAAGCTAAGGGCCCACAAGGTGGGAGCGGTAGCCAGTATCGGCTTTAACCGCTGGGGATTGGGGGCGAGTTTGCCGGCCAAAGGACCGTCCTCGATTTCCTTGGGGGAATGTCCAAAAGAAGAGACGGGGAAATAGCGGACGCGTGTTGAGATAGAGTCCGCGTTGGCGACAATCGTCGGGCAGTACTCCATGAGAAGGTTTCTGGTCGATTCGCTATTTCGCTCCATTTCCTCCTCGGTTATTGGCCTGTCTTCCGGTAGGGAAAGGGAATCTTCTGGCAGGATTGATTTCCAAACATCGCATTTGCCCACAATCACAGCGATTGGTGTATCCACCAATTCATGACTGTCTTTCGCTTTTAGTTTTTTGACGCGGATGCCCATCTCCGCCAGAATCGTATCTTGCTCGTCGGTCGCTTGGGAGCGCAATTGCGGATCGCGCTTGCGGCGAAGCCGTTTACGAAAGGCTCTATTTGCGGTAGGATCATATAAAAAGAAGAGGACTGAGGAGGCGGCTACATGAAGCGCGCCAGGTGAATCGTCTAAGCTAATGGTGGGTTTGAAATGCTCGCCAGCATTGTCGTAAAATACGAGAGCGACGCGGCGCCTAGGATCGCCGCTTTTGCGCAAGTGGTAAACAAAGGGCCTGGGGAGAGCCACCGTTTTTCCGTTACGGGGCAGCTGCTCGTACATCAGACCCTCGAAATCGGTCTTGGAGATGAAAGCATCTTCCGGCGTCATAGCGGAGAAAAGCCGGTTTTTCATTTCATTCAGGCGGACATTCCCGCTGGGATCCCCATCTTGGAGGATGCAGCCGAAGTGCCGCATGAGTTCTACGGGTAGCAGTTGGAGTAGAGTGGACAAGTAGTAGGATTTTCCGCTACTCGGGGCTCCGACGAGGGAAAAAATCAAATGGTTTTGACTGAGGAACGACGAGGGCAGCCTACCGCGGCAGTGGGGGCAGGCGAGCTCCAGGCTGACGACTCCTCGCTCGTCCAGGGCTTGACCGAGTTCGTTGAAGCGGCTGGCGACAAATCGCTTCTTAGCATGGGGACCCAATTCGGGGTCTCCTGTGAGGTCGTCATGAGCGGCTATGTTGAGGACATCTCCTTTGGAGAATGTTTTCCAGCAAATCGGGCAGGTGGGCTCGCCATTGTTAGGGGCTACAGTAGCGGCATCTCGCCCGTAGCCAATTGGGGGATGGGAACTGGGAGCTTCATCGGCTGCTCCCTCTTTAGGTAGCAAATTGATAAGCTCTTTTAGCGGAAAACGAACTTCCGAGCTCCCGGGCAGGACGACGTACTGGCTTGTCGGCGAGAAGCGATTGAGCAGGGCGGCTTGGTTGAGCTCTTCCGGCCGCAGTTGCAGCCGCAAGCGGTCACCGTTGACGGCTTCCACACTCCAATCGTGGGCGTCGAAATCTTTTCCGAGATCGGGTGACTTCGATGATATGGAAATGATGAGGAGATGTCCTCGCAGACTGAGGGCGTACAGGCGATCCCGGGCGATTTTGTTTCTGTGGTCGATAGGCTCGCCATCGAGGAGGGGAAGACTCTTTGGATTCAAAGAATCGATATAGTACTCACCCTTGGATTTTGAAATGCGACAAAGAGGGGTCGTCGCTCCATTGGCGGTTTTCCCATTCAAGGTGGCCGGAAAATTGGAAACGCTGGTGATCGTCCGATTTAGACAATCGGCAATCGTCAAAGAAGCGGAGCTCCGGAAGAAATCGAAAAGTCCCATAGAAGGCGAGATAGCTAGCGTTGGCCCAAGGCGTTGGCGGGTATTGGGTAAAGCGGATGATAGGGCAAATGGCAAGGTTGCGAAATCCGCTCTTGGATTGTCTCCCGATGAAATCGAGGCAAAAGCTGTATGAATAAGCAAAAAAGCCTTGCATGAGCGAATCGAATTTCTACTTTCTGCGGCTCACTTATCCGTCCCGTTCGTCTAGTCAGGCCTAGGACACAGGGTTTTCATCCCTGCAACAGGGGTTCGAATCCCCTACGGGACGCCAAGTACTACATGGATCGGTTTCCGTTCCCGGGACGCGGTCCTTTTGCGAATAGCGATTCCGCTGGGGATTTGAACCCCGAGAAGGGCGTTCGACGAAGCGTAGCGAAGATGGGCAGCCCGCAGGGCTGTCGCGCAGCGATTCGGCGCAGCCGAACCAATCTTCTACGGGACGCCAAGTACTAAAAGGATCGCTTTCCATTCCCGGGACGCGGTCCTTTTGCAGTGAGAGCTTTCGTAGTTAACGAGCTCTTTCGGTCAGTACAGCCGCGGTCCGCCGTCTGATACGCGATCGAAATTGAGTTCGACAGAAGCGCTCTCCAATTCAACGAGATCTAGATAGCTTCCCGTCAGTTTTTTGACATATTCTCGTCGGGCTAGCGTCTTGATGATTGCCTTGGGATCGCCATCATAATGACGGAAGAGCCTCTCCCAAAATTCGATATCGGAGTCTGTCCAAGCCGTTGCTGCCAGTAGGGCATCAACTACCTCATCGCTAAGGCCCTCCCCGTATCCCGTGGCTATCCAGACTTCGACGAGGGTCTCGATAAGCTCTATTTCCCAAGCGGGTTCGATAACATAGTCCTCATCTCGCATGGGCTTTGAGGCGGTGGATACGGTCGGCGAGCGAAAAAGATTCGCTTCGAGCTCCTTCAAGTCCCTCTTCAAATCTTGGAAGAAGTACCGATAGTCTCCCATTTCCATGGAGCAGATGCGTTGGATGAGGTCGTAGTCAGGAAGCAGCGAATAGAGTCCATCGGACTGGAGACGTCGTTCGAACTCAGGGGCAATTTCTCCGAGAGCATCGATTGACCAAAAGCTCATGAACATTTCTCGGGGGACGAATCCTTCGATAGAAGTGAAAGCTTTCTCGGCGATAGCCACCTTTTTTTCTAGAGAGGACTCATTGCGGATCAGGTTTCCATATTCGCTGAATGTGGTAGCGAAAAGGCAGCCTAGCTGCAAGCTGACGATGAGGGCTAGGATACGCATGTTTTCCCTATCGGTACAGGTTCGACTCGCTTGAGCAGGGGAGCCTCTGCTTGGGCAGCGCTTGAACTCCGTGGGGCGCGGTAAATGGGATTGATCCTGGGGGCTAATAGTTCTCAACTAGATTCGAACTGCGCGATGGCCCTACTAGAACTCAAAAATCTGGAAAAAGTCTTCTCAGGAAGGGAGGGCAAAGGCGTTCGCGCCGTCAAGGGGATCGACCTGGGTGTGAACCAGGGCGAGTTCATGGTGCTCTTGGGTCCATCGGGCTGCGGAAAGTCGACGACGCTTCGCATGATAGCGGGGCTTGAGGAGCCCACGGACGGATCGATCGAAATCGATGGAAAAGTCGTCAATGACCTGGATCCGAAAGACCGGGATGTGGCCATGGTATTTCAAAATTTCGCCCTGTACCCTCACATGACGGTGTACGAAAATATGGCATTCGGCTTAAGGCTGAGGGGGCATGATAAATCCGATATCGAAACCAGGGTCCAAAAAGCTGTTCGGATACTGGAGCTAGAGGGCCTGTTATCCCGCAGACCCAAAGCTCTGTCTGGCGGGCAGCGCCAACGAGTTGCGGTAGGGCGGGCTATTGTCCGGGAACCCAAAATATTTCTCTTCGACGAACCGCTATCCAATCTTGACGCGAGAATGCGGGCATCGATGCGGATGCAAATCTCCCGACTGCATCGCCAATTGGGCACGACAATGGTTTACGTTACCCACGACCAGATGGAGGCCATGACCATGGGCGATCGCATTTGCGTTATGAAGGACGGGGAAATCATGCAGATTGATACGCCAATGAAGGTCTATGACGAGCCGGCTAATACATTCGTGGCGAGCTTCATGGGCAATCCTCCCATGAATCTCGTCAATGGAAGATTGACTCGTTTGGGTGGTGAATGGCGGTTTCGCGAATCCGAAGAGGAAGCCGGTGGCGGCTTTGAAGTTCCCTTGAGCAAACGGCTGAGCGACTCGCAGCGTCCAGCGAAGGATACGGAAGTCATTATGGGGATTCGGGCAGAACATATGACGCTGTCGCCATTGGGCCGAGGCGCTCAAGGTGGCGAAGAAGACCATGTTTCCGGGATCACCCAAATGGTTGAAACAATGGGGTCCGACAGTATCGTCTACTTCGATACAGGCCTAAATGAAATGGCGGTAAACGTTAGGGCTAAAAGAACGCCTTTTATTGGGGAAGAGCTTCGATTGAAAATCGATGCGGAAAAGATCCGCTTCTTCGACATACAGACAGGGCAAGCGATCCGGTTATAGTCGACTTAGGGTGTGAGTACTGGAGGATCGAGGCGGACCTCCCTACCTTGAGGGACACGGTCGATTGAAGATAATCGGCCCTGACTGAAGGGCGGATAAAAAGGAGGTTGGCGTGGAATGTCCGCTAGCTATTGGGCGTCGGGAAGGCGTTTCTCTCGGCTTCCATTCCTTTTTCAAGCAACTCGGTTATCCGATCTACGTCGTACACGCTGCCAGCCCAAGAGCCGCCGCTCGCGTTCTGCAAGGCCGCCCAGAGCCGCGTATCTTTGGGTACTTTAGGATCCGGTATTAAATCGGGGTGTTGGCCCCTGGCGCTTAGTTCTTCGGAAGAAATCGATACAATGTCGATGGACCCCTCCAGGTTGATGGTGTCGATCTCAATATTGATCGTGTCGCCATCGCGGATACAGCCGATCGGACCGCCGGCCCACGCCTCAGGGCTAACATGCCCAATACAGGCTCCTGTGGATACGCCTGAGAAGCGGCCGTCGGTAATCAAAGCAATCTTGTCGCCATCTTTGACGTGCTTGAGGGCGGAGGTGATCTGGTAGGTTTCCGGCATGCCGCAACCCGGCCCGATTCCGATCAGCACCATGGTATCCCCGGGCTGAATGGCCCCGCTTTTGATAGCTTGGATCGCGGCGGGTTCGCTAGTCATTACCCGGGCGGGTCCGCGATGCCTGTAGATACCGTCGGAATCGATCCGCTTGGGCAGAATAGCGGTACTCTTGACCAAGGCTCCCTCTGGAGCCAGGTTGCCTTTGAGGAAGGTTACAGTGCTGGTGAGCCCCCGCGATTTCGCCATTTCGGGAGGCATGATTACTTCGGAAGGATCAATGCCATCTAGCTGGGTAAGCTTTTGCTTCAATCGCTCTCGTCTCTCGGAGGTTTCCCACCACTCAAGATTTTCGCCGAGCGACTTTCCGGTCACCGTTTTGGCATCGAGCTTGAGTAATCCGAGATCGCGGAGGTGAAGCATGACTTCCGGCACGCCTCCAGCGAGAAATACTTGTACAGTAGCGAAATACTGGGGTCCGTTGGGCAGCGAGTCGACGAGGCGAGGAACTGATCGATTAATGCGGGCCCAGTCTTCAACGGTGGGCTGGGTCAAGCCGGCGGCGTGAGCTATTGCTGGAATGTGCAACACGAGATTCGTAGAGCCCCCGACAGCGGCATGCACGACCATGGCATTGTAAATGGAGTCGTTCGTGAGGATATCTTTGGTTGTTTGTTCCTTGGCTTCCTGGGCAATCAGGGCCATCGCAGAGCGTCGGGCTAAGTCTCTCCAAATTGGGGCGCCACTCGGGGACAGGGCAGCATGGGTCAGTGAAAGGCCGAGCGCTTCGGCAACTACCTGGCTGGTGGCAGCGGTACCCATAAACTGGCAACCTCCACCGGGGCTACCGCAGGCCTTGCATCCCATCTCGGTTGCGTAATCAAAATCGATTTCGTCGCGGGCGAATCGGGCGGCCAGTGTCTGTACCTTGCCAGCGTCTTCGCCCTCTTCGGCCAGAAGCGTCACGCCGCCAGGCACCAGAATGGTGGGCAGATCCGGTGTTCCGGCGAGGGCCATCATCATGGCTGGCAACCCCTTGTCGCAGGTCGCTATCCCCATTACCCCGCGGCGGGTGGGTAGCGAGCGTATTTGGCGTCGGAATACAGTCGCGGCATCGTTTCGATAGGGCAGACTATCTAGCATGCCTACTGTTCCATTGGTTCTGCCGTCACAAGGATCGCTACAGAAGGCGGCGAAGGGAATCGCTCCCTCGCCAGACAAGGTTTTGGCCGCTTCCTCAACGAGGAGGGCAATCTCCCAATGGCCGGTGTGGTATCCAAGCGCGATCGGAGAACCGTCTGGTGCTCTGAGGCCGCCTTGAGTGCTAAGGATGAGGAACTGCTTGCCCACTAAGCGCTTGGGGTCCCAGCCCATGCCAGCATTTTGCGTCCAGCCGAATAGGTCGCCGCTAGCCATGCCTCTTAACTGTTCGGGCGTCAACGGCAGGCGCCCGGACGGGCCGGGTCCGTGTGTTCGCAAAGTATAGATCTCCGGATCGGAAGAGTCGAGAAGGTCGTTTTGGGGAGCCATTCCCGTAATCGGAATCCAAATTTGCGGGAAGGCAATTCCCGAATTGGATGAACGCGTGTCTTGGTCTGGGCTACCGTTCGCGTAGAGAGCCTGATGCTATTTCCTCGAGGAAACTCTGGTAGGTTTTACGGATGCCATCCTCTAGCGGTATGACAGCCCTCCAGCCTGTTTCGGAAATGAGGGATACGTCCGTCAGCTTCTGGGGGGTGCCGTCGGGCTTACTGGCGTCGGTTTCGATGACCCCTGTAAAGCCCACCGCGGCTTTGACCATTTCGGCCATTTCCATGATGGAGTGGTCTACGCCGGTGCCGGCGTTAAGCAAATTGGGAGGATCCTCGATCTGCAGGCAGTGGACGATCGCTCGGCCGAGATCATCTACGTGCATCAGCTCCCGCCTAGGAGTCCCGGTACCCCATATGGCGACGCTTTCGGCACCGGATTCCTTGGCCTCGTGGAAGCGCCGGATCAGGGCTGGCAGCAGGTGGCTGTTCTGCGGGTGGTAGTTGTCCCCCGGCCCGTAAAGGTTGGTGGGCATCAGCGAGTGGAAGGCGACCCCGTACTGCTTGCCGTAGTACTGGCACAGCTTGAGTCCGGCGATCTTGGCGATGGCGTAGGCCTCGTTAGTCGGCTCGAGCGTGCCGGTTAGTAGAGAGCTTTCCTTCAGAGGTTGGGGGGCCAGTTTGGGATAGATGCAGGAGCTTCCCAGGAAGAGGTACCGCTGGACTCCGGAACGATAGGCCGCGTTGATCGTGTTGGCGGCGATGGCCAGGTTCTGGTAGGCGAACTCGGCGGGGTAGGTATCGTTAGCGTGGATACCGCCGACGCGGGCTGCCGCCATGACCACCACTTCCGGGCGCTCGGCTTGGAAGAATGCCTCGACTGCCGCCTGGCTGGTCAGATCGAGTTCGGAGCGGCCGGCAGTCAGGACGTTTTCGTAGCCAAGTCGACCCAGCTCGCGAATTGCCGCAGAACCGGCCATTCCCCGATGGCCGGCGACGTAGATCTTGGAGGATGGAGTCATGGCGAATCGGCCGCTCTTCGTTTATCGGCCGAGGGCGGAGTTGATTTTCGCTTCCTCTTCGGCTAGCTTGAGGTCGGCGTCGACCATGATGGCCACCAACTCCTTGAACTTCACCTTGGGCTCCCATCCAAGCTGCCTCTTGGCCTTGGCGGGATCTCCGATCAGCAGGTCCACCTCGGCGGGCCGCTCGTAGCGCTCGTCGTAGTCGACGTACTTCTCCCAATCCAGGCCCAGCCGGTCGAAAGTCTCGACCACGAACTCCTTGACCGAATGGGTCTCGTTGGTGGCGATGACGTAGTCGTCGGGCTCGTCCTGCTGCAGCATCAGCCACATCATCTCCACGTATTCCTTGGCGTAGCCCCAGTCGCGCTCCGCGTCGAGATTGCCCAGGTAGAGCTTCTCTTGCAGGCCGAGCTTGATGCGGGTGGCCGCCCGGGTGATCTTGCGGGTGACGAAGGTCTCCCCCCGCCTGGGGGACTCGTGGTTAAAGAGTATGCCGCTGCAGGCGAAGAGGTCGTAGGACTCGCGGTAGTTCACCGTCAGCCAGTGGGCGTACATCTTGGCGCAGCCGTAGGGAGAGCGCGGCCAGAAGGGGGTCTTCTCGGTCTGCGGCACCTCCTGGACCTTGCCGAACATCTCCGAGGAGGAGGCTTGGTAGAACCTGACTTTATCAACTAGGTTGGCCTCCCTGATGGCCTCAAGTATGCGAACCGCCCCCACGCCATCGACGTCGCCAGTGTACTCGGGAATGTCGAAGGAGACTCTAACGTGGCTCTGCGCTCCGAGGTTGTAGATTTCGTCGGGTTCGAGATCGTAAAGGAGCTTTACCATGTGAACCGAGTCGGCGAGGTCGCCGTAGTGCAGGAACAGCTTCACCCCATTGACATGGGGATCCTGGTACAAGTGATCGATGCGATCGGTATTGAAGGTGGAGGCCCGGCGTATGATCCCATGCACTTCGTAGCCTTTGGATAGCAGCAGTTCGGCCAGGTAGGATCCGTCCTGCCCGGTAATTCCCGTAATAAGAGCCTTTTTCATCGTTTAATTTGAAGCTTTGGAAAACCGAGCTAGTTATTCATCGGCTCGATCTGGTTGCGATCGATCTCGACTTTGGCTTGGGACTCCATGAGGTCCAGAAGAATAGATACTCGTTCCTCTTGGGAGGTTTCACGCATGAAGACGGCCTCGAGGCCTTGCATCGGGCCATCCGTGATTCGTATCCGGTCGCCCGCCTTGATGGGCCTAGGCTCAAGGGTGATGATATCGCCGTCGACCCCGGCCCAATCGCGAATTTGGGCGATCGTTTGATCGGAAACTTCCGTTGGGCGATTTCCTGTGCTGACGACTCCGATTACATCGCGGCCGTAGGTAACGGCCCGGTAGTTTTCCGCAAGATCGAGCCGGCAGAACAGGTAGCGGGGAAAAAGGGGCTCGAGAACCTCGCGACGGACGCGTCGAATGGTCTTCTTTCGTTTCAGCCGCGGATAGTAGGTTTCCAAGCCCAACTCGTTCAGCAAGTAGTGTTCTACGAGCTTCTCTTTCTTGGGCTTGGTATGAATGCAATACCAGTTCATGAGTCCTGTATGGGCACCAACCCAGCAAGCACCAGAGATTTTTCAAGCATGGAAGGGTAAATAAGGATTAAGCTGGAAGCGACTAATCGTTGGAGGACGGCAGTAGAGAGGGCGAGAACATATGGAACTTTTGAGTGTTGAAACGTGGAGACGACCTTGACCACGAAAGCCTATCTACAAAGCTGTTGGCTAGGGAACTAGGCGCTCGGAGTGGCGGCAGATTTCGTTCGACACGCTAGTGGTATGCCGCTTTTCAGAGTCGATGCGAATTCTCATTTCAGGGGCTGCTGGATACATCGGTTCAAACCTCGCGTTGGAGGCTCGATCTAGAGGGTATGATGTAGCGGGATTGGACGTATTTACCGGTTACTATAATCCTGATCTTAAGCGGGCCAATGAAAAGCGACTATTGGATGCGGGGATCCGCATTGCCAACGCCGATCTGGCGGAAGCCTCGCTTGAAGAGCATTTAGAAGGAGTCGACGGAGTGGTTCACTTGGCAGGCCAACCTGGGATTTCAGAAGCGACACCATGGGCGGACTACAATCGCAACAACGTCGTTGCGACCCACCGGCTAATTGAGGCATCGAGCGAAGCGGGGGTATCGAGATTCGTAAACATATCCTCGTCCTCAGTCTACGGTATACGGGCAATGGATACAGAGGCGGCTGAGCCGAAACCTGCATCCTGGTACGGCGAAACGAAGTTGGCTGCCGAGCTTGAAGTGATGGGAGCCTATCGCCTGACCGAATTCCCTGCCTGTTCGCTGCGCCTTTTCTCCGTATATGGCGAGCGCGAACGCCCGGAAAAACTTTTTCCAAGGTTGATAAGAGCGATCGATCGGAACGTAGAGTTTTCCTTGTTTAAAGGTAGCGTGGACCATCAGCGCTCCTTTACCTATGTCGGAGATATCTGCCGGGCGATTTTACTAGTCCTGGACAATTGGGATCGAGCTGTTGGGGAAATTTTCAATGTAGGTTCCTGCAGGTGTTACTCGACGGGAGAAGCGATCGAGATCGTTGAAAAGATCATGGGCAAGCAGGCCCGCATCAGGACGATTCCTGCTCGACCGGGTGATCAAAAAGCGACACACGCGAACGTCGATAAGATAAGGCGCCATTTGGGTTGGCAGCCCGAGACTCAGTTAAAAGATGGACTGAAAAGGATGGTTGCCTGGTACGAGACCGAGGTAAAAGGGCAGATCGAGTGGAAATGATGGGAGATCGTTTTTGCGGTGGCGGGTCTGCCCAATAGGTACAAGGATTCTAAGGTCGAATGAGGACGTTTATTGAGTTAAGCTGGTCCATCAGAATTTAGTATGATCTCTTTCTGCCCTGTTACATTGGCCGGAATTTTCAGGAGTTGGCTGGTCTTGTCGCTGCTGGCGAATGTTCTGC
>CAYOLG010000008.1:118551-125651 GCA_964404745.1 uncultured Opitutaceae bacterium
TTGGCCGGAATTTTCAGGAGTTGGCTGGTCTTGTCGCTGCTGGCGAATGTTCTGCTCGAGGACGGTTGGGCTTCGGCCTCGCCTGTTCAAGAAGCCGTTTTCGAGGCGGTCTGGAAGGAAATTAGCACGAACTATTACGATCCCGAGTTTGGGGGTAAAGATTGGGATGCCATAGGGAAAGCGTATCGCCAGCGATTGTCTTTGATCGAGGATTCAGGCAGTTTTGACGGTTTGATTACGGAGATGCTGAGAGAGCTGGGAGAATCCCATTTCTCTCTGGCTTCGCCCTCTTTCAACGAGTTGATGCCCAATAGCTGGCGGGGCGGAGATGCCGGGATGGATCTATCGGTCGTCGGCAATCGGGTGATTGTTCACCGAGTCCAGCCGGAAGGAGCCGCTGACGTGGCCGGAGTGCGAGCTGGCTATGAACTGGTTTCGGTGGACGGCATTCGCGTGGCAGACTTGCGGCGGCAAATTGTCAAATCGGGAGTATTAAAGAATATAGTGCCTTACTATTTGAAAGAAGCCACCCGAAATCGTTTTCTTGGAACGCCGGGCAAACGAATCGCTTGTCGCTTGAGAGAGGGAAGGATTGGACGAATGGAGAATCTCGAGGTGGAATTGCAGCCGTACCAAGGGAGGATGTCGGCCCAATTGGGCCATCTAGCAGAATCGCCTATGGCTTTTGAAGCTAGGAAGCTCGATTCCAGCATCCATTATTTGAGGTTCGACTTGTGGTTTCCAAGTTTGATGGAGGAAATGCGCTCCATTATTCGGGGGCTGGACTCTGGAACTCAGGGCTTGATAATCGATATTCGCGGAAACCCAGGAGGTATCGGATTAATGGCTACAGGCTTAGCGGGGATGCTGGTAGACGAAGAATACGAGATGGGGCGTATGCAATTGCGTCGCGGACACATGAATTTCAACGTCTATCCGCAAAAAGGAGCATATCTGGGTCAGGTCGCGGTATTGATCGATAGCAACTCGATTTCCACAAGCGAGATATTCGCTGCTGATATGCGAGAATCGGGTCGGGCCCGATTGTTTGGCTCCAGGACTGCTGGAGCCGCCTTGCCATCGGTTTTCAAGAAACTTCCCAACGACTATTATTTACAGATGGCTATTGCGGATTACATCACCTTTCGCGGGAACCGGATCGAGCGATTGGGTGTCTTGCCTGACGAGGAGGTAGCGCTCTCGCCTTCCGAGCTCCGCCGGGGAGAGGATTCAGTGATCGAGGCCGCTCGAAAATGGATCTTGCGGCAACCACGCTAAAAACAGATAGAATTTGGCAAATGGGTAGGTTTATCACTATTGGATTTAGCGCCATGATTTTGGCGGGCGGTACGCCCATGGTGGTTGCGGAGATCGAGCCGGCGGCAGAAAAGATATTCGAATCATACGCCAAATTCCTAGGTGGCGAGGATGCCTTTGGGGAAATCGATACCGCGAGATTGACCATGACAATGGAGATGCCCGGTCTGGGCATGAATATGAAGCGGACGGTTACTTTCAAGGCGCCGGACAAGGTTTTTGTCGATGTCGACATACAGGGCTACGGGAAAATGTTGCAAGGATTCGATGGCGAGAATGGTTGGGCGATCGATCCAATCCAAGGGCATCGGAAGTTGGCAGGCCGGGAGCTAGACCAATTGAAGGAGGAAACTAATTTTAAAGAGGGCCTTCATCTAACGGACAAGTATTCGTCGGCCGTGGTTGTAGGCAAGGGCGATGATGGCCTAACTATTATTGAATGCGTCAAGGCTGACAATGGGCTCAAGGAAACGCTCTATTTTGAGGAACCGGAGGGTATCCTGCGAAAGAGCGACTACACCGAAGATATCGGTCCGCAAGGGAGCGTGCCGGTTTCGGCTCGCGTTGATGTTTACGAGAGAGTAGGCGATATACGTCTACCCATGCAGACGAGCGCCGAGATGATGGGAACTAGCATGCGGGTAGTGATCACCAGTTTCGAACCCAACGTCGAAGTCGACGATTCCATCTTCAAAATGCCTGAATGAGCGCTTTTTCGCAATCTCCTTTACCTCTGACCGAAACCTTCGATAGAAACTTTCTCAGCCAAAAACCTGATAAACCTATGAAACCCATCGTCGCCTTTCTCATCGTTTCCATCATCGCATCCGCGTCGGCTTTCGGCGCGGACGCCCTCCCGAAAACGCCTTCGCCCAAAGGGGCTCAAGCCTACATCATATCGCCGAAGGATGGAGCCACTGTTAAGTCGCCGGCGCGCGTTCGCTTTGGCCTCGTGGGAATGGGGGTCGCTCCGGCAGGTGTCGATATTCCGGATACGGGACATCATCACTTGCTCATTGATCTCGACGAGCTCCCCAGTATGGATGTGCCGCTTCCAGCCACGGAAAACGTGGTCCATTTTGGTAAAGGCCAGACGGAAGCGAAAATCGAGCTCTCGCCAGGCAAGCACACCTTGCAACTCGTGCTCGGGGACAAAATACATTTGCCCCACTCGCCTCCGGTTATCTCCAAGAAGATCACGATTACGGTGGAGTAATCAGGGTCTCGGAAATGAGTTCCAGCCGGGCTGTCTCAGGCAACTGAAGCCCGGCTTTTCTGCGGATTCCCAAGCGGAAAACGGGGCCTTGCCCTTTGGCTGCGTCTACGCCAGAAAAGATGGCAAGAAAACTCTAGACCAGCAATGCTCATGGAATCGAACGAATCCGAATCGCTCCGCGATTACCAACCTCCGAATACAAGCCTGCCCCAGTCCAACTCCTCAGAAGGCGCCCCGCAAGTTTCGCCACAGCAACTGGTCGGGTTTTCATTTACAGGGACGACAGGCGAATACTTCCGGATCTGGATTGTCAATTTGCTGCTTTCGATTGTCACCCTGGGTTTTTACTGGCCTTGGGCGATGGTGCGAACGCGCCGGTATTTTTACTCGAATACGCATCTCGACGGGCATTCCTTCGATTATCTCGCCAAGCCTAAAAACCTGTTAATCGGCTACTTGATCGTTCTGGTCTTTTTCGCCATTTACCTGATGGCGGGCATTTTCAATCCACTCTTCGTTTATCCGGTAATTCTCGTCTATGGCATCGCGGCTCCGTGGATGATATACAAGGCATTCCGGTTTCGGGCCAAAAATACATCCTATCGGAATGTCCGATTCAAGTTTTGCGGAAATTTGAGCGATTCGTACGTGACTTTTTTGGCCTGGCCCGCCCTCATTCTATTCACTTTCGGACTCATTTTGCCTTATTGGGAAATGAAGAAAAAGGAATATTTCTTCGACAATCTCCAGTTCGGAAAAACCGTCTTCAATTTTCGGCCCAAGGCTGCAGAGTATTACAAGTATTATCTGCTGTTTTTCGCCATTGGTATGGGACTATACTTTGTTCTTATATTCCTTGCCATAGGGGCAGCAGCCTTATTTGGGGCCAACGCGAATACAACGAATCCCGATGCTTTGGCTGAAGAGGGTCTTGCTATTCTGATGATCATAGGCGCCGCGGTAGGCTACGCGTTTCTAATCTTGATCGCGGTCGTTTTTCAAAAGGGATTATGGGTGCTCATTTTCAACTACAATATGACGGTTTGGACTTTGGGGAAATTCGGTTTCGAATCGAAAATGAAATTGGCCAAATTTGTGGGTATCGCCGTGGGCAATTTATTCGCCAGCATCTTTTCCCTTGGCCTTTTGATTCCTTGGGCGAAAATTAGAATTACGAAATACAAAATGGAGAATCTCTATGTCAGGGCGCCCGAAGGGAAGTTGGGAGAGCATTTCGAAGCGGAGATGTATGAAGAAGGCGCGTTTGGCGAGGCGGCAACGGACTTCATGGATTTCGAAGTCGGGCTGTGATTGAGTTCAAGGGCATTCTCTATCGATCGGGCTCTTCCCATGCTTTTGATGCCCTTGCCCAGGTTTCGGAGCGCGGGTCGATAAACCTTGCTGTGGGCAAAGACTCAAAACAGTATTCGATTATCGAATACAAAATAGAGCCGCGACTAGGAAAGGCTAATCGGGTTATCCGTTTCGCGGATGGCGTTCGATTCGAAACGGGCGACCACGAGGCGATCGCATCCGTGGAAGCTTTGTTCCCGTCAAGCCGCATTTTGCGCTTTGTCGATTGGATGGAGTCGCGTTGGCCGGTGGCTTTGGGGAGCCTAGTTGGGGTGGTCGTTTTCGTATTCGCGTTTTTCGAATATGGCATGCCCTTGATGGCAAAGTATGTAGCTTTCGAAGTTCCCCAAAGCGTGAGACGAACGCTCTCGGAAAATGGGCTGAAAACAATTGAGCGCTATGGGTCGTTCGAGGAGAGTTATTCCATGCGTATGCATGAATTGGGCGAGGCCGCTTTCGAGCGGGCGCTGGACCTCGTCGCCGATTCGAAGAATCCTGAATTCTACTACGAGCTGCGTATCTACGCGTCGTCAGCCATCGGACCGAATGCCTTCGCCTTGCCCTCCGGACTCGTCGTAGCGACGGAGGCTTTCATCGAGCTTTGCGAGAATGAAGAGCAAATGGTAGCGGTTTTTCTGCACGAGATCGCCCATGTGGAGCAGCAGCATGGACTGCGTTCCCTGATTCAGGATACGGGTGTATTTCTGATGCTTTCCATGGTTCTGGGCGATCTTTCTTCGCTCGGAGGTCTAGCGGCTTCGCTTCCCGCCTTGGCTGTGGAGTCCCGATATTCTCAGAATTTCGAGATGGAAGCGGATCTTTACGCTGGTAGGACACTAGAGGCTAGCGGAATAGGAGCGGAGGCGTTGAAGGAAATCCTGATTCTGCTGCACAGCGATCTGCCCGATATAGATCTCGTTCAATTTCTGGGCTCCCATCCAGGCTTGGAAGAGCGATTGAAGGCCCTGGATTTCCTGATGGAAGAGGAATAATACTGTATGCGAGCTTTTTTGCATAGGGTACAGGGAACAAAGGAGTCCTTCGATCTTGCTCAAATTTGTCGTTTTAGCGGTCTTGATCTCTGGGGACAAACGGTCTAGCGGTACGGTTTTTATTCAAGGCTGCGTGAAATCGCGGACAATTGGAAATCCAGGAAAACTAGCATGAGCATTAAGAAAGTAGGCATTCTAACAGCGGGTGGTCTGGCCCCTTGTTTATCATCCGCCATCGGCGGACTCATCCAGCGGTATACGGAGATCGCTCCCGATGTGGAGATCATTTGCTATAAGAACGGCTATTGGGGACTGTTGAAGGGGCTCAGCATCACCGTGACGCCAGAGATTCGAGCCAATGCCGAAATCCTTCATCTCTACGGAGGAAGTCCGATAGGGAATTCGCGAGTGAAGCTGACCAACGTGAAGGATTGCCTGGAACGGGGATTGGTTAACGAAGGGGAGGACCCCCAGAAAGTAGCAGCGGACCAATTGGTGGCAGATCAAGTGGATGTCTTGCACACGATTGGCGGAGACGACACCAACACGGCAGCAGCGGACTTAGCTGCTTATTTGGCAGAGAATGATTACGATTTGCGAGTAATCGGGATGCCGAAAACGATTGATAATGACGTTTACCCGATTCGTCAAACACTGGGAGCATGGACGGCTGCGGAGCAGGCGGCAGACTATTTCACGAATGTGGTGGCGGAGCACAATTCGAGTCCACGCATGCTGATCATACACGAGATCATGGGGCGTCATTGCGGTTGGCTAGCCGCGGCCACGGCGAAGGAGTATCATGATCGGTTGAAGACCAAGCCTTGGTTGCCTGAAATTGGTTTAAGCCGAGAGAGACACGAGGTTCACGCCGTCTATTTGCCGGAGCTGGAGATCGACCTCGACGCCGAAGCGGAAAGGCTAACCCAGATAATCGATGATCATGGCAATGTTAACATCTTCCTCAGCGAGGGAGCCGGGGTTGACGCGATTGTGGCCGCCAAGGAAGCGGCAGGTGAAGAAATAATACGCGACGCATTTGGGCACGTTCAGCTGGATTTCATAAACCCAGGCCAGTATTTTGCCAAGCAGTTTGCCGAGAAGATAAACGCAGAGAAAGTGCTCGTTCAAAAGAGTGGCTACTTTTCGAGGGCCGCGGCGGCCAATACGAGAGACTTGAATTTGATCAAGAGCTGCGTGGACACAGCCGTAGAGTCTGCATTGGCCGGTCTAAGCGGCGTTGTAGGCCACGATGAAGACAACCAAGGGATTTTGAGAGCCTGCGAGTTTGAGCGAATCAAGGGCGGTAAGCCGTTCGACACAAACCAAGAATGGTTCGACAATTTGCTTTCAGAGATCGGACAGCCTAAAGGCGCGTTGGCGGCAGCCCATTAGGGCAAACCCAAACAAAAGCTTAAATCGCGTACTCAGGAACGGTTGGCCGCTCGACCACTTCAATAGTCGTCAGTCCGAGGATCGCTTTTCTCAAGGCGTCCTGCGCAGCGACATACAGCCGATTTGCTCAGCGGCTTGCTGAAGCTTGTAGATCGGATCGCTATTCAAGATCATGCTTCGCATTTCCTCGAAGATTTCCAGAAACTCGTGGATAGCGATGCGGCCTGAGAAACCGGTCATTCGACAGGATCCGCAACCACGCCCGCGATAAAGAGTAGCGTCTCGGAAGGTTCCAGGCTCGAAGTACTTGAGCAGCACTTCGTCCGGCGGCATACAGGCCTCCTTGTAGCTTTCGCAAATCCGCCCTACTAGACGTTGGGACATCACGCCATTGATCGATGGCGTTACCACGAATGGATCAACGCCGATTTCGGTCAGCCGCAGGATCGCTTGAACGGCATTATTCGTGCGCACGTCGCCTGCGACTTTTTCAAGTTGTATCCTTTTATTGGAGGCATTGGGGAGCGAAGCGTGACGGCGTGGTCAACAAGCTGTTCGAGCGATTGAACTTCGGGAGAGAGGTGCATTTGCCCGGACTCGAATATGGAAACATTCATCAGATCCTCGACTAGGGTGAGCATGCTTTCAGATGCCTCGATAACCGTGGAGACTAGCTCTTTTTGGCTCTCATTGAGTGGACCAAATTTTTCGCTGTCTAAATACTGGTATATCCAGAGAATGGAAACAAAAGGGTTCAGAAGATCATGAGAGGCGACGCCTAGAAATTTGGTTTTTTGACTCGTTTTACTTATCCAATTTCTGGATGC
>CAYOLG010000008.1:125751-138374 GCA_964404745.1 uncultured Opitutaceae bacterium
GATGCTCGACGGGGCTGACCAGATCTACTTGCCGCAAGGGTTTGATTATGTAGTCGTCGGCGCCTGCCTGATACGCCTAGCTCAGCGAGTTCATATTGGACAATCCGGTGAGCATGATAATCGGGATTTCTTCCAGCCGGGGAATGAGGCGAGCGTACGAGCAAAATTCGATACCGTCCATTTCCGGCATAACGATATCGCAAAGGGTGAGATCCGGTCGGTTTTCCTCTAGGTGCTAGAGGGCTTCCTCGCTGGAACAGACGCCCTCGTAAACGATATTGCCCCGCTCAAGGGCCTTCTTGACTAGTTTCCGAGATAGATGATCATCATCGACGACGAGAACGGTGGACGTTCTCGTTTCTGGCAATACGGGCCCGGTTGAACTCGACTGTGTTTCAATTTGCGGCATACCTGCGTTCCTTAAAGGAATCTATTTACAGTTCCTGAGTAGATCGGCACACACCTCTATGGGTCTAGGAAGCAGCTATCTGGCAAAGGAGCTCTAGCATCACCAACCCGGCCTTTACTAAAGCTTAACAGTAGCTGAAGCGCATTCTTTTTGCTAACCGCTAAGAGACGCTGTGGGCAAGATGCCTGAAAATAGGAATCCGCTACCGTCGTCGGTTCCAATCAGAGGATTCGAAGCGGGATAGGCACTCGGATTCTATCTCCCGACTCCATTTTGGCCAGGGCACAAAGGATTTCTCAGCCTGAGCGAGAAGAGCGATTTCGTCGACAAAGCGGTTGTAGAAGAGGATCCAATCCATTTCTGGTAGGGTCGGTTTCCAGATCGAGCCCTGCATGAGGTAGCCTGATTTCGTTCGTTTCTGAGCCGCTCCCGCTACTTTGGCGGAAAGGCTTTCCAAAATAATGTCATGAATCTCAGGCTTTTCGAAGCAAACGCTGGGAAGCGATTTGGCCGGAGCCTCTCGATTGATAGTGACGCGGGCACCCAAAGATCGAAGGGCGCGGACGATACATTCATGTACGGATTTGTAGGTTTCGATGGGCTGAAGTTGGCCGAGAGGATGGGCGCTGGGTATGATCAGCGAGTAGGTCCAATCGTCGTTATGGTCGACGACTCCGCCCCCTGTCGGACGCCGGATCAGATCCGCGTTCGGATTTGAAATTTCAGATTGGGCGTATTGGTAAGACTGACTAAGTCCGAAGGTATAGGAAGGCCGTTCCCAACCATAATGGCGAAGCCTCAATGAAGCAGGATAGGGATAGTGGTTGAGAAGAAGGGAATCCCGGGCCATATTTTCTGCCGCGAAAAGACAGGAGTCGGGAAGAATGTGCAAGGCGCATTTCATGGGAAAAGAAAAGCTGTCAAGCGAGATTTTTCTAGGCGATCGCCTTGCGTCGCAATTTGTGTATCATTGCGAGTGATACCATTCGCGATATTGCATAGGAATGATGAGCGTGTCAAGATGCTCCTTGAGAGCTTTGGGTCGAGTCTTGAGTTGGCCCTCAAGCGGGGCCATATCGAGAGTGAGATCTGGAGGCCATACGGAGAAAGCCGGGTTATTGGCAAGCGTTGCTTGTTCGATACTAGAAGGCGGCAAGCCAAAATGGTCGAGCAACTGCTCTCCTATTTGGAAGCGGGAAAGGCGTTGGCTCCCGGCCCAGTGGAGCAACCCTCTAAAATCGTTTCGCTCGCACAATTCGACCAAAACGCCAGCAACGTTTTCGGTAGGGCAAGGCTGACGAAACTCATCGACAAAAAGGGGGGAGCGATAGTTTTCGCTCAAGGCTCGGAATAATTGTTCATGGAGGCTTCGGTCGCCTCGCGGGCTATTGCCGCTTAGAAGAGGTATTCGAACGATGGATGCAAATTCAACAGCCAGCTCGAGGACGCGTTTTTCAGCTTCGACCTTCTGAATCCCGTAAAGCGAGGTCGGGGAAGTGGGGCTGCTGATGTGGTAGGGCGGATGCTTCCCATCGAAAACCTGATCGCTGGAAATATGAATGTAGCGGGCAAAGAGGTGCTTTGATAGCAGCGCTAGTTTCTCAGGTAGGTCCACGTTGATGCGCTTGCTTAGGCCAGGATCCTTGTCGCATTGGCCAGGGGAAGACACGGCAGCGCAATTGACGATAGCATCAGGAAAAGTTTCCAGCGTGAATGCTTCGAGAGCCGATAAATCCGATAA
Source organism: uncultured Opitutaceae bacterium (assembly GCA_964404745.1). Classification (GTDB taxonomy): domain Bacteria; phylum Verrucomicrobiota; class Verrucomicrobiia; order Opitutales; family Opitutaceae; genus Pelagisphaera. The sequence goes on from CAYOLG010000008.1 coordinate 127,902, forward strand.
ATCGAGACTTATTTGCCTGGCTAGTCCAGCGACTGGACCCTTGAATTCATTTACGACTCCGATCACCTCATGGGACCGAAGGCTGGCTGCCCTGGCGAAGGCGCTTCCGAGAAGTCCGGAGGCTCCAGTGAGGATGATTTTCACGATTACAGTATTGGTGAAGGAGCCTCGCTACTTGAAGAGTCGGTGATGGATGTGCCACTCGATTTGCCAGGGGGTGGCTTGAGAGCCCACCTTTAGTCTTCGAAGGCATAGAATGGATGCCTTCTGGAAGACTACGCATTCCAAAGTTTGCATTCCTGTAATGAGCTGAGCCGCTAAGCTGGAAAGATTCGGTTCGTGTCCAACGATCATCAGGTCGACGGTTGTACTGTCGATAATTCCCGCTGTCGCTACGGGATCGTCGTACGGCCGTAATCCATCGACGGCCTTCAGAGGAGCGTTCAATTCCAGCCCCTCAGCCAACTGCCGAGCTGTCTCGATGGCCCGCTTAAGATCGCTATGCCAAATTTCAGAGGGAGCGATCAGCGATTTTCCGTCAAGAGCCTGGCAAAGGCGACTGAGCTGGCGTTCGCCTTTGGGACTGACGGGCCGGTCATGATCTGTTTCCGCGCTCGAGGCATGAGCGTGTCGGACCATGTGCAAAGTCTGCTGCATTTGTCGAGGTTGCTTGAGCCTTATCGCCCGTTGGTGAGGAGTCGCGATTTCAATGGGGGAGGTAGCGTTTTGAGTTTACTGAAGATTGAGTCGGTCATTTCCTTAAACCGTTTGGCCATCATCTTGATTCAGGAGGGCTTCCATTCCTCGTTTCATGGATACGCGCGGCTTGTAATAGAGGTCGCGCTTAGCGGCAGAGATGTCGAACCAATGGTCTTTGGCAAGCTCGGAAGCAACGAATCGCGTTATGGGAGGGTCGCTCTTTAGTCTGAAAACTCTCCAGGTGGCTTCCATTAGGCGACCGAAAGACATGGCCCGTTCGAAACTCAAGTTTTTTCTGATACGCGGTATCTCGCGTGAATCCAGGAGTTCGTTGATCCATTCCCAGAGCGCTACGGGTTCGTCGTTAGAGATAAAATATGCTTTGCCGCCTGGATTGTTGATTTCGTTGTCGAGGCTGGCTTCGGCCCAGAGATGAGCATCCACTACGTTTTCGATATAGGTTAGGTCGACCCGATTCGATCCATCGCCAACGATGCGCAGGCGGCCTTTGCGGGCTCGATCGAGTACTCGCGGAACGAGATGGGCATCTCCTGGGCCCCAAATCAGATGGGGCCGTAAGGCTACGGTCTTCAAGTAGCCGGGAGGTTGTTCATTGGCCGCTAGAACGGCTCTTTCGGCGATAGCTTTGGTTGTGGGATAGGGGCAGGGGATATCTTTTCCGTAGGGGAGCGATTCGTCTGCTCCTGACAAAGATTGCCCGTTGAAGACGACACTGGGTGTACTCGTGTAGATGAGTTTGGATACTTCGAAATCGCGGCAGCCATTGATAATCGCCTGGGTCCCCTCGACATTGGCTTTGCGAAAGTCGGAAATAGACCCCCAAATGCCGACTTTTGCGGCAGTGTGAAAAACTGTATCCATCCCGCTGCAAGCGCTGCGGGCATCACTGGCATTGGCGAGGTCGACATATTTCATCTCCACCCCGAGAGCTTCGAGATCGGGTTGAGAGCTGCGGCAGAGCCCGAAAACCTGGCACCCTTGCTCGAGGAGCCGCTGAATAAGGCGGCGTCCGACAAAGCCGCTAGCTCCTGTGACCAGTATTTTACGTGGCTTCAGGTTAGGGGGACCGTCAGTTGCGCCTGATTGCTCCATAGCAACTGAGGCTTGCGTGCTATCTAGGGGTGTCAAGTATCTGGATCGCGAGCTATGGAAATGGAAAACGAGAAACCGGGTAAAAGACTCATCGCCCGCGTGTCGTTTCTGGGAAAGGAAGAAGGCCAGGTAAAGCGTTTCCCTGACTTTGACAAGAGCCGGCATACGGTTCCGAAGCTCGCGAGCGACCGGGCTCAACAGTTTCTGGCCCGGCTAGCCGAACCAGAACTGAGGGAATGGGGCGAAGAGCGTTTCTCCGCTTTTCGGGACGCGATGGGATATCGGCGTAGGGAAATCGCGTTTCTGGTGGAAGGCGGAACGGGCCGGATCGAAAGCAAGGATTTCACGATCGAAAAGCGGTATTCGCTCATTGAAGATAGCCCAGATTGCTATCTGGCGGAAACCGAGCTGCTGGGGGCTGGCGGCTTAGATCTCCTCGAGAATGCGTCTTTCAACGGAGCGGTGGGGCCGCTTTTCGAGAGCATGCGTTGCCTGTTTTCGAAAAGCGTATCGGTGGAGGGCATTATCGATGGATTAGAGGAAAAGCGATTGGAGGACTTGTCGGTTGACTATCCATCGACTTGTTCTCATTGCAACGTTCGTATCGAAAATATGAATGCGATGTTTAGATTTGACGCGATATCGCTGGAGATCGGATTTCCCGGATTCGGAACGCCGAAGCAATTAATCGATTCCTACAGAACGCTCGTCGACAGCGTGGGAGATGCGTGGCCCATCGAAGAGGCCTTGCCTGGTTTGTAGAGCATTGCCACTCTGTTTTCCAGGGACCCTACTCGTGAGGTAGGGTTTGCACGATATTTCGCGGATGGTTGGAGATCCTCTCAAAGGCGTTGATAATATCGATGTAAATAAGCTCGGAGTAAATTCCGGACTCGTGATTGATCATGCGATTGACCGATCTTTCCCGAAGCGCTTGGCGGTTGTCATCAATCTGTTTTTCTAGCTCGAATGCCATTTCGATATCGGCAGGAGATACTTTGGATTCCAACCGAGAAAGATAGAGATCAATGAATCGCTGGATGCTCCCTCCGAAATCCAGGATTGCTTCTTCGATTTCCTGGGTGACGAACTGATTTTTTTATACCGCTCGGCGGCTCGATTGATTAGCCGATTGCAACAGTCGCAAACTTCTTCTAGCTCGGTCACCACCCTGAGATACTGGGTGGCTTTGCGTCGAGTCTCCTCACTAAGCTGAACAGAGGCGCAATGAGTCATGAACTCGAACAGCTCGGTTGTTACCGCGTTACTTTCGGTCTCCATCGCTCGCAGTTGCTCTACTTGTTTAGATAAGTCCTAGTGGGGCTTGCTATGGATGTAGAGAAATTGATCGAACATGCTCTTGCCAAGTTCGCCCAGCTTTCGAATCGCTTGCTGGGCCTCGGAAAAGTTGAGTTCGCCCGATCCCCAAGAAGTGTTGTTCAAGTATTTGAAGTGGGATAGCCTGCGTTCCGGTTTTTCTTTTACCAGCCACTCGACGAGAGAGGCAATTTTAGGCACGAAGGCTATTAGAAGGGAAATATTAACCAGGTTGAATAGGGTGTGGAATAGGGCCAGATGATTGGGAAGATCGTCAGGGTTTCCTGGCAACCTTGGCATTATGCGATCTACCAAAGCAATGAAAGGATAGAATAGGAGGAGCATCCAGACGACGCCTAGAACGTTGAATATGAAGTGGGCTCTGGGCGCCCGTTTAGCGGCCTTGTTGGCGGTTAGCGATGCCAGATAAGCGGTTATAGTCGTGCCGATATTCTCTCCGAGTATGGTTGCTGCTGCTTGCGGGTAATCAATCCATCCCTTGTAGGCCATGGTGAGCGTTATGGCTCCTGCGACAGAAGAGGATTGGACGATAACAGTCAGAACGATTCCGAAAAACAAGAAGATGAGGATAGGTCCGAATCCGTAGTCTCCGAACGATGCTACCCATACCAAGGCTTCTGGATTGCTTTTAATGTCGGGAACGGAGTTTCAAGCAAACTTAGGCCCAGGAATAGCAGACCAAACCCGGTCCAGAAATTTCCCACCCCTTTGAGTCGGTCGCCCTTCATGAAGGTCATGGCGACGCCGATGCCGATCACAGGAATGGCGATTTTGGATAGGCTGAACTTGAAACCAAGGAAAGAAATGATCCAAAACGTCGTCGTCGTACCCAGATTGGCTCTCATAATGACCCCGATGGCCAGCAAAAGAGTGAGCAGGCGGGCGTGAACAAAGCTGACAACCATTACAGTGGTTGCTGACGAAGACTGGACAAGACGGGTGACGAGGAATCCCGTGGTGACTCCCGCGAGTCGATTTCCCGTCATGGACCTGAGAATGTTGCGAAGGCGTTCTCCAGAAATCTTCTAAATAGATCCGCTCATCAGACGTATTCCAAAGAGGAAAACGCGCAAACTACCTAATATCAGAAAAAAGAGGGACATTTAGTTCGGCGGGGGGAGGGTGGAAAAAGTGTCCCAAACCCAAAAGGCTGCTTTAGCTAGGTAGGCAAATGAAAATTTGGTTAAATCTAGCCAGAATTGTTGGTGGTTTCGTTACGCGAAGCGATTGCGGAGAGTACATCGACTAAAGGGCAGCCATCTTTTTCTAAATAGAATGAGAGTTTCATACGTCTATCTGAGCAGAAACTCTAATTAAGCTATGAAAAAACTAATTGTATCACTGATTGCCTTTGGGATGCTGGCCATTGGAGCCCGCGGAGAAGGCCTCTTTATTGATGGCGACTTCGATGACGCGAAAAAAGCGGCCAAGGCCAGCGACAAGCTGGTGATGATTGATTTCAAGGCTGAGTGGTGCGGTCCCTGCAAAATGCTGGACCGAACTACCTGGAGCGACAAAGAGGTAATCAATTCCGTTCGGGAGCGGGCCGTAGCTGTTAAGATCGATGTCGATAAGCGCGCTGATCTAGCGTCTAAATATGGTATTCGGTCCATCCCTACGATCATTTTTACGGACGCGAATGGCGAAGAGGTATCGCGTTTTATTGGCTATCGCGATGCCGAGGGTTTTCTGAAAGAGTTCGATCGAATCGGAAACTCCTGATTGCCTTTTATCTTTCCGTTCTTGCCTTAAAGCCTGAGCTGCGGCTATGTCGTGCGATAATTCCTTAACCGGGAATCTCGCGAGAAAGACCAAAGCATCAAGACATGAGCGAAACTGAGGCGCTGACCCAATCCGATTCGGAGCCCGCGTATAGCAAGAGCAATCCGTTTCCGGCCCCGCTACTGAAGAAGTACAATCTTAACGGAGAGGGCTCTGCAAAAGAGACCTTCCACGCAGAGATTTCTCTCGAGGGCTCGGGACTGTCTTACGAAGCGGGCGACGCTCTTGCGGTCGTCCCTCAGAACGCTTCTGATTTGATCGAGGATTTCTTGGCAGCGACCCGCTTGGACGGATCTGGAAGGGTGATGGTCGAGGAGGATTCCATGAGTCTGCGGGAGGCCTTGCGCGACAAGTTCGACTTGCGTATCGTTACGAAAGTGGTGCTCACCCAGTACGCGAAGCTCTGCGGCAACGATCAGCTCTTGGAAAAATGCGGCGATCGAGAGTGGGTTAAAGATTACTCTTGGGGGCGCGATTGGGTGGACGTTGTCAAAGAGTTTCCCGCTGAGGGATTGGCTGCCGAAGACTATCTCAGCTTTCTCAGACCCTTGGCAGCCAGGCTATATTCAATCGCCTCCAGCCTGAAGGCTCATCCTAGCGAGGTTCATTTGACCGTCGGAGCCGTGAGATACGAAGCGTTCGGAAGGGCCAAAAAAGGCGTTTGCTCAACCTTTATCACGGATATGTGGTGCGAGGGCGAAACAGTGGGAGTCTACTTTCACCACAACAAGAACTTTAAGCTCCCCAAGGATGGTTCTGTACCCGTCATAATGGTAGGGCCTGGTACGGGAATCGCTCCATTTCGGGCATTCATCGAAGAGCGTGTTGCATCTGGAGCGAGCGGAAAGAATTGGCTTTTCTTCGGGGACCAGCATGAGGCGACGGACTATCTCTATCAGTCTGAGTGGGATGCCTATTTGAGGCAGGGGTGCTTGCACCGAGTGGATCTCGCGTTCTCCAGGGACCAAGCCAATAAGATCTATGTTCAGGATCGGATGCGGGAGAATGCGGCCGAACTATGGAGCTGGATCGCAGATGGGGCCTATTTCTATGTCTGCGGCGATGCCAGCAGGATGGCCAAGGATGTGCATCAAGCCCTAATCGATATTGCTTCTGAGCATGGCGGCATGGGAGAAGCCGATGCGGTCGCCTACGTGAAACAGATGCAGAAGGAAAAGCGTTACGGGCGCGACGTCTACTGACGCTTTCACACAGGATACGGAGAGCGGGCTGGGTGAAACCCAATATGGGGCTTGTTGCTGAATGCGACTCTTCAGCGCTTCAATTGGGAATGTCCGGTGGGTAGCGGTTGGATGACAATCGGGTTGCCATAAACTTTGAACTAGGGACGATTTATTTTCTCAAGCCATCCGATTTGGATTGCCGATCAATGAAGCTGTATACCGATCTCAGATGCCTTGATTATCAATCCCCTGGCCATCCAGAACGACCGGATCGAATAAGGGCTACAATGGAATTGATCCGGGAGCGTCACGCAGAATGGGAATGGCCGCTAGTAGAGCCAGCTCCCATTGACGCCATTCTACGAGTTCATTCTCAGGCGCACTTGCAGCGGCTACAGGAACCCAAAGATTTCGATGGGGATACAGCCTATCATGAAGGCATCTTCGAAATGGCGCGATTGGCTTCGGGCGCCATGATCGGTGCAATGCGAACGGTCTTCAATGGAGATGCCGCGTTTTCATTGATGCGTCCGCCTGGGCATCATGCGGAATCGAATCGGGCGATGGGGTTTTGCTATTTGAATCATGTTGCGATAGCTGCGTTGCTCGCTTTGGATTCCGGTCTCGAGCGGGTGGCGATCTGGGATTTCGATGCCCATCATGGCAATGGTACCGAGGCCATCGTCAGGGGTATGGATCGGATTCGCTACGTTTCTGTTCATCAGCATCCCTGCTATCCAGGTACGGGCATTGTATCACATGATAACGCGTTCAACTTTCCGGTGTCTCCCGGAACGGAAGCGGCGGAACACATGAAGCTACTGTCGAAATCGTGGGAGACCACACTGGATTTCGCGCCGGAGTTGATCCTCGTCTCAGCGGGATTCGATGCCTACGTGCAGGATCCATTGACTCAAATGCGACTGGGTATTGATGATTTCAAGACACTGGGACAATGGCTGAGGCAAGCTAACTGCCCGCTTGCGGCGACATTGGAAGGGGGATACAGCGAAGATTTACCCTTGCTTGTCGACGCATTCTTGGAAGGGTGGAGCGGATATTAGGGGAAATGCATCCTCCTCGCATGGAAGAAGAATCATTCGAATACGTTGACACTCAGGAAGGCCTCGATGCTCTCTGCGATTCGCTAGAATCCCAGAGCGAGATCGCCCTGGATAGCGAGGCGGACAATCTTCACCATTTCGATACGAAGCTGTGCCTGCTGCAGATGCGCTTCGAAGATCGAACCTATCTTTTGGATATGCTGGTGGATATCGATTATTCCCGATTCTGGGAGACGCTCAAGGTTTTGCATTTGATCATGCACGGCAGCGACTTCGACTTGCGCCTGTTTAGGGAGTTCGCCAATTTTCAAGCCAGTAGCATTTTCGATTCAATGCTCGCTTCCCAACTTTTGGGCATCAAGCGTTTTGGGTTGGCGGCATTGCTAGAGGAATATTTCCAGGTAAAGCTCCCCAAAGATAGCCAGAAAAGCGATTGGTCCCAGCGGCCGCTAACGGATAAAATGCTTCGCTACGCGGCTAACGATGTCCGCTATCTCCATCAATTGCGAGATCTCCTCTTGAAGCGAATGAGAGAGCTAGGCAGAGAGTCTTGGTTGCATCAAAGATGTGAATACCAAATAGAAACGGCGTTGAGCGGATTTCCCGTTGGCGATGAGCACAGCTGGCGTATTGCTCGTTCCGACAAGCTCGATTCGAGAGGCAAGGTGGCCCTTTATGAATTGTGGCATTGGCGTGAGGAGTTGGCGGAAAGGCTCGATCGGCCTCCCTTCAAGGTTTTGGGCAACGAGTACATGATCAAGCTTGCGGAGGCCGTTTCGGAAGGGAATTGGCAATTTGTATTCGAGTCGCTCCCGATGGGAATCCAGCGGCGCAAGCGTCAAGGCTTGGTCGACGCCTTGAAGCGGGGAACATCAAGGGATGCGGATTCCCTGCCTGCCCGGCCATCTCGAAACGATTTCAGGAAGCCGCTCAACCAGGTGGAACTCGACCGTCAGGAGAAGATTAAGCAATACCGCAACGAGGTGGCCGGGGAACTGGGTATTGATCCAACGCTGATCGCAACGCGAAGCCATGTCGCCGCTCTAGCTCGCGACTCGGAGGCGAGAGAAGGTTTGCTGGACTGGCAAATAGAGCTGTTGGAGCCTGTTCTCCAAGCGGTTGATTCGGCGACGGCCTGATCGTATTATTGCCTTGATAGCCGACGGCGAGTAATCGATACTGTCAGAAGGCTGTAAAAGATTAGCCCACATTTCGCCGCTGTTATGAAATCGAAATTCGCCTCGGTCCTTGCTGTTCTCTTTTTCGCTTACCTCGTTGCCGGTTGCGCGTCGTCGCGTTACGGATCGTCGGAATTCACGGCTGCCGGTTGGGTTTCAGGAGAGGGCGGTAGTTACAGCGAGGTGGGGCCCATGACGATTGGCGTCAATACCTCCGAATTGATCGCCAGGAAAAACACGAGTGGCGGTCGCGTTCGATTTTTTTGGGGCCTTTTTACCATCGCGGACGATTGAGACACGGCATTCCCTTGGCGTTTGCCGCCCGGATCCCTCTCTCGGGGGGCTCAGTTGGGTTGAGGCTTGAAGGTTTCCGTTGATGGCCTACTGCTGCCTTTGAGATGGCCACATCGGATTCATTACAAGGCCCTGTCGCCAACGTCTCTCGCTTTCTCGATCGGATGTCGGAAAAGCGAGGCGACCATACGGCCTTGATGGCTCCGAGAGGCCGGACCCGCAGTGGGGAGATTGACTACCTGTCGTTGAGCTTCGATGAGCTGCGTCGGGAGCGAGATGCCTGGGCCGATCGGATGAACGTCGGTGGCGTGGAGCGCGGCATGCGGGTGCTTCTTATGGCTCGTCCAGGACTCCCGTTGATTGCTGTTTGTTTCGCCCTGTTCAAAATGGGAGCGGTTCCGATTGTTATTGATCCAGGTATGGGCTTGAGGTCATTCCTCTCGTGCGTCCAACGGTCGCGACCTGTGGCGTTGGTGGGCATTTCCCTGGCCATATGGGTCTCGAGAATTTTTCCGGCCGCTTTCCGATCGGTCGCCCATAGGATTAGACTTGGTGGCCCTTTGGCTCGAGCGCCCCGGACGACGGGAACGGTGCATTTCGAAGGCGCCTCCACGGAATCGAAGGATTTGGCGGCCATTCTCTTTACCTCTGGCTCAACGGGTCCAGCAAAAGGAGTTTGCTACGAACATGGAATGTTCGAGGCCCAAGTGGAAGCGATTAAGCGGCAATATCAGATAGAGGAGGGAGAGGTGGACCTGCCGATGCTCCCCATTTTCGCCCTTTTCAATCCCGCTTTGGGGATGACCACCGTGATTCCGGAAATCAATCCCAGTAAACCGGCTACGGTGGATCCATCGAAGATCGTTCAAGCGATCAAGCAATGCGAGGTAACCAATTCATTTGGTTCACCGGTCCTTTGGAAGAAGATAGGAACTTTTTGCCAGGCGAATGGTGTAACGCTTCCCTCGATAAAACGGATTTTAATGGCTGGCGCCTCGGCTCCTCCCCATCTCATGCGGGATTTCGAGAAGATCCTTCCCCGTGGCTTGGTCCATTCGCCCTACGGGTCGACGGAGATTCTCCCAGTTTCCTCGATTGATGAAAATCAAGTGCTGGAAGAGACCGCGGAGTTGACCGAACACGGTCGGGGAACCTGTGTTGGCAAGCCCTTGCCTGGCGTAGAGGCTCGTATCTTGGCAATCAGCGACGAACCTCTAGAAGCTAGCGCTTTGGAAAAGGCTTTGCCGCAAGGCGAGGTGGGCGAGATCGTCGTTAGCGGTCCGAGCGTGACGCGGGAGTATGACAATCTTCCCGAAGCCACTAGAAAGGCGAAGATCGAAGTTGGGGGCCGTATTTGGCATCGAATGGGAGACTTGGGGTACCTGGACGAAAAAGGGCGACTTTGGTTTTGCGGCAGATTGGCGGAACGGGTTCAAATCGGAGAGCGAATCTACTTCACTGATTGTTGCGAGGGGGTATTTAATGCCTTGCCCCAAGTCTTCCGCTCCGCCTTGGTGAGTTTAAATAGGAAAGGAGTCAAAGTTCCCTGCATAGCGATTCAACCTATAGAAGGCGCTTTCCCTACGACTCGATCGGAACGAAAACGATTTCTTCAAGGTCTTAAAGCCGCGGCAGCGATTACGGAAATGACTAGCGACATACGCGAGTTTGTATTCAGAAAAACATTTCCAGTTGATGTAAGACACAATGCGAAAATCAATCGCCTGGAATTGGCCCGCCTCGTAAACCGAGAAATTGCAAGCTAGAAAAAAATTCGTTCATGGCTACACGGCCTCGGTTGCGGTATTCACTGAGCGTTGA
>CAYOLG010000009.1:0-80300 GCA_964404745.1 uncultured Opitutaceae bacterium
TGAACCTCGGCATATAGAAGGATCTGATTGCGAAGTTTCTTTCTCTGAGCTGGGTAGAACGGTAAAGTTCCAAGCCTTTAAAAGAGCCGACGGAAAACGGCAGGCCGTAGGGCGACAGAATCTGCAACAAGGTGTCACTTATTTGATAAGCATCCCAGGCTTGAGCACGCTCCGAGAGCGATTGCGATCGTCAACAAATTTGAATATGGTAAGCCCTCCGCCCATGAGAGCTCCCGAAATCCACTACCATTGCCTTGCACCGCCGAAATAATGACCTCCAATCAAATCGCCTAAGCGCAGAGAATGGCCCGCGAGATGGTCGAGACCAACACAAAGCTGATGGGTGAGTAGGGGATGTTTGTGTAACCGTCATCTCAAAAATTGGGCAATAACTAGGTTTTATCTACGTTTTTGGCGGTTCGTTTATCGTTCCTTATGTTTTTGTAACCAATTGGAGCAGAGCGAATTAAGACCAAATAAAACGTGAAGGAATATCAACTACGTTCACTCGTAATGAATAGGTCGTCGGTTCGAAGCCGATGGGCGGCTCCATTTTCCGCTAAGACGTTTACTCCAGTGAAATATCGTTGTCTGTATGGCGTCGCTGGCTCTAGGCTCGGAGTAATGAATCGCTTTCTCGCGATAATCCTAGCTCTTTACTCTCTTTGTTTGCAGTCGTGCGAGACGACCGATCTGAGTTATGGGTATGTTGCCGATGCCTTGGATGAGGTTTCGATCATGGAGCTTATCGAGCTATCCGATCAGTCGATCAACGATCGTGAGTTCGAATTTTACGAAGGCCTGTTCGCCCCGGGTTTCTACATACTAGACAAGTCAGAGCCGTATGGGCTGACTCAAAGTAGCCGATTGAATCGCTCCGATTACATGGATCTGGCCGAAGAGATTCTCAGGTCTGCCCGGGAAATCAATGTGTACACAATGGTTACCGACATCCAAATCGAAGAACCCGGCACCCGAGCGGTCGTTAAAGTTCAGGAGGATGGGTTGCTTGACTTTCGAGGGGATCGGAGCCGAACCATCGCCATCGAGGAAATCGAGGTGGGTTATGAAGATGGGTATATCTATTTCTTAAGCTCAACGACCATTGCTAAGAATGAGATCGATGAGTGATATTAAATTGTACCGCATGAAATCTGCTTGGAACTCCAAGGCCTTTCTGACGATTATTTTATTCGTTAGTGGGCTTCTGCCTCGAGGCTCGAAAACCGCCGATGCTGAGCAATTGGGTCCAAATCCTGGCGGGAATAAGTGGGAAATCGTGCAAACGATTGGAGAGCCGTATGTCAGGCACGAAGCCGCCTTTGTCGAACTTGGCGGAAAATTCTATTTGCTGGGCGGCAGACGGGTGCAGCCCGTATCCATTTACGATCCGAAAACGAATGCCTGGACGGAGGGGGCAGCGCCGCCGATTGAGGTTCACCATGTGCAACCTGTGGTGTTGAACGGGAAAATCCATTTGGTGGGCGCCATGACGGGGCCGTTTCCCAATGAAACGGGACTTGATCGTGTCCTAATCTACGATCCCAAGTCAGATAACTGGTCATTCAGTCACGAGATTCCCGAGAAGCGTCGTCGAGGCGGTGCGGGTGCCTCGGTCCGCGATGGCAAGATCTATTTGGCTGGCGGAATCGTCAATGGGCACATTGGAGGTTTTGTGGATTGGTTCGATGAATACGATCCGGCTACGGGCGATTGGAGAAAGCTTCCATCAGCGCCCCACAAGCGAGATCATTTTCAATCGGTAATCGTCGGTGATGGGCTCTACTGCGCGGGTGGCCGTATGACGTCTCGAGTAGACGGACGTCCGGCCAATCAAATGGTTGATTTGGTGGATGTATACGATTTCGCGTCAGGGGAATGGTCTGTCGTTGAGGATCCGATACCGACTAGCCGAGCGGGGACTTCGACAATGGCTTTAGGAAAAGAAGTTCTGGTTCTGGGCGGAGAATCGAATGACCAGCAAGTCGCTCACAACGAAGTTGAAGCGTTGAGCACTGAGACCGAAAAGTGGAAGGCCTATCCATCTATGGCGCGAGGTCGACACGGGTCCGGGGCCTTTCTCTGGGAAGGCTACATTTATACCTGCTCGGGCAGTGGAAACCGCGGCGGTCGCCCGGAACTGAAGTCCATGGAGCGGTTGAAAGTGGAGTAGCGCGGCGTTTCAGCCCGCGTTTTGCAATGGAGGCGTCAAACTGGCGCGGGCTGAAGCTCCGCGCTGCTTAGGGCAGCCTTGTCACAAAAGAGTTTTGAGAACGTAACCAGATTCTCATTGCGTTGCGGGATTCCTCAGCAATTGATCGATGTTCGGAGGACCGAGCCGATCCCCCCTACCTCTCACTCGTACTTCTTCTGATACTTTTCGTAAAGTTGCGTGTGCCTGCTGGAAAGGTCGACTTTGCGTCCTTGGATGTAGGCCCCGAGAATTTGGGTGCGGATATCGAGTGGATTGCCGTCGGTGATGATGAGCGTGGCGTGTTTTCCTTCTTCTAGCGAACCGATCCGGTCGTCCACGCCAAGAATTTGAGCGGGGTAGAGGGTGATCGCTTTTAGCGCTTCTTCTTGCGGCAAACCGTGGCCAACGGCTTTGGCCGCTTCGTAGGGAAGGTTGCGTTCGTTTGACGACAGCGGCCCGCCGCCACCGAAAGCGATTGCGAAACGAGCGCCACTTTGGTGGAGTTTGAGGACGTTGGTGAAGAAGGTGTCGTAAGATTCCCAGCGGCGGCGGGGCAATGAGTTTACTTGGTTAACGATGATGGCGATATCATCCGCCTTGATCGCGTCGGCTGCCCTCCACGCGTCTCCTCCAGCTATTAGGATCAGCTCGACACCTTCGTCTTTCGACCATTGAATAGCGTCCATGATCTCTCGATACTTGTTCGCATTGGCATACACGTGTAGTTGACCTTTGAGTACGGGTATTAAAGCTTCCCAGCGAAGATCCATGGGAATGGGCTCGTCGCTCGCTTCTTTGGCATTCATGTAGGCGCGGGCATCGTCGAAGACCGTCTCCAGTTCCCTTATGCGATCGAGGTATCGCTCTTCCGCTTTGACCGGATTGAAGGGCGAATCAGAATGGGGTCGAAATCCAGGTTCGCTGGGGGCGCCAGGCCATTGGATATGGACGCCTGCGTCCGCTTCGAGCGCCATCTCCTCAATGGTCCATCCATCAAGATTGACGATAGCTGAAGTTCCGCCGAATAGCTTAGCACCCGGTTGAGGTAGTACGTGGGAAGTCAATACGCCGTTGGCCCGCGTCACGGGTATGATTTCGCTATCGGGGTTGATGGCTGTGGCTGCCCGAGCGTTGGTGTTGGCTTTGCCGGTTTCCTGGTAGTCCCGAGTAGCCCGCACTGAATTGATTTCCACCAATCCAATAGTGGAGTTGGCCGAAATCAGTCCCGGATAAACTTGTTTTCCTTGCAGATCTATTATCTGAGCGTTCTCAGGTCCTTCGATCCTCGAAGCGATTCGCGTGATAATGCCGTCTTCGAAAAGAAGACTTCCACCAAGGATGGCGTCACCAGAAACGGTATGGATATCTGCATTGGTAAGAAGGATCGGTTGCGATTGAGGAGGGCCTGGGGCTATGTCGTGACCGTATTGGGGGATAGCGGTAGCGGCGGCGATTGCCAATAGGAATAACAACTCAGGTAGGGAGGACCGTCTCGGTCCTCCGATTCCAACTCGCGAAGGACCGAGACGGTCCTCCCTGCCTTTTGAAAGGCAGTGGGCTGTATGGTGGCTATTCATCAGTGTCCCTCCTCCTCTAGTCCTGAACAGCTGTAGTGATGGGTGCCGCTGTGGTAAATCCATTCGATTGAAGCATCATGATAGTGGGCGCTATCGTGGCATATGCATTTTATTGATTGAGATTGGAAGTGAGCGATTGCTGGTCGGTCGGGCTCGTCTAGATCGTTTTCCTCGCTGCCTTTTTCGGGCGGCTTGGAGCCTTGAGAAAGAACCTTTTGAATGAGGGCGTTGCGTTCGTTTTCCGCCGCTTCGGCATTTCGAAGGTGCTCCTCCTTGTCGAACCGTTTGATGCCGTCGATCCAAGTTTGTTCAGCGGCAGCGAAGGTGGAAAGCGGGTGGTCGCTCCAAATGACAAAGTCCCCGTCCTTGCCGGGTTCAAGGGATCCGACTCGGTCATCGATGCCTAATTGGATTGCGGGGTTTAGGGTGACGAATTTTAGAGCCTCCTCCTCGGATAGTCCCCCGTATTTCACAGCTTTAGCGGCTTCGGTATTCATGCGGGTCGCTAGTTCTGCGTTATCCGAATTAAAGGATGTCAGGACGCCAGCTCGATGCATCATGGCTCCGTTGTATGGAACGGCGTCATACACCTCGAATTTGTAGGCCCACCAATCGGAAAAAGAGGATCCTCCGGCATTGATTTCAACCATGGCGTCGGCCACCTTGTAGCCCTCGAGAATATGCTGGAATGTGGCGACGTTGAAATCCAGTCGCTGGGCGAGGCGGGCGAACATGAGGATCTCGTCCTGACGATAGGAGTGAATGTGGACGTCGCGATCCCCATTGAGGATTTCGAGAGTAGCCTCGAAGCGGAGGTTTTTTCTGGGTCGTACCTTGGTTTTACCACTACGGTAATCAGTCCAATCGCGTTCGTATTCAGCGGCAGCTTGGAAGCTGCTTTCCATGAATTGCTCCACGCCCATGCGGGTTTGCGGATAGCGTACCGTGAAGTCGTCGCCCCAGTTGCTTTGCTTGACGTTCTCGCCGAGGGCGAACTTCACGCCTGGGCGGGCGGTTCCCATCAGCATGCCCTCGGCATCCTCTCCCCAGCGGAGTTTGATGACCTGGTTTTGTCCACCCATGGGATTGGCGGAACCGTGCAAAAGATTCGCGGTAGTCAAGCCACCGGCTAGTTGGCGATAGAGATTTATGTCGACTGGGTTAACAATATCGGCAACGCGAACTTCCACCGTTATGGCGCTGCCGGCCTCGTTTACGCCACGACTCATGGCTGTATGGGAATGGCAATCGATCAAGCCAGGCGTAATGTATTTACCGGTACAATCGATAACTATCGCGCCACGCGGCGCTTTTAAATCGCTGCCAATCTTGTCTATCTTGCCTCGCCGGACGAGCAAGTCCGAATCCATTAGGATACCATTTGGGCCACTGGTCCAGATAGTCGCGTTTTGGAGAAGGATGACGTCTGGATGATCGGCTTTGCTCACGCCAAAAGCCCCAGCGGGATAGCGATCGAATACGAGGGCGGGCGGGTTTTCGCTTTCTTTACCCGATTCCGATTCGCGTTCCTCATTATTGGTATCCGAATCAACGGCGCGTCTAGCTTTCCAGGAAAATGAAGTTCCGTCCGCCAGGTGGCCAAGCCCGGTTATCTCATTGCTGTCAATGTATGCCTGCAGACGGGCGGTCCCCTCCGCGTCGAGCCCGAGAAGGGATTGGTCGAGATTGAATCGGATTTCCTTTTCCGTTTGGGTTAGGGGGATCTTCTTTTTGTCCGACTGTAAAACCGGTTTTCCATTGGCTTCGACGATTTTCGCCGTTTCGAAACCGTCCACATTCTGCCAACTAAAAGCCCATTCTCCCTCGAGGCTCGCCATCCTGGCTGGCTTGCGCTCCGTGTAGTCGCCGTCAATCCAGAGTCCTTCGATCTGGGCGCTCTGCTTTTGAAATAGGTTGTCTGATGCGACAACCAGATTAGCGATCTTGCCGCTTTCGATTGTGCCCAAACGGTCTTCCATTCCGTAAAGCTGGGCTGGCGCCTTAGTTATGGCATTGAGGGCATCCGACTCGGACAGACCGCGTTCAACCGCTTGCCGCATCCGTTCCCAGAAGGATTTCTCTGGATCGCTAAGCGCGTAACTTGTGAGGCAGAACGGGATTTCGTTCTTGGCGAGAAAAGCTGGATTGGAAGGGGCGAAGTCCCAGTGCTGAAGTCGCTCTAGCGAAATATCCAAAGAAGGCCCGTACTCGTCAGCCTTGGGGGCTTTGGGAAAGGCCAGGGGCACGACGATCGTTGATCCCATCTCTTTTATGGCATCCGCTCGGCGGTATTCGTATCCATTGCCCAATACAGCGTAGCGAATAGAAAACTCGTCGGCGATTTTAGCGATGCGCTGAAAGTCCAGTTCATCATCGGCAATGAACAAGCCGAGCTGGCTTTCGTCGATCAGTGGAGCCAGGCTGTCTAGAGCAGCGTTGGCTACTGGCCGTTCCATGCGGTTCGGGTTTTGGCGGTAGTCAGCTTGCGATTTAGACTGCCAATCCGCGTCGTAGAGGGCTTGGCGAATGAGAGCGATGCTTCCCATCAAAGAAGTAGGGTAGGGAGAGGATGACGCGCTGGGATCTCGCTGAGCGATTTCGAAAGCCAGGTGTTGGGCAATCGAGGAGTCGATGGTGGCTTCGTTCAGGGGTTTGCCACTTAGGTTGACCAGCAATCCATGGCCGCGAAAAATGCCTCGGCCGGGAAAGACGGCGGCTGTTGTGAAGCCAATGCTGTGCATCGATTCGGCATCTTTGGGCCTAGCGGAGAAGAAGGTTGAAGCGTCCCGCTCTGGCGTGACGAGCGGATTCCAATAGCCAGGTCCAGGCTGTTTGGGGGTGGGGGCAGGATTGGACTGCGGTCCGTCAGCATAAGGGTTGCGCGGCTTTTGCGGTATCAGGCCGGCAGGCATGCCGAAGTGGGAATAGGCGTCTATGAAACCTGGATACACCGTTTTACCTGCCAAGTCTCGAACCCGGGCGTCAGATGGAATTTCGATATTCGAGCCAACCGATTCGATTAGTCCGTCCCGGATGACAATGGTCCCGCTATCCAGAGTTTTGGAGGGGGAGACGACGATCTTGGCGTTAGTCAGCGCGTGTACCCGAGGGGTGTTCTGATACAAGCCTTCGACAGGAACTACCGTGTCGCGGGCAGTGGCGGGAAGCAGTAGAATGAAGGATGCCAGGAGAGAAAAGGAAAAGGTGTTTCGCATAGCGCTTGGCGGGAGGTTGCTAGAATCGAAGAAGGAATCGGAAGACTAGGAACTATTGTTTGAAAGTCAGCAAAGGCGACATTTATTTCCAGCAGATCTCCGGGTGAAATGCAGTTCCGTGGGGTAGCGAGCGATCTCAAGCCTGTACCCGATGAAGGTGGCGCGAAGCGAGCCCGCAATTGGTAGAACCGGCATCATGAGTGGGTAGTAGACGATGAGTAACAGGCTAGAAGCCTATTCTACTATTTGTGGGCGCTCGGGTCGCGCCGCCGTAGGTGTGCAAAGGCAGGATATCGCCCATTACCCGGTCTGGCTCAGGGCTTGCCCCAGGAACACAGATAGGCATAATTTTTTTTCTGATCCCATCTTTCATAAGATCAGCCCTCTTGTAGGAATGATCTAATCTTTGCCCAACCTCCCATGAAGAACGCCAAACTAGCTTTCCTAACCCTTTTGAGTCTGATTTTTGTCGGTGGATTGTCGGCAAGGGAAATGCCGAATTTCAACTTGATCGACATGCATGACCGCAACTACGAGCTCTATCGGGCCAAGGGGAAGGTGGTCGTGCTCTTCTTCACCGGGACTGGCTGCCCGATCGCCCGTAAGAGTAGTGGCAAGCTGAAGCAGTTGGCGGAACGCTATCAACCCAAAGGAGTGGATGTATGGATCGTGAATTCCTATGCGAATGAGGATAGGCAGGACATCGTAGAGGAGATGCGGGAGCTCGGTCTCCGTAACTTGATCTATCTAAGGGATCGCAAGCAAGCGGTTGCCCTCGCTTATGGGGTTAAGCGCACGGCCGAAGTAGTGGCGATCGAGACCAGTGCCTGGGAAACCATTTACCGGGGCGCTATCGACGATCAGATGAGCGAGGGAGCGGAAAAGCCCAAGGCGAGCCAGCATTACCTGGCGGATGCCTTGGATCAATTTTTAGCGGGCGAGACGGTCGCTTTGCAGCGCACGCGGGCAACTGGTTGCCGAATCTCTTTCGCCCGCGTACCCGGTGATGCCGATCACCCGGACTATACGACTCAAGTGGCCCCCATTCTGCGAGAGAATTGCGTCGATTGCCACCGGTCAGGCGGAATTGGTCCATGGAACATGAACGAGCACCGGCGCGTATCCAACTATTCCGATATGATCGAGGAAGCCCTCTTGACGCGACGGATGCCCCCCTGGGACCCGCATCCGGACTACGGCGATTTTCATGACGCCCAATCGCTGACTCGCGAAGAAACGCAGACGATTATCCAATGGATCAGGGCTGGCTCGCCTCGTGGCGATGGCGAAGATCCCTTGAAGGAGCCTTTGCCGATAGCCGGCAAGTGGCGGCTGGGCGAGCCAGACGCCGTTCTAAAGCTGCCGTCCGTCCAGAAAATCAAGGCTACCGGTATAGAGCCCTATCGCCACTTGGTCGTCGAAAACCCGTTTGACCATGATGTTTGGATACGAGCCATGGATGTAAATCCGGGCAATCGTAAAGTCGTCCACCATGTCATTCTCTATGCCAAGTGGCCGGGCGGGCCTCGCTTGGATAGCAAGGGGGCATTTTTCGTGGGTTGGGCTCCGGGCGCCAGTCCTCTGGAGTATCCTGATGGCGTGGCCAAGAGACTGCCGGCCAAAGCAAAGCTGACGATCGAAATGCACTACACGACCAATGGATCGGAGCAAACGGATGAAACCGAGGTCGCCATTTACCTGGCCGACAAGCCAGCCGCCCGCACCGCCGAAACCCGCCAGGCGATCAACTTGAATTTGGATATACCCCCAGGAGTCGATGATGCTCAGCACATGGCGACTTACGCATTCAAGAAGCCAGCTACTATATACGGGCTATTTCCGCACATGCACTTCCGGGGAAAATGGATGCGCTATGAGCTTCTGCTTCCCAATGGCAAACGGGAAACGCTCCTACACGTGCCGCGGTACGATTTCCAATGGCAGTTGAGCTACTACCTTAAGGAGCCTCGGACCGTGCCTGCCGGTAGTTGGCTGGTGGTGACAGGATCATTCGATAATTCCTTTGCCAATCCCAATAATCCGGATGCGAGCAAGCGCGTGTATTTCGGCCAGCAATCCTGGGATGAAATGTTTATCGGCTTTTTTGAAGCTGCCGATGAGCCGGAAGGGTCGATCGCATCGATCGATAGGTGAAGAACGCAGAAGGGGTATCGATTCAGTTTTTCAGCGTGTCTCGATAAAAAGGGTGGGACCGTTTTCGTTTCCACCGCCATCGAATGAGATGGCATCGCGCTCGCCTTTTCCGGTGATAACTATAACCAGAGCGTTGCCTTCTGCCCAGTCGTCTTGGTCAACAACCTCTTGAATTACGGCTGACAAGTCAGGAGATCGCTGCCTTGGGCCCCTTCCGTCTCCTTTGTACCAAGTATCTGGTGACCAATTTACTGTTGCGTGAGTAAGTTCTCGAGACGAGATATTCTTTAATTCGTTATTGAACGAATTGGCGTCTCCGACTAGCTCCGCTCGGATCGCCAGATCTGTTGGTTCATCTTTTGCGCCACGGTCATCCGCAGTGAATTGCAAGAACGCTCCCTTGATTTGGCTGCCCTGGGCAATGCGAATGTTTTGGAAGCGCAGGCCAATCATTGCAGCAGACTCGAATCCCGCAGTCTGTCCAAGATCAAGATCGTCATTGGCAAAGACTACCTGTCCGTTTACGCCCTCCTCAGCATCATCCTCGGGCTGGCTGACGGAATACGCTTCGCCCGGCGTTGCATTCGTTGGCTGTTCCGCTGGTTGTTTGCAAGCTGCGGTTGAGAAAGCGAGCAACGCGTAAATTGAGTTTATTATGCAATGCTTCGGCTGCATGGTGGCCTATTACTTAGTTGTTAGCAACTTCTATGGTATTGCCTATGCTATGTAGAAACCGCTACACCGAATCCTTGATGTGGACCCAGGAGTGAACGTGGGGATCGCCGCGGAAGTACCAGATCATGTGAGGGCCCTCGATTTGGAATACGTCCCAGACACCATCGTTGCCGACGTCTTCGTTTTTGTAGAAGGATAAATGCAAATGGTCGAAGCCGCTTTTCTCGATTAGTTTGAGCGACTCTTCTCGATCCGCTTCCCGGAAGGGTAGCAGCAAGTCATTGAGAACATTGCGGACTTCGTCCTTTTGGTCGCTGGACAATTCCGACATGGGAATTCCCGGAAGGCCTCTTGTTTTACCGGTCAACTGAACGGTCTCCCGGCCATTTTCGCCCCGGGAATCGCCGAGTAAGGCCAATCGCTTTTGCTTGCCGTCCATCATGTCGAAGACGGCGTTGGCTCGCTTGGCCTGAAACCAATACGCATTTCCCGGATGATGGGGTTTCTCGTAGAAGGATTCCGCGGCATGCCCGTAAAAGATAGGCCCGCCGAAGGCGGTCCCGTCATCCGTATCGCCATCGCAGCGGCGTGTTGTATGGCGTCCGGTAAGGACGAATTGGAATTTGCCGGTGTTGGGCTTGCCGAATAGGGCGACCGAGCATTCCTCGAAGCCGCCTCGGCCACCGTCATCGACGACTTGCTTCATGACCTCCTCGGCGTATTCCTCGCTGTGCATCTTCATGAAGACTTCGCGGATCATCGCTTGCTGGTCCTTCGTATACGAATTGCCGATACGGTGCTTTCTGACAATGAACCAATTGTTGTCGATTTCCTGTCGGAGGCGGTGGTCAAAGTCGAAGCAGACGTTTTGGCGCTGCTCGGCGCTAAGGCTGTTATAAAGCGTTTTAACCAGAGTTTCCGAGTTGGGGGCATCGGATTTCGTTTTCCCGAGCGATTCCGCCGCTGCTCCGAGAGGAAGAAAGGCGGCGCCCGTGGTCGCGGCGGCGGAGGATTTGATAAATGCCCGTCGCGATAAGGGGCAATTGGCTTCAGCTGGGTTGGATTCGTTATGTGGCATGGCGGGTATCGATTCGGTTTGGCGCGTGCGGTTGGTTAAGAACAAATCTTGTTTGGCGGTTAAAGTTTCACCGCCGGTCTACTCGCCAAGTATGGAGAGAGAAGGCCTTTGGGCAACCTTTCTCGCTTCTGGGCGTGATCCCCGTTAAACAGGCGTCGGTGGATTTCCCTTCTTATATGCAAGCTTGTAAAATCGCCACTTTGCTGTAAGAGTGTCTTTTTAGAATAGCGCCCCAATCGTGAATTGCACGAACTCCCCGCGATCGAGACCTAAATAGCCCCATGATTTTCCGTTTATTTTCTGCCAGTCTTCCAGTGGCGTTATCCGCAATTTTCACTGGATTTGCGGAACCGCAAGTAAGAGTCGAGCTTTACGAAAATATGGCTTATACGAAGCCAGAGAAGGGCGAGACGTACTCGGATCAATCCAATGGATTCTCAGGAAATGACACGACACCCTACGGGGGCTTTGAGGGAGTTAGGCCTGTTGCGGAAGGGGAGAAGCCCTATCGAGTTTATCATGCCAACGCATTTGCTTTCCAGCGGCTACCCTATAAATACGACTATACGGGAGCTCGTCTCTTGCCGAAGGGACCCATCGTTCTCAGGGCCAGCGCGACGCTGACGCACCCCAAAGGTCCTCATCGTATGGTGATCAGGACTCGCGAAGATGCTGTTTTGCTAATGGACGGCGAGCCCATTGCCACGATTGTCGTCGAGCAGTTTCCGTCCGATGGACACAATCCCGTTCAGCCGCTACCTGAATTGGTCGCGCCGTCCATCAAAGAGTTTTCACCGGGGAATACGGAAAAACTAGTGGCGATTGAGTCTGACGGCCAGCCGCACACGTTCACAGTGGAGACGGTAGTGGGAAGAAATGGACGTCGACCGGATCTAGGCGTGTTTGCCGTGGCCATAGCGGGACCGGGCGAGCAGGATTTCAGGTTGCTGGGATCTCGGAGAGGCGACTTGTTCACGGATAGAGGATGGGCGGACTTCGCTGTTAGGGAAGAGAGCCACTACAAGCGATTGGACGCCCAGGAGAGAGCAAGGAGCTCGGCCAACGAGGAGCGTTATTGGGACACGCGGCACGATTATGCGAAGTCTTGGATCGAAAGTAGTGATCGGACTAATCCACCTGTAGTGGGCGATTACTTACGGACCGGTAATCCGATTGACGCATTTATTGGACGCCGCATCGAATTAGAGGCCCTGGAAAGGGATGCTAGGGAAAAGGAGGAAAGTTTGGCACGGGCGGAAGGTCGAATTCTGTTCCGTAGCGAGATCAAGCCCATTTTGGAAACGCATTGCCTGAAATGCCACGGGGATCAAGAAAAGGGGGAGTTGCGATTGGATAGCCAGCTTGCGGCATTCCAGGGCGGTGAATCGAATGAGCCGGCGATCGTGGCTGGCAGCCCGGAGGAAAGCCTGCTCATAGAGATGATCGAATTCGAGGATATGCCGCCGAAAGGGCAAAAGCTTAATGAAACGGAGATCGGTTTGCTTACCCGTTGGATCGAACAAGGGGCGGTCTGGGATGAATGGGATGCCTCGGCGATTTCTTCTGAACAGCATCCTAGTGTCGAAGAGCTCGGGCGCGTAGGGCTGAAGCCTGAACCTGTAATCGGGGATATGGCGTTCTTGCGTCGCGTTACCTTGGATACGGTGGGAGTGATTCCCAGCTTAGGGGAAATCAGGGCCTATGAATCGAGCGGCTCCGCGAATCGGCGTACCGAGGCTATTGAGCGATTGCTGGATGATCCGCGCTGGGCCGACCATTGGGTTCCATTTTGGCAGGACCTGCTCGCGGAGAACCCGAATATCGTGAAGCCCAACCTGAACAATACCGGCGCATTTCGTTGGTGGATACACGAGTCTTTCTTGGACAATAAGCCGATGGATCAATTTGTCACCGATCTGGTTCGCATGGGCGGCGACCAATATGTTGGGCCCGGCGGATTCGGGATCGCGACGCAGAATGATTCACCCATGGCTGCCAAGGCCCACATTCTAAGCGGGGCCTTTATGGGCATCGAAATGAAGTGCGCCCGTTGCCATGACGCTCCCTATCAGTCCGTGACGCAGCGAGACTTGTTCAATCTCGCGGCCATGTTGGACCGGGCGTCGATTGAGATCCCCGCTAGCAGTGTGGCTTCCCTGAGCGATATACAAGCTCACAAAGGGCTGGTAGAAGTGATCTTGAAACCCGGAGAGTTGGTGGAGCCGGTTTGGCCCTTTGAGGATCTTAGCGGACCACCTTTGCCGACGAGCTTGTCCCGCGGAGCTGACGATCCTCGGATGGTCCTGGCTGAGCGAATGACGGCCCCTTCCAACAAGCGCTTCGCCAAGACGATCGCTAATTGGGTATGGAAACGCTACTTCGGCAAGGGCTTAGTCGAGCCGGAAATCGATTGGGAGAATGCGAACGTATCGCATCCGGATTTGCTCAGCTACCTCGCTGAGGAGCTTGTGGCCAATGGCTATGACTTAAAATACTTGAGCCGCTTGATCCTCACTTCCCAAACGTATCAGCGCGGTATCTTGGACGGGGCCGATCCAGAAGCAGCCGATTTATTCGCGGGGCATAAGCGCAGGCGCATGACAGCCGAGCAAATTGTCGACTCCCTGCATTTGGCGACCAGCAGCGAAATCAGGAGTGAAGAGCTGAACATGGATCAGGATGGCAGGCGCCCCATACGGCAGTTTATAAATTTGGGCCGACCGCGACGCGCTTGGGAATTCACATCGCTCTCCAATGAGCGCGATCGCCCCAGTTTGACATTGCCGCATGCTCAAGTCTATGTGGACGCCCTTGAAGCTTTCGGTTGGAAAGGTTCGCGACAAAATCCCATCTACGAGCGCGACCACGAGCCGAATGTGCTGCAACCGGCTACCTTGTTCAACGGGATCATGAGCCAGCGTCTAACCCGCTTGACGGATGACCATCCATTAACGCAGGTGGCCATGGAATCCGAGGATGTAGATAGCCTGATTGAGGAAGTGTTTGCTCGAACCTTGGGTCGACAGCCTGATGATTCCGAAAAGTTGGCCTATCGGGGGTTGCTTGAGCAGGGCTTCAGTAGCCGGGTCATCGCGGAAAGCGAGCGCAGGCCGGCTCCGGCGAGAAAGCGATACCCCTATGTCACCTGGACGAACCACCTTCGATCGGAAGCTAACGAGATCAAGGAGGAAATCGCTCGGGAGATCCAGGCGGGGGAAACGCCGACGCGATATCTGAGCGACACTTGGCGAAGCAGGTTCGAAGATGGTCTTTGGGCTCTGGTGAATTCCCCGGAAATGATTTTTGTGCCTTGAATATGAATACGATAGATAGACGCCGTTTTTTGGGCACTCTCGGAGCGGGAACGGCAGGCATGCTGGTCAGTGCCCCCTCAGCATTGTCGTCCCCAATAAAGAGCCAGGCTTTAGGGAAAGCGGATCGTTGCATCATGCTTTGGCTGGGTGGCGGTTGCAGTCACGTCGATACTTGGGATCCCAAGAGGCGGGGCGACGCGGTCAAAAATGTTCCAGGCTCTTACTACGATCCGATCCCCACCGCGGTAAAGGGCGTTCAGGTTTGCGAACATCTGCCGCGGTCTGCCCAGATTATGGACCGGATTTCGGCTATCCGTACGGTGTACCACGATACAATCGACGAACACGCTGCCGCTGTCAATCGCATGCATACGGGGCGGCCAACGAGTGGAACGGTTATCTATCCGTCGATCGGATCGATCATCGCTCATGAAAAGGGGGCCGCAGCCGAAGGAGTTCCGCCTTACGTGCTAATCGGTTACCCAAACCTGACTCGAGGGCCGGGTTTCTTGGGGGCGAAAGACAGCTACCTCTATCTCACCGACACGGAAGCGGGTCCAAGGGGATTGATTCCGCCCCCGGATGTGGATGGGGAGCGGGTCGGCCGCAGGCAAGAGTTGTTGAAGACGTTGAGAAAGAACTACGCGGGACGTGGGAATACGGATGCGGCGGTCCGGGACTATGATACAGGGATCGAAACCAGTCTTCGCTTGGCCGGATCCTCTTTCATGGATACATTCAATTTGGATAAGGAGAAGCCTGGACTGAGGGAGTCTTATGGCGGCGAGTTCGGTCAGCGCTGTTTGCTGGCTCGCCGGCTCGTTCAATCGGGCGTCCGATTTGTAGAGGTGTCCCACAATTTGAATTTCATCAATGGCACGGGTTGGGACACGCACAAGAAGGGCCAGTTGAATCAGCATGGGCTGATTAAGGAGTTGGACAACGCCTTTGCCTCCCTGACTTTGGACTTAGAGGCTCACAATCTGTTGGACAGAACTCTGATCGTGATTGGCACTGAATTTGGTCGTCCCCCGGGATTCGATAAGGAAGGAGGTCGGGGCCACCAGTCGACGACCTTTAGCATAGTCCTAGCTGGAGGCGGCTTGAATCACAAGGGAATTGTAGGTGAAACGGATGAGCTTGGGAAGGAAATACTGCATACACCGGTCTCGGTTCCGGATTTGTTTGCAACGATTTTCGCGACTTTAGGAATCAACCCTCAGAAGGAGCTCTACGATGGCGATCGGCCTGTTCCCATAACCGATGGCGGGAAGCCGATTAGACAGCTTTTTGCCTAGGCTGGCCAAATCTCAGTCACCAGGCTTTATAACGAAATAGCGATAGCTCTCAAGGCCGTCGTGAACCTCGAAGTCTTTCAAGCATTGAATCACTTCAGCTCCATGCTTCTCGATAAACGCTTCTAAAGACGTCTTATCCCAAGGGTTCATTTCCATGTGCGGTTGGCCGCTGATCCTTAGCTTTAGGTAGCGAATATAGTGCCAAAGTTCGCTCGTCATTAATGCATGTTTGAGCTTTCTTGGTATCCATCTCAGGAATCTTATTGAGGATCGGTAGCAGAGTCTCCCCAGCGATGGAGAGTCCGACCGCAAAGGCTTCTCGGTCCAGGATTTAAAAGGGGCCATTGTTCGCGTCGGTATTTGAAAAACAATGATGCCCCTCGGCTTGGCGACTCTAATAAACTCTGACAAATAGGCCTTCATATAACGCCGAGGCATGTGCTGCAGAACGATATAGCTAAGCACTAGATCGAATCGATTGTCCGGTAATAAAGAGAGGTCGATCCGCGTGTTAAGCCTCAGTTCGACATTCGCTGGCATACGGCGGCTGGATCGGGCGATCTCAAGCATCTTTTCAGAAATATCGACTCCAGTGACCGAATCGAAATGCGATGCCAAATTGAAAGCCAAGCGGCCGATGCCGCATCCGAAGTCCAGGGCGGCCTTACGCGGAAGATCCGGGACTAGTTCGTCGACTCTATCAACAATTCCCTGGATCTCGATGCGCCCCGTATCGTAAAATGCATCCTCCTCCCATTGGTTGCCTGTGAGGACCGCTCCCATGGGGTTGGTTTCGGCGTACCGATCCCAGCTGTTTTTGACTCCGACTATTCTTCTCAATTTTATGATTTCACTAGGGTGGACCTCCGCAAGCAATGTCTGGTAGCGGGCGATCTCCGAGCGCCCGAAATCTAGGCGCGCACATGAGGATGGTCGCTCGGAGATCGACCGCTACCAGATTGTCTATGATTCGGCCTTGATGGCGATTACCCTGAACGAGGAGTAAACGCAGAATTTCAGCAGGTGAAAGGAAAATCGGCGTTTGACGATGCCCCGATTCTTGACAGAAAACATTCGCTAGAAGACCATTACTGTATGACGCATTTGGCGACATTGGCTCTTCTGCTGCTTTCAATATTCATCACGGGATGTTCGAACTCTAGCGAGCCCGAGCTTCGCTATCGTATTTATGTCGGGACTTACACGGATGCGGAGAGCGAAGGGATCTATGTTGCGGATTTTTCTTCCGCGGGCCCTAATTTGTCGGAGCTGCGCTTGGCCGCTCCTTTAAGTCAGACAACGTATCAATCGGTCGATAGGGAAAACGCTCGCTTGTTTAGCACGGGAACATTGGAAGGCGTCGGCGAAAACAATGGAGTCTTGAAATCCTTTGCAATTCAGGGTGATGGCAGCTTAGCGGATATCAGCGCTCGGCCAGCGGAGAAAAGCCCGATCTTGGCCTATGTGAATTACCGAAGCGAATACGGAACAGTATTCACGATTTCCTACGCTGGTGGAGGTGTACATGCTTATCGTGTCGATGCGATGGGAGTCATAGGCGAGGAGACAGGTTATGCTAAGCACGTAGGAGGAAGCGGCGTTCTCGAATCCAGACAGTTGGAGGCCCACCCGCATTCGATATACATGCACCCATCCGAGCCGTATGTCTATGTTCCGGATCTCGGGCAGGATGCCGTTGTTCATTACCGGTTCGATGCGAATTCGGGAAAATTGGAAATGGTCTCCCGTTTGAAGTCGGCTGGAGGAAGCGGGCCGCGGCACATGGCCTTCCACTCGTTGGGGAGATTTGCCTACGTGAATAATGAAATCGCCTCAACGGTGGATCGATTGTCAATCGATTTGGATGATGGAAGTATGAGAATTGTAGATACCGTTTCTACGCTACCAGTGGAGTTTAAAGGGCCTAGCGCGACCGCCCAGATATTGCTTTCGCCCGACGAGCAACACTTGTATGTATCCAATCGGGGCCATGATAGCATTGCTATCTTTGCCGTAGGCGAGGGCGGCAAACTAACAGCCAAGGGCCACGTTCCCAGCAAGGGCCGTTCTCCTCGAAATTTCGCCATAGATCCGACTGGAAGATGGATGGCGATTGTCAATCGAGGTGGCGATAACTTGGTGGTCTACAAAGTGGATCCAGAGACTGGCGCGTTGACGGACGCCAAGCTGGAAACCTATGTTTCATCCCCAGCCTGCGTGAACTGGATAAGGGTTGAATAAAGCTAGCTTAAGCGGTGAATAAGATCAATATGTAGTGATCAACCAACCTGCGATAGATCATCGGAGTAGACTTGGCCAAACAACTAGAGTAGGTTGCAGCGTTGTTTAAATCTTGTAGGGGCGGCTTTACGCCGCGATTTCCATAGGTTTTAAAAAAGGTATCGCGGGATAAACCCGCTCCCACGGTTGATTGCAGCCTAAATTGGAGCGTTCGCTGCCCTCTAGATCCGGCCACAGTGGGATGCTCTCTAGTTTTGCCCGAGCTGGGTGTCGTACATTCGCTGTTTCTCGTCGCGAAAGCGAAAGAAAGCGTCGTTCATCTCCTTGCCGGTAGCGTTCGTCTCCAGCCAGCTTCCGGGCTGGGGTGTACTGCCGCGTTCCGTATCCGCTAGCCACGCATGCAAGGCTGCCAGCATGGTATCGACGCGATCAGGCATTTGCTCCGCTAGGTCAGTAGATTCGGCGAGGTCCTGATCGAGGTTGTAGAGTTCCGCAGTTTCGTTCTCGCGCGTTCCCTCTGGGGCGCCGGGATGGCCAACGACCAGTTTCCAGGGTCCGTTGCGTACGGCTTCGGATCGTTGGCCGTTGTTCCCCATGGCTGCCCAGAATAAAGTTCGGTTGGTCAAGACCGTAGATGAATCGAAAAAAGCGGGAGACAGATCGATTCCATCAAGCGAGAGGCTATCCGGTTTTTCGATACCTGCGATGGATAGGATTGTCGGCATGATATCAATGGAGATGCTTAGGGCGTCGGATACCGTATTGGCTGGAATCTTACCCGGCCACCAGGCAATAGCAGGAACGCGGTGCCCGCCCTCATACAAGGAACCTTTGTGCCCTCTTAGATTTGGGCTGCCGGTTTTGGTGCTAGGGGCGTCACCGTTGTCGGAGAAAAAGAGGATGAGCGTCTTCTTTTCTAGTCCGAGGCTGACTATGCAGCTGCGGATTTGCTCGACGCCTTTATCCATTTCCAGCATCATTTGCTTCATGGCCTCGTCTTGAGGTGTCATCCTCTCTTTTCTTCCCGGTCCGCGCTGGATCGGATCGTCTGGGCCTTGGACGGGATCATGAGGCGACTCGTGAGCGACGTAGAGGCAGAAGGGCCGATCCTGGTTCTCCTCGATGAACTCCAGAGCGTAACGATTGATTAAATGGGTGGTGTAGCCTTCTTCAATTGTTTCCACGCGTCCGTGCCACCAATCGTGCTCGTAGTGGTCTCCCCAGTGGTTGATATAGTCGATGTTGCCACTGTGGTAGCCGCGAAAATAGTCGAAACCATGGTTCTGCGGGTGAAATTCGGAATCGCCCTCTGGATACCCCATATGCCATTTGCCGACGATTCCGGTAGCGTATCCGCTCTGTTGAAACAATTCAGCGAAGGTGGTTTCGCTCTTTCTCAGTCCCTTGCGATGCTCTGGATGTCCCGGGTAAGGATGTATGACTGCTTCAATGCCGGCCCGCTGCTGGTAGCGTCCTGTTAAGAGGCCTGCCCGCGTGGGCGAGCAGACGCTGCCGGAAGAGTGGAAATCGGTGAATCGCATGCCCTCTCGGGCCAACCGATTCATGCCGGGCGTTTCGTAATAAAGATTGGAGTACGGAGATATGCTAGGGCCGGCGAAGCCCATGTCGTCGACCATGACAATGATGATATTGGGTTTGCTTTGGGCTCCGAGGTTTGTGGCCGCGATAATGAAAAGCGAGATGGTAAGGAAGGCCAGGTTGAGAATTGGCATGGGATCGGTTATTGGAGGTTGCGAAAACGGGTCGAACTTTGGCATTTTGCACGGGAGCAAACAAGCCAGATCCGTCGATTCGGGAATCAATTAGATGAGCCTATCGAAAGGGTAGGGCTATTGCACCGCTGACAGGGGGATTGATTCATTGGTAGGGAGGGCAGGCTTGGTTCTCCGTCGCCAGAATTTTGGAGGATCGAGATGATCCTCCCTACCTTCAGTTGCCCATCGCAGGGGCATACGCAGACCATTATCTCAAAGGCATTCCTTCAAAATCTCTCGCAAATCCGCTGGATCGAGGTCGACGGGGTTTCCTTTCATGCTGCTCGACTTTGCCGACATCTCCGCGGCAGCGGGAATATGCGAATGCTGAAAACCGAGATCGCCGAGAGCTGGCAACGGAAGATCTTTGATCAATGCATCGATCCAGGCGATTGCGTAGTGGGCATTGGCTGATGCATTGCCCGTCAGAACTTTAGCAACCTGATCTAGCTTTCTGGATACGATTCCATCGGGATCTCGTCGTCTGGCGATTTCAGTGTTCATCCGCAAGACGGCCAAGAGAAGGCTGGAGCATAAGGCCCCGTGAGGCGCGTTGATCATGCCGCCGATGGGGCCAGCGAAACCGTGGACGGCGCCGAGTTTGGCGTTGGCCAAGGCAATGCCGCTGCAAAGAGAGGCGACGCACATGTCGGCTTTGGCTTCGGGGTCGGGCGTTTCGGAGCAGGCCTTGCGAATCGACTGGGCGGCTCGTTTGAGTCCTTCCAGAGCAATTCCGTCGGTCAAAGGGTTAGCGAAGCGGGATAGATAGGCCTCGAGGCATTGTATGAGCGCGTCCATACCCGTGTAAGCGGCGACAGTTTTGGGGAGGGAGTAGGTTAGCTCAGGATCGACCACGGCCCAGCGAGGGAGCATCGATGAGCTGCGAAGACTGACCTTGACGTTTTTATTAGGTACGCCAATAACGCTGTTGCGGGTGACTTCCGATCCGGTTCCCGCGGTCGTGGGCACGGCCATGTAAGGGATTGCTGGATGCGCCAACGGCTTTCCTTGGCCCACGACCTCCAAGTATTCGATGAGGTCGCCGGGATTGGCAACTAGAGCCGCGATCGCCTTGCCAGCGTCAAGAACGCTGCCGCCGCCTATGCCGATTACCACATCCGGACTGAATCGCTTGGCTTGCTGGACGAGCGAGTCTATCGTATCGACGGTGGGCTCCTCCGTTGCGGATGCGGATTCGACCGTCCTGCCGCTTGCGGTTAGGTTCTTCAAAATAGGGTCGTGCCGTTCGGGAGAAGAACCCGTTAGAGTAAGGCATCGTTCGTATCTATCGGGTAGAAAATCCGCGATGGATTGAGCGATCCCATTGCCGAAGCGGATTTCATTTGCGGTAGAGAAGGAAAACTCCATGTTGCTGTTCATCGTAGTCGCCGGGAAAGAAGCATCAAGGCATAGAGTCGGTTTTATTGGATTGCCAGCGGAGTCCTTGTTGCGGGGTTGCGTGCTCTACCAGCGGCGCCTCCTTGATCGCGAATTTATTATCTTCACCTTAGCCATTCTTCGAACTTTTCAGGTCCCCTTTCGAGCGAATCCCAGATTTCCCAGGCGTGGGATTCACTTTCATCGTCGTGGATGGCTAAATCTGGAACCAGTATGGGCCGACCGCCGGAGGCATTGGCGGCGGCGATGCCATGGCGTGAGTCCTCGAAAATGATGCATTCGGAAGGATCAACCCCCATGCGACGGGCTGCCGTGATGAAAATCTCTGGATTCGGCTTGCCGTGCTCCACTTGATCGCCTCCCACTACGGAGTGAAAGAGCTTTACCAAGGCGTGGTGCCCAAGTTTCTTTTTCGCCAGGGCCTGCTGCGTCGAGGTGGCTACGCTTTGCAGGACGTCGTTCTGGTGGAGCCATACGATGCATTCCCGGGCTCCCTTTTTTAGAGGGACGCCTTGGGATATACGCTCCTGATAGATCTCATTAGCAGTGTAAATCAAGCGTTCTAGATCGACGATCGAACCAATTTGTTCTTCCAGCATCTTCCGGCTGGTTCGTCGGTTCAGGCCGATGATGCCTCGAAACACGTCCTCTTGAATCTCCACGTCTAGGGAGGCGCAGGCGGTGAGCCAGGAATTGTGAGAGATCCTCTCTGAATCCAGCAAGAGTCCATCCATATCCCAAATTACAGCTTTGAATTTCACGGGCTCGTTGCTCGTAAAAAAGGTTGCTGGAGGCAACAGATAACGTGACTTGACTCGTCAATTCATATTGAACGCCAGAAGAAATATGAACGCGTCGACCAACGAAAAAGCCTTTGTGGATGAAGATCCAGATAGCTCTGGGAGGGGCCTATCTGTTGTACGTCCTATTCGGGTTTTTTATCGCTCTCATCATCATGAAGAACGTTTTGCAAGGGAACGTGGCTGAAACGTTGTCGCGCTCGGCGCAGGAGCTAGCAAATCGAGTCAAAGAATATTTGGCGACGACCCATGGAATTGAGTCCATCCGTATCTTCCTGTCGGGGCAAACGGCAATCGATAACTCGTCGAAGAACGGTATTGTTCAGTCTAATCTGACAGATCGACGGGTTTCGGTACCTGTTCCGAAGCTCTTGTCGCGCCGGAGTGATTAGCATTAGCGGAAT
Organism: uncultured Opitutaceae bacterium; assembly: GCA_964404745.1. Classification (GTDB taxonomy): domain Bacteria; phylum Verrucomicrobiota; class Verrucomicrobiia; order Opitutales; family Opitutaceae; genus Pelagisphaera. Next base: position 22,124 of record CAYOLG010000009.1, read on the forward strand.
GCGAAGGGCCGCGCACTGGAAAGCGTCAGGTTCTTTTTTTGGTGGGTGAAAATCCCGATCTACGATTGTGACGAATCGGCTTGCTAGAGTCGCGGATTCCTTTTGGGTTTCGGTTTTCGGATACGATTCACTAGGAAACCCAAACCGAGTAAACTATGCCCTTTTTTAGAATACTTTCCTTGTCCCTATTGGGCTGGCTGTTCGCTTTGGCAGGCTCTGCAGCCGAACGACCCAATATTGTTTGGATTATAATCGACGATATGTCTGCCAATCTTTCCTGCTACGGGGAAGAGACGATTGCGACGCCTCACTTAGACGCGATGGCAGAGTCGGGTCTTCGTTTTTCAAAGACCTTCGTGACCGCTCCCGTATGCTCGACAAACCGATCGGCATTCATCACGGGAATGTACCAGACGACGATTGGCTCTCATCATCACCGAAGTGGGCGTGGCGAATTGAAAATCCATTTGCCGGATCCGGTAAGGCCCATTCCGGAATTGTTTCAGGAAGCTGGATACTACACGTCAATTACCGGGTGGCCTAACAAGGGCCGGGATTCGATGGGAAAGACGGATTACAACTTCGAGTGGAATCGGGGAATGTATAATGGCGCTGATTGGAGCAAACGGAAGGACGGTCAACCGTTCTTTGCGCAAATCCATTTGCCGGGCGGCAAGCACCGGGGAGGCACTATTGAGCAAAGCCGCCAGTTTGCTCAGCGGATGAAGGAGCTCTTTGGGGAAAATACGGACCCGGCGAAGGTGACGCTGCCTCCCTACTATCCGGACCACCCCGTTATTCGCGAGGATTGGGCCGCCTACTTGGATAGCGTCAAGTTGACCGATAAGTTCGTGGGAGATATAGTTGCTCGGCTACGGGCGGAAGGGGATCTGGAGAATACGGTAGTCCTTTTTATGACAGACCATGGGATCAGCCATGCCCGTGGAAAGCAGTTTTTGTATGAGGAAGGGATTCATGTCCCTTTGATCATCGCGGGCCCCGGGATCGAGAAGGGGCAAGTTCGCGACGATTTGGTCGAGCATATCGATATAGCCGCATTGTCGCTTGGCTTGGCGGGTATCGATGTTCCTGGCTACATGCAGGCTCAAGATATCCTGAGCGATTCATACCAGCCTAGAACCGCCATCTTTTCCGCCCGCGATCGTTGTGACGAAACCGTCGAATACATGCGCTGCGTACGTACTGAGAATTTTAAATACATTCGGAATTTCCTGCCCAACCGGCCGCATATGCAGCCCAATCGTTACAAGGATCAAAAGAGCATCATCATGACCATGAGGGCTATGTTTGAAGCGAACGAGTTAACTGACGTCCAGGCCCGCATTTTCCAGCCAAAGCGTCCTGAAGAGGAACTCTATGATTTGAGAAACGATCCCCATGAGATTCGAAATCTTGCCGGGGACCCGGCCTTTGCAGAGCAGTTATTGTCTATGCGCAGCATGCTAGATACTTGGATCGAGAAGACGGGCGACAAGGGCCCCGAGTCCGAGGCCATGTACGACAGCGATATGGCGGTCTATGTAGGCACGAAACCCGGAGCGCAGACCGTAGTTTTGAGGAACAATATTGCTCTAATGAAGCGTTGGGAAGCTAAGGGCAATTAGAGTATTTAAATGCCGATTCGAGGTGGTCGAATTATCGGCGCTTCTGGAAACGGCCGATCGCACGGCTTTGCGCTGATTCGGTGACGCAAGCCGAACGTTCATCAAAATTTTTAAAAAAACGGGAGCTCGGAGACCGCCCGCTACTTCTAGTCTCTGTAGACGTTTGATTAGGGTTAATCGACCCTGCCGTCATCTCTATGGAAAATAGGAGCGGCTCTAGGCTGCAATGATGTTTAGAGAAAGCTTTATCGCAGCGTTAAGCTGCTCTGGCCAAGATGGTTTTGGGTGAAGGACTAGGCGTTGTTCAAGAGGCTTGTTGATTTGATGAGCTGATTCTTTCCACCGGAGTGGTGGGCATAGCTGAATCCAGATTGAATGGCGAAAGCTCCAATGTGGCCGGCTTTGTTCAAGGCGATGAAACCGACTTGTATGTTTCTCCAATTCTCGAATTTCTTGGCGATCCGGTTGACGATTTCTTCGCAAGCTTGTTGTGGCGTTCTCCCGTGTCGCATCAATTCCACTACCATGGCGCTGCCCGCGTTTTCCAAGACAGCTTCTCCCCAGCCTGTGGCGGCAGCCGCTCCAACATCGTTGTCGACATAGAGTCCAGCCCCGATGATGGGGGAGTCGCCCACGCGTCCATGGAGCTTCATAGCGACGCCGCTCGTTGTGCAGGCGCCAGCGAGGTTGCCGTCCTTGTCGCGGGCGACTAAACCGATCGTATCGTGATTCTCGACGTTGATTTCGGGTTCGCTAGCCTTTGCTTCCGATTTGCTTTTTTTCCATGCGGTCAAGGTCTCCTCGGTGAGCAAGACCTTTTTCTCGAATCCGCTTCGCAAGGCGAAGTTCAAGGCTCCCTGGCCAACTAGCATAACATGCTTTGTATCCTCCATAACCTTACGGGCAACGGATACGGGATTCTCGATATGCTGCAAAAAAGCCACAGATCCGCATCGTTGTCGTTCATCCATGATGCAGGCGTCAAGCGTTACATGCCCTTCCTCATCGGGAAATCCGCCGATGCCAACGGTCCGATTGTTGGGATCGCTTTCAATAATGTTAACGCCTTTCTCGACACAATCGAGGACGCTTCCTCCGCTATTCAGCACTTGAATGGCTCGATCGTTAGCGGGGATTCCAGAATTCCAGGTCGACAATACGATGGGTCCATCAACGCGTTTAGTTTGTCCGAATGCTTTCAGGGTTCCGAAACCGGATACGGCGCCAAAGGTTGAGAGGGAGAGGAATCGTCTGCGAGTATTCATTGGTTGCTTGGGTGTGGTTGATTCTTAGCGGAATTCCGCCTGCGTAATCAAGCTGTTTGGGGTATTCGCTTGTAGAAGGATTATTTTGGGTTGGTCAGGACGAGTTGCGACTCAGAAAGCAGTGGAACATCTCCGTAGGCAGATGGCGCGCGGTTGCCTGGGGGTCTGTCTGCGCCAAGGCTACGACTGGCAAGAAGGCAGCCCTACCATGAGCGATGCTGCATGACACGGTAGGGTTGCTTCTCCTCAAGCCGCCGCTTGGCATGCGCCGCCATAGCAGCGCGAAGGCGTGAGATCTCCTGTTCTATCTAATGCGTTGCCCTTTTAGGCCTTTTATTCTTTACGACTCGAATATCCTGGCGAAGGGTGGATTGAACCTGAAAATAACGGATACACTATGCCCAAAGCAACAGCTCGACACATTCTTGTGCCTACGGAAACCGAGTGCGAAGCACTTAAATCGAAAATAGAAGGAGGCGTTGAGTTCGCCGATCTTGCTAGGGAGCATTCGCAATGCCCCTCAGGCAGTAGTGGCGGCGACCTAGGCGAATTCGGCCCCGGAATGATGGTAAAGGAGTTCGACGAGGTAGTATTTTCCGCTCCAGTAGGAGAAGTCCAAGGCCCTGTGAAGACTCAGTTTGGCTACCATCTGCTAGAAGTAACCAAGCGTGTGGATTGATTGGTCGCGAGCGTCGTTAGAATTTGAATATTCGAGGCGCCGCCCATCCGAAGCAATATTGTAGTTAGATAAGACCGGCCGGGGCTCCCCAGGCTATTGGTTTACCTCAAAGGTCCATAGGGAAGCGGGCGATCTCCGAGCGCCCATTTGACATGCAGGGCAGGTATCCTGCCTTCGCGCAAAAGCTGCCACAATAGGTCAGCCGTTGCCCTCTAAGCTGTTATACCACCTACTTGGTAAAACTAGGCTAGAATCTTATCCCACTCAAAGTAGGCGCTCGGAGATCGCCCGCTATCTTAGGCGTCTCAGCTGCTTGCCTGCCTGATCTGGGCTTCCAAACGGGTTGCTCGATTCACGCTCCGAGTGACCGCTGAGCAGAGAACATCCGTATTTCCGAAAAGGGTAATTCTGTTTTTCGCGCGGCTGATGCAGGTATAAAGCAACTCGCGGGTTAAAAACTCGCTGTCCTCAGGCGAGAACACGCCGGCCACATGCGCGAATTCGGAGCCTTGGCTCTTGTGTATCGTTAAGCAATGGGCTGTCGAGTGTCGGGGAAGCCAAGTCGTTCTTACCTTTTTAAATGTACCTTCCGAGTCGTTGAACCAAGCGAATAGATGGCCCGATTCATCGGGCCAGACTATTCCCATGTCACCATTGAAGAGGCCTAATTCGTAGTTGTTTTCCAATAACAGAATGGGTTGCCCGGAGTAAAAGTCATCAGTTGAAAGGTCCCGCTTTAAGCGAATCCTCTCGTCTGCTAATCGGTTGATGGCATTTGCTCCATAGGGACCAAGGTTAAGTGGAGCAAGAATGATGAATTGGGATAGTTGAGCGTAGGCTGACTCGAGATCCGTCGAATTCATACGGAATTCGAAATTCTCTTCCGTCAGGGCGATAATTGGGGCCAAATTCGGGTTTGCTGTCTTCTTGATGCTTTGAAAGTGAAGGTCATCTTTTGTCTCCCCGATGATCGTGTGGAAAGCCTCTGGGTCTCCATCGTGACAAGCCTGGCAGAGCCGATATATGGAACTATTGGCTGTGAAACGATAGGTTTCCACGAGATGGGTCGACTTTCCATACAAGGGACTTTTCTGGTCATTTGTGGATCTAACCAGGTCGCTAAAAACGGAGCCAACATCCACGGACGATAGCTGATTGTCATCGCCAAGAAGAACGATGGAACAATCGCTAGGAACGGCATCCATGAGCTTTCGCATTAGTGGCAAATCGATCATTGAGGATTCGTCGACTACAAGAATATCGCATTCTAACGGCCGATTCTGATTCCGGCGAAAGCTGCTCTTTCCAGGGATGGCCTCCAATAGCCGATGAATCGTTTGGCAGGGAATCTCGAGAATGGCTTTTTCGACCGGTTTTTCCAGGTTGAAGCGGGCCAACCCATCCTTGATCGAGCTCGAAGCTCTGGTAGCAGCCTTACCGGTAGGCGCAGCTACAACGATCCTCAAAGAATTAGGAGAATCCGTTGCTTGAATACATTTGACCAGATACGCTAGGATCGTGGTTGTCTTTCCTGTTCCAGGACCGCCGGAAATCAGATAAAGCCGGTTTGCAAGGGCTTTCTGCACAGCCTCGGTCTGTTTGTTCGTTTGAATAGGAGAGGCGCCTTTATGCACGCTGCTGGTAGACGCTGATTGACGCGCTTTAGTGGCAACGGATCTAGCTAGTTCGCTTTCGTAGGTGAAGTAGCGATGCAGATAGAGCGCAGATTTGTCGGCCAGAACCAGAGGCGTGTCTTCTCCTGGAATTCCAATGGAACGACTGTCGGCTGCGATCTGGCCCCATTCGGAGATGGTGGGCCAAGCGTTTTGCAAAACATCGCTTACGAGCTGGGGTAATGCTGGATTCGCTAGATCGAAAAATGAATGGCCTTCCCGAGTGGCAACCAGGCACAACGAGGCGGCGGTCAAAACGAAGGGGTTCTCTTCGGCGTAGGAGCGCTTCAAGAGATTGGAGAAGGCTCGATCGGATGCGTCGAAAGGCTCGTAGCGAAACGCCCGTTCGAGTTGATCTAGATTGATTGCATTCATGGCTTTCCGAGGGCCGCGTCGAGGGCATCCAAAAGATTTCGGCTGGGGCGATCGAAGAATATGCCTTCTTGTCCCTGCGGATTGATCCCCCTGACAAATATATAGAACGCTCCGCCAAAATACGGGTAGTAGTCCTCGGTGGGATAGCGACTCTTTAAGTGTCGTTTAAGGGCGACAGCATAAAGGGAATATTGAAGAAAATAGTCAGAGTCTTCCATCTCTTTCGCGAGAGCGGTCTCAGAATAATCTCCAATGCGATTTCCCAAGTGATTCGATTTCCAGTCGATAATGTAGAATTGTCCTTGGAAATGGACGACAAGATCGATGAAACCCCGCAGGTATGAAGCTCGTAGATTAGCCTGTCCCGAGTTTAAGGACTCGATCCATTTTCGACCCATAGTGACAGATGGGAAGTCTCTAAAGGCTTGAACAATGCCCGGCAGTGGGTGGCTGCTGGTTGGGAAGGCAAATTCGAGCTCGGCAATTCGGTTTTGAGAGGATATCTGGTTGAGCGAAAATTTTTCCCGGAGCGGGATAGCGAGAAGGGATTCGATGTGATCGGTTACGGTCGGCAAGTATTTCTCATTCCCGAATTGAAGTTTGCGGAAAACCTCCTCGGTCGTTTTCCTTATGCTTCTAGGGTCCTGAAAATCGATTGATTCCAAAACTGCATGTATCAAGTTTCCGGTTAGGGCTCCTTTACGCAGGGAAAAAATACTTGTTCCCAGGGAGGTTTCTTCTGCACCTGGCTCCGTCTCTAGAACAGTATCTTCCTCGATTTCGGGCTCGTCGAATTCGACCTCGACCGCTTCGCTTGTATAGGAGCTCGCGATCCGGGTGATTGTGGAAAAACTAAGGATGCGTTCCTCCTCGGGGCCCGTGTTGGTAGGGATAGTCAAAGGCTTTGGATCGATAACTACTCCGTCTTTTCGAAGCTTAGCCTGGGTTTCGAAGTCTATAGACGAGAATTGAAGGGCTTCAAAATCGATAGTTTCTGGTTGGAGGGATTCAAGTGTTGATGCGATGGCTAGTCCCAGCTGCTTTTTTTTAAGCGCGGCTTTCGCATTTTCAGTGCCTACAAGAAGCCGGCTAATAGAGGAAGGATCCTTGCCTCTTAATTGGTCTTCAGGATACAGATAAACGAGGCACTCTTCGGCAGCCCTGGTTAGAGCAACATATATAAGCCTCAGGTGCTCAGCGTATTCCTCGTTCTCGGATTTAATAAAGGCGGGAGATTGGTCCTTGGGATTGAGGTCGATAATCAATGAATCCGCGCTGTCGCTATCATGATAAAGAGCTAGATCCTTGGACGGTATTGTTTTGAGACCGCTTAAGAAAGGGCAAATTACGATAGGGAATTGCAGTCCCTTGCTCTTGTGAATCGTGATGATCTGCGGCTTGCCCTCGTCGGACCGCAATCGTGATTGCCAGTCCTCGCGATTGGAAACATTCTCCTCTCTCATTGCCACAAGCCAATTGGACAAGTGAGAGGGCGAGGCTAGTCTAGAGATCGCCTCGCTTTGCAGTAGTTCACTCAATTGGCAAAGGTCCGTGTAGAGCCGTTCGCCATCGGGGCTTTCCAAAAGGCGATTTTCCGCTCCGTTTAGAGCTAGGAAACGCTGGAATTGCGTGTCGAAATCTGCTGAATACCAGTTACGAGACCAATCATGGATGAAATCGAGGATCTCCAAAGTTCCCGCTGCCTTCTCATCGCCTAGCAAATCCGCCCAAGATAGTCCGCAAATGGGTGTGAGGAGAAGGGCTTTTGCCGTGTATTGCCGGGACGGGTGGGAGATGGCTTCGAGGAGCTGAAGCATCGTATCCACCGAATCCGTGTGGAAAACGCTCTTGTCTGAACGGATTACGGCATCGATGCCTTTCAACCCGAGTTCTTTGTGGAGGGTGTCTGCCTCTCGGTTTCTGGAAACTAGGAAAGCGATTTTTCCTAGATCCAATTCGGGTTCGCTATTTAGTCGCTCGACTAATTGGGCGGCAGTTAGCCGAGATAGATGGGCAACCAGGTCGGCTTTAGTTTTCGGGTTTGTCTGTTCGAATTCGATTGCCCGAAACTGGAGCCCACGGTCTGATTGAGCGGTCTTTGCGGAATCGGATGGGAAAAATTGGATACGATCAATGCCAAAACCGTCGACCGACTTTGAGAAAATCGCATTGACGGCGGAAATAAGCTTGGGCGTTGAACGATAGTTTTTGGTTAGCTGAATGCGACGATCGTCGCTTTGTTCAGTGGCCTTGAAATAGGCAAATATGTCAGCCCCCCGGAATCGGTAGATCGCTTGTTTGGGATCGCCTATGTAAAAGAGGAATTTCGATCCGTCTCCAAATAGTTTTTGGATGATTTCGTATTGTATGGGATCAGTGTCCTGAAATTCATCGACTAGAGCGGCATCGTACTGTCCGCTAATCACACTGGCGATGGCCAGGTCGCTGTCGGAACTTAGCGTTTTGTGCAGTAAATGAATCAAATCGTTGAACGACACAATGTTCCGGCGTTCCTTCTCCCGGCTAAGCATACGAAAAAGCCATTCGCGGTACTTCCAGACCAATCCGTCAAAAGCGTCTTCGATTCGAGCCAAGAAGCGATCTATCTGCCTGCAGGCATCGGGAGGGTCTAGATTTTGATGACCCACTTTGAGAGCGGCTTTCCATGATGTGAGGTTGAGGTCTTCGAGAAGAGCTAGATCCTCAGCGAGAAGATGTTCTCGGCGGGCCAGGGCGGCGAGCCGATTGCTTTCCCGCGGTTCACCGAGGCGTTTAGCGAACTTCAGATTGGCTTTGAGGCGAGGCTTGAGCTCGTCTGCACTGTCGAGAAGCGACTCGATGGATTGCTGGATTTCGATGAATGTCGAGTTGATCTGATCGTAGTCGAAACTCTTTGGTTCTGGTTGGATTCGAGCGTAGGGGTGAGAAGCGGACTCCTTGGCGACGTTTTTGAATTTCTTAGAGTAGCGGGAAGAAGAATGGTAGGCGAGAGTGAGTATATAGGATCGTTCCAGGATATGGATACGGATGAATTCGTCATTGAGCTGTGAAATCAGTTCGTCATCTATGGGCTCCAGACTCGCATCGAATGGGGCCCCAGATTCTAAGGAGAGCGCCTCTAGGCAGCGTTTGCAAAATCCGTGAATAGTAGCTATGGTGGCTTCATCGAAAATCTGCAAGCTATGGCTTAGACGTTTGCGGGCGACCGATACGTCTACTGATGACTCCTCGAGGATTGCTTGCAGGGATTCGTCGCTGATATGCCGGTTTTCAATCTGCTCTAGGGATTCCTTGAGCAATTCGCGGATTCGGCTAATCAGTTCTTCGGTGGCTGCCTGAGTGAAGGTTATGGCAAGTATCCTATCAATGGGTATGCCCTCTGAGATGATAAGGCGAAGTATGATTCTGCAAAGCGTGTAGGTCTTGCCCGTACCTGCGCTCGCCTCGATCAGCGTAACTCCTTTGCTTGGGGCTATCATAGGTCGCGAAGGCTCTCCACGTAGGGCTGCCATATTTGGATGGCTAGGCGGCCGTAATCTGAATTGAATAAGGGAGACGGACCAAAGCAGGCGTGATCGTACTGACTCCATTTCTTGCCCGAATAGGGAAGCTCCGAGTCCTCTGCCTGTTCAAAGAGCGATTGGCTAAGGACACAGAAGGTGTCTATGAACGTTTTCTCATCAAATAGTGATTGAGTTTTGCTCGTCTTTTGAAAAGCGTCCCAGCTTAGTTCCGTTTGAAAAGGGAGGGGCTGAGATTGGCTGGCTTGAAATATCTTCAGGAGGTCGTGGAGGATTGGCTTAGGATCTTCTAATGGAGAATAGGCGATCGAGGCTTGGTCTTCGTTGAGAGAATAGACGCGCGTTTCTAGCCTATTTATGGAATTGGCGAGCAAATGGCGAACCCAGGTTTCGATTCGGGCTTTCCCATTTAGTTTGCCTGAAGCCACTATGTAGTTGGTATCCTGATTCGCGTTAAGACGCATTTGTCCGCGAATTCTATGCACGCCTATAGCCAGATCCAAATTTACGATACGACCAGGACGAGGGACGTCAGCGCTTGACCAAAGCGAATCGATGATACTAGTTCGCTCTCGAATTGAATCGAAGGCGACCTTGCCCAGATGGCCTGGGGGAAGCAGTTTGATCGCGGCAACCAAGTCAGAGCGGACCGAGTCGATAGGCAGCCCTGATTGAATCGTTTCCGCGAAGCGCTTCCGGATTTCATATCGGTCAAGTGGATCGTGTCCTATTTTATCCGATTCGGACCAGAGCTCGTCCCGTTCCACGAATCGAGCTCCAGCGACATATTGAATGAAGTACTTGGAAGGGTCTTTGAAGAAGCGAATGATTGAATCGATGGAGACGGTCTTCGGATCCATCTCTTCGAGTAGAGGCTGAGTCTTCTCGGGGTTTGCTGTTTTTCTTTTATTGCCCAGAAGGAAGGATCGCGACTTCCGGGCCCTAGAATCTGAGTAGGTGTAGAGCTCTGAGTTGGAGAAATAGTCGGGATCATAGGATTGACGCTTGTGCCTGACAATGAGCGGAGAATTCTTTGGGCGCCCAGCTGCATCATCCATATAGTCAATTAGCAGAGACACTACGTTAGAGGGCTCCTTGAGGTTGTCGTTCACCGAAGAGATACCTTGGAAACTAATGAAAAGCCTCTCTCTAGCGGAAAGCAGGGTTTCCAGAAAGTACTGTTTGTCTTCCTCCTTTGGATTGCGGTCGCCGCGGCGGGGCTGGGAAACCAGAAGATCGAAAGGTAGTTGGTCCGGGCGCCGAGGAAATTGTTCGTTGCCCATGCCGAGCAGGCAAATCAGCTTGGCAGGAATGCTTCGCATAGGTTTGAGAGAGCAGCAAGTGATGCGACCAGTTAAATATCCCGAAGAAGGAGAGCTGCGTTCCAGAGCCTCCGCGACACTCAATACGGCGTCCCTACCATCGACCATGATGGAAGAGTTGTCGGGCAGAGTGGATTGCAGGATAGAGAGAGCGTCGAAATAGCGTAGCGATTCGATTCGATCTGTGGGCGAGAAACGTTCGAAAAGCGAACTGAGTCGCTGGCTCCAGTTGGAAACGGTTTCCGCCGTTCCGCCGAGGTGGTAGATCCCCTCCAGGAATTCCAGAAACTCGATCAATCGTCCTGCTGTTTGCGTGGATCCCCCTTCGACATCGGGGAGGGGAGAAAATTTGGCTTCTACGAGGATCGACGTGTCGTTGAAAGCGATGCCGGCGGCGAGGCGAAGCCGAAATTCTTTCCAGGTATTCCGGTCCGTAGCGAAAGCATTGAATGAATCCCGGTGTTCAGCATCCCATCCCCAAACAGCGCCAGAAACGCGTATCCAGCTTTCAATTTTATCTATTTCGCTCTCGTCGAAATCGAATGCTTGATGTATGATGGGGGATCGTAGGATGTCGAGAATTTCGCCGACGGAAGCCCTAGCGGAAACGAGTTTCAAAAGGCTAAGGATGCCGGCCAGGAAATTGGATTCCCTAGGACCGTGACGGTCCGCGACGGAAAGGGGGATTTCCGTCCCTGAGTCTTTCCCCTGTTCGAATACCGATTGCAAATGGCTAGCATACATCTGTATGTCAGGAGCCATGATAAGAACATCGCTAGCTTTCAGGTTCGGGTTTTTGCCGAAACTGTCCACGATGTAGTCCCATAGGGCTTCCACCTCCCGCCGCACACTAGAACTGCTATGTATCTGAATGGATCCATCGTGTTCCGGGAACGGGTAGGTTGGTTTTTCGCCCAGAGCTCGATTTTCCAGTGTCAATAGATCGAGATGGAGACAGCCCAATTGAGACGAGGGATCCGGTTGCTCGAACAATGAATCGTCATGGATAGGGTCCTTGTCGAGGATGAGGTCGAGAAATGCCTGGCCTTGCTTTCCCAGCGAAGGCAGCAAGGGATTGCCGATATCGAAAAAATCGTCGGAAAGCTCAGGAGAAACCAGTTTGTCGCCAGCAAGGGGTTTGCGAGACGCCTTAGCGATGCTTTTTCTGGATTTAAGATCGGCCCAATAAAGATCCGTTGGTTGCAGAAGAAAAATATGTACGGGCCGCTCGTAGGACACGGCTTCTAGCAGATCTAAGTAGACAGGAGGCAGCGATGACACGCCGAACACGGAAATGCGATGGGGCCAAGCGGCAACATCCCCATTAGGCCTAGCATCGGGCGATTTCCTGAGCAGTTCCCACAAGCTAGCGGTATGCAGGTAAGGAGTCCTGTTTCCGTAGATGCGTCGGCAGAGCCGCCGCCAAAGTTCTCCCTGCCAGTCTCCTCGATCCTCGCCCCTCTCCCAAGCGATGATTCTATCAGGGCGGTACAACAAGTACTTGCCGTAGAGACTGGCTAGTTTCGTGGACAATCGCAGCCTGTGGCTGGAGCTACGGCGGCTGTAGGCGTTGACAAGCGAGAACTCTGGACTGCCGCCGATTTGAGTGAAGAGATCGTAGAGCTCCCACTGGGCTTGGGCCTCGTCGTAGTCCACGCACTTCGCGAATCTAGAATCGAAACCCGTAGCGATTCTTTTAAACAGCTTGTTGGGGAAGGGGAACTCCCAGCCGAAAGCGATACCAGTTGAGCGGGCAATCTCGAACCTCAGCCACTTGGCCATGCCGGTATTCAAGGTCATGACCGTTTCTTGATCCAAAGGGCCGGGCAACGGGCGTTCCTGAGCAATGATTGCCAGTTGCTTGGCCAGCAACTCGATGCGATTGGAGGTGTGCAAATAGAACTCCTTGGCGCTCATGGGTTGAAGAAATCAGAGGGGAGGGAGTGGCGCTTGGCAACTGTGAATCTGATTCGCTGCGGTTTTGAGATGCTGGCCAGAGAAATCAATCGACGGGCGCTCTCAATTACCTGGGCCGGATTAAGGACGAAGAGGCAGGGGTCGATGGCCTAGACGGAGCCCGGTCTATCGCCATTTCTCTCGGCGGCATGAATCTTTATGTAGCGGGTTGGGATGATGATGCTTTGGCGCTTTTCAGTAGGAGTCTGATAACTGGAGCCGTCAGCTTTCTGGGCCACCTGAAACATGGAGAAGATGGGGTTTACGCACTGGATGCCCCTCACTTTCTAAGCGTTAGTCCGGATGGCGAGAATGTGTATGTGGCCCTTTGGGATGAGGATGCCTTTTATGTGTATAACCGGAATACGGATACGGAAATCCTCGAATACAATTCGAAAATCTCCAATGTTGGAGCAGACGCCGATGGAGAGACCGTGATTGGGTTGGAAGGTCCGAGATCTTTTCTGGTAAGCCTTGATGGCTAGCAGGTCTATGTTGTCGCTTGGAATGTCGACTCGCTGGTCAATTTCGGCCGGAACGATATGTGAGCTTTGACTTTCGTGGCAGTGCACAGGAGCGATTTCGATGGTGTGCAAGGCCTCGTCGGTCGCTTTGAGCGCCTATGGCAAGTTGTTGTAAGTAGTTGCGTTTTTCGATGATGCGATCAGCATATTCGCTAGGATTTCGGATACGGGCGCGATTGCTTACGATCAGACAATTTACGACTCGGACGAGGATGTCGATGGCTTGAATGGCTCGCTGACTTTGTCGGCAAGTCCGGATGGGGAGCATGTGTATTCATCATCTACATCCAAGAAGTCTCTCGTTTCCTTTCGACGGGAATTGTTGGTCGACCCACCTGTGCTTACGGTTGAGCCCCAATCGAAAGCGATACCAGCCAATTAGAATGTCACATTCGATGCTCTGGCTGAAGGAATCGATGCAGTCTACCAGTTGAGATTGAATGGCGCGCCAATTCCGGGGGGCGACCAATCCCGTTTACAGTATCGATCCCGTCGAGTTTTCTCTAGACCAGTCGGTGTATTCAGTGGAGGCCTCCAATCCGGGGGGCTCGGTTATTAGCGCGGATGCCATACTAACGGTCCTCCCTGAAGTCGTCTTGGAAACACCGGAAAATCTCACAGCCGGTACCCAGTCGAGCAGGCCGGCGATTGTAAGATGGATGGATCAAGATTACAGCGAGACAGGATTTTCAATACAGCGTAAAGTTTCGGGCGAGCCCTTTGATACCATTGCCCAGATAATCGTGGATTTGGAAGAGTATCTAGACACAGGATTAAGCAAGGGGACCGAGTACATTTACCGGGTTAGGGCAAAGCGTCCTGGCGAGGTTTCCGAGTGGTCGAATGAAGCGGTTATCGAGTCGTTCGACGAAGCTCCAAATACGCCAGCGAATCTAAAGTTAACTCTCGAAAAATACAATCGTAGCGCAATGGAGTGGGACGATCGTTCGGTGGAAGAGGATGGATTCTTGGTAGGAAGACGCAACCGGTCCAGTGGTGGGGCCTGGCTTGTCTGATCAAGGAATATCCAATCCCCTGGCCGATCCTTTTCTGACGCTCTTCTCTGGATCGGAAGTCGTGGCCGAAAATGACAATTGGGATGATGAGTTTGCTTCGGAAAAATTGTCAGCCTTCGTCGATGCTGGCGCTTTTCCACTGGTAGCTGGCAGCAAAGATGCGGCGATGATTATCACGCTCTCTCAAGGCCTGTATACGGTCGTGCTCGACGGGGCCTCTGGCGAAACAGGAATCGGACTGTTCGAAATCTACGTTTTGGAAAACCGCTAGACCCGTTCCCAGATGGTCACTTGGACGATGCTGTGATCGAAGGTCCGTTTCGTTTTGCGAATTACCCGGTCTACGTCAATCGGCTCAGCGATTTGCTGGAAGTGCGGTGATAGCAATGCTTGCAGGGTATCCAAAGTAGTGGTGTTTTCCCCGTCTACCTTGAATCCGCCTAGCCATTGGTCGCGATCCGTTTTTGATTCGTTCCACGCATAGCTGGAAGCGATTATCAGCAGCCCGTTCGGATTTAATCGCTTGTGGACGCCCTCCAGGAATTTTCTGGGATTGTAGGCGTTCTCCAAGCTCGAATCCAATAGTATGAGATCGTATCCAGAGAATAGATCTTTCATATTGGAGATATCGGCCTGCATGAATTCCACTTTGCTCCGGGTTCTGTCGAGGCCGAGTTCCTGAAGATTTTTCTGATGAAAGGAAACGATTTCCCCTTCCTCAGGCAGGACGTACTGGGTGTAGCCCTTGTCCTTGAGCTCGACTCCGATCCGAATCATCCGGGCAGTGAAGTCGACACCGGTAACGCTGCCGAATTCCACTGCTAGCTCGAAGGTGGAGCGGCCGGTTTTGCAGCCTATGTTGAGGGCTTTGCTTTTGTTTTTCCCTTGGGCGTAATTCAGGGCGATTTGAGCCAGCCTCTCGGGATAGTTGTCTATGCCGAAATAGTCGGCTCCGTAATGGAGTTCGCAATACGGTATTACTTCCGGATCCGTTTCATAGGTGTCATCCGGGATTTCTACGGGAGCATCGGAAGCGATGTAGCGGAAGCCAGCGTGTTGATAAAAATGGCGACGAAAAGCGTAGCGCGAGGCCCGCAAGATTTCGTTTCCGGTGGAAATCCAGGAGCCGCCCTTAATGAGATTGTGCTTGGTGTCGAATGTCGGCGTCGAGAAGTCGTCGTAAAGCGGATGCACTTCGAAACCGGGAAACCCGCGGATCGGCGTTTCGGTGTGCTGCCATACGTTTCCGAGGATATCGTAAAAGCCATGGCCAAACTGGTAGCGGTCTACTGGGACCGAGGACGCGGCGTCTTCCAGATTCAAGTTGCCAGGAGTCTTGTCCCAATCGAGAGCATCGGGAGTTTCGGAGTAGTCCAGAAGGCGATACCATTCTTCTTCGGTGGGCAGGCGTACAGGGTCTCCTGTCTTTTCGCCCTTCCAGTTGCAAAACGCCTTCGCTTCTAGGTAGTTAGTCTCTACAGGCCAAGACCAGGGCATTTCGATCTCCTTGAGCATGGTTCGGAAGCGGTAGCTACCGTTATCATTGCGTATCCAGAAAAGGGGATGCTCAGCCTTTTTGTACTGTACCCATTTCCAGCCCTCCGGTGTCCAGAAGCTCTCGGTTTGATAGCCGTCGTCTTCGATGAATTCGAGAAACTCTCGATTGGAAACGAGATGTTTAGAGGCCTGGAAATCGGCAACTTCGGAGGTGTAATGACCATACTCGTTGTCCCATCCGTAAAGGCCATCGTCCTGAGATTTACCTTGCTGTAGGGAGCCACCGGGAACGGGAATGAGCTCGTTGGCCGGAGGCTCGCTGGCGATGTCCTCGCAGATTTGCCAGGCCGGATGTTGATCGTCGAGCAAACGGGTGGGCAATTGGCGAATAAGGACCGAACTGGTTTCCAGATGGATGCGCTCGTGTTCTATCCCCATCATGATGACCCAGTAGAGGCTATTCCAGTCGACGGGCAAGGTCAGGGGAGTGTCATCGATGAGCTGGTCGATCGCTTCGCGGACTTGATTGCGGTAGGCTGCCACCTCTTCCACTTTCGGCCATTCGTAGTGGGCCTCATTCAAATCGTCCCAGGACATTTCATCGACGCCGATGGCGAATTGGGATTCGAAGGTCGGGTTGATGCGTTGCTGGAGGTATTTGCCCAATATTAGCTTGTTCACGAAAAACGTGGCTGTGTGGCCGTAGTAGAAAATTAGCGGATGCCTGAGGGCGTCGGCTCGTCGGTAGTAGGCTCCGTCATCTACGAGCGTCTCGAATAGCATCTCGTAGGCGTCGTAAGTTTCATGGAAGTAGCGGCGGATCTCCTCCCTTTTCGTCGCAGGATCGCCTTCGTTTAATCTTACGGTTAGCGGTGTGGGCAGTTCTCTAGTGGCTGTATGGTCCATAGCTCAGTTGTGGCTTCTTGCAGTTCGTGGTTTCCCCAGGATGGCTATTTGTAAAAAGGCAATTTAAATGGGTTGGTTTTGTTGGCAACGGAATTTATGCGAGAGGTTCGATCCCCTTGGATCTTGCTTCCCCGTGTAACTTCGGGCGGTTGTTCAGCGTTCTAATACATGGTAGCCCATGAGGTCATTTACGAGACAGAGACAGGTTTTTATGCGCTCTCCGAGAACTTTCCGGCAACAATCCGGCGACGGACAGGTTTTGAGCGACAAAGATGATTTCCGGGAAGCGGGGGGAAAGGAGCTTCAACCGTCATGGGATTAGCGGCCGCAGTTAGCTGGGGCGAAGTTTCGCTCGCCAAGAGCGATCAGCCAATCACACTTCAGGATCATTACGAAACGGAGTTGGCGACCTTCATGCGCGATTACGATGCTGCAACCGATCAAGAACTGGTTTGCGCCTCTCTCGATGGCGATCTTAACGCTTTCGATGAGATTGTGCGACGCCACCAAACGATGCTATCCCGATGCTTGTACCGTTTCTGCCCCTATCGAGCGGACCTGGAAGACTTGGTTCAAGAAGCGTTTATCAAATGCTTTCGCAAATTGAACGCTTGGGAGCCGACTGCTCCTTTCGAAAACTGGTTACGGAAAATCGCCTACAATACAGGGTACGACTATTTTAGGAAGAACTCGCGCAATCCTGCCTCGATCGCCATGGACAACTCCGAGGAAACCGACTTTGTCCTCGGTACCTTATCGGAAAAGTCGGATCAGCGGCACGCATTCGAAGTGACGGAACAGGCCCATAAAATCCTGGCTTTGCTTCCTCTTGACGATCGTCAGATCCTTACTTTGCAATATCTGGAGGAACTACCCATTGCCGAAATCGCCGATCAAATGGGTTGGGGTCTTTCGAAAACTAAGGTTAAGAGCTTTCGCGCCCGTAAGAAACTGAGGAAAATACTAACGGAACATGGACTCGGAGAAGAAACAGATGCCACCTTCATGGAATGAGATTGTAAGCCGGAGCCGTTCGGAATCGCCGCCTGCGATCGACGTGCGGGCCTATGTGCGTTCTCGTCTGGAAACGGAATTGCGCTCGCCTGCCCGTTCCTCAGAGGTCGATAAAATAGGCTTGCTGGACGGTATTTTGGAATTGTTTGCCAAACCGGTTTCTAGAATTTCGCTTTGGGTGGGGTTCGGAGCAGCGGCTTTGTTGGCAATCATCTCTGGCGCCTCCGTGGAGATTAGCGAATTGACCGGCAATGAAATCGAAGTGGTCGAGAACTTCGAGGAGGCGATGGTGGGCCAAGACTGGTCGCAATACTTATGAGTGAAAAGACGAAGTTCGGAGCCATTCTGGTACTGGCGGTCGTTTTCGCCATCGGCGGTCTATGTGGCGTTGGCGGAACGATCTTCTACCTAAAGCAGGCCCACGATCGTCCGCACCGTTCGCATCGAGATATTTATCGTTTGCAGGTCGATCGAATGACGGCCCGTCTAGAACGATCTTTGGAGCTTACCGAAGAACAGATTCCCTTAGTTAGGCAGGAGATCGCTAAATTCGGGGAAGCTTTAAAGCAGCTAAATGAAAGCATGGAGCCGGAATTCCGAGCTCTCATGGACAAGCGCGCTATCGCTATAGAGCAGCATTTGACCGAAGAGCAGTTGCCGAAATTCCGTGAAAACCGGAAGGAACATCAATTGAGAGAGAAGGCTCGGCGCGAGAAAGAGCGGGAAGGCGAGAAACCGAGCGCCTGGATATCACCCGCGCGGGAAGAGGGTTCGCGAGCGTGCAATTCAAAGGTTTCTTGCGGCAGTACCTGTTGAGGCAGTAGGTCAATTGGCAGGGAGGACTGGCTTAGCCCTTTCGAGCTCACTCCTCTTCGATCTTGGGCAGGATGTTGTCGGTTCTCAATACAGTTACGGGGAGCTTGGTTTTGATAGCTACTCCTTGCTCTTTCTGAAATTTGGCTCCGACGGCTTCGCAGGCTTCTCCAATACTCTTGACCGGATATTTGCGGCCTTTTTTGGAAATGTTGTATTCGTAAGCGGCTCGTTTGACCCGTTCGATGGTAGCGCCGGGATTGTCGGACTCCGGAATTTGCAATACCCAGCCCACGTAGTCTTCATCTGGTAGCGTACCTCGAGGATCGCTAACGGCGATAATGAACTGCTTCTTTACCGGCGGCTCCCGTTGAGCCTTTTCCTCTTCGGCGAGTACTTGGGCCATGTGAGCGATGTCATTCATTACCTTGGAAATCGTTTCCTGATCTAGGTGGTTGCTATTGAGAGCTTCGGCAATGATTTCGATGGGAATTTTGGCCATAGGAGAAAGTTGATAAAAGGGCTCGTAATTTTCCTGATCCCAGCTGTTCTTTTCTGGGAAGGGTGCAAACGCTTTCGACTAAGCAAATTCCATGCAAGAAGATATTTTCGACATCGTAGACGATTTTGATAACGTGATCGGCCAAAAGCCTAGATCCGAGGTCCATGCCGAAGGTTTAAAACATCGAGCGGTGCATGTTCTCGTCTTCAATGACGAAAATGAAATCTTCGTGCAGAAACGATCGGCCAGTAAGGATACCTGGCCGGGCGCCTGGGATGCTTCTTGCACTGGGCACGTGGATACGGGAGAGAATTATCTTGAGGCGGCTCATCGCGAATTACAGGAGGAGCTTGGCTGGCAGCCTAGCGAGGAGCTGGAATTCCTGTTCAAATTGAATCCCTGCGAGGCGACTGGCCAGGAGTTCATAGAGGTCTACCGAGTAAAGGGGAGTGGCCCCTTTCGGCTTAATCTGGAAGAGATCGAAGTGGGCGAGTGGATGAATTGGAGTAATCTGCTAGAGCGCATTGAGTATACCCCTAAGCGTTTTAGTAGCGCATTCCGAGTTGTTGTTGAACGCCTGCAAGTCCTGGAATTGATAACGACTTGATCTCAATGGGTCGCCCGTTGACTATTGCCCATCGAGGCTATTCTGCTCGGGCCCCTGAAAATACCCTCGCCGCTTTCAAACTCGGTTGGGAGAGTGGGGCTGACGGAGTCGAGTGCGATGTCCATGTGACGAAGGACCAGCAAGTGGTTTGTATACATGATTACGATACGGAGCGAGTTGCTGGTGAAAGATTGAAGATTGCTGATGCCAA
This sequence comes from uncultured Opitutaceae bacterium, assembly GCA_964404745.1. GTDB lineage: Bacteria > Verrucomicrobiota > Verrucomicrobiia > Opitutales > Opitutaceae > Pelagisphaera. The sequence continues at coordinate 41,630 of CAYOLG010000009.1, forward strand.
ATGGAAGGATCTGAGAGTCCTTGATGTCGGTTCATGGAAGGATCCAGCTTGGAGCGGGGAGCGAATCCCGATTCTCCAAGAGGCCATTAGTCGGGGACCCGCTGATCTCATTTGGGTGGTCGAAATCAAATGCGGCCAGGAAATGGTAAAGCCCTTGCTGGCGGCGATTGACGAAACGGGGCAAAAAACTTGGGAGCGAATTATAGTGATATCCTTTAACGAGGAGCCGCTGGTAGAGTTAAAACGACTCCGATCCTCGGTAAAGGCATACTGGCTTTCAGAGCTAAATGAAGATGAAGGGGGGTCGTTCTCGCCATCGGTAGATGAAATTGTAGCCAAAGTTGATAGTTTGGGCGTGGATGGCTTTGGCGGGCAAGCGGGCCAGGGTGTTTCTCAGGCCTTATGCCAGGCCTTGATGAAACGCGGTCTGGAGCTCAACGTTTGGACCGTGGATGACGAGGAAGAAGCGGTTCGCCTAGCGGATATCGGAGTAACATCAATTACTACCAACGACCCAAAGCGCATTGTGGATACGCTTTCAAGGAAGTCCTAGCGTGGGAGGGGCTTTGGGTCGCAATGTGGTGGCGCGTGCTTCCAGCCAGTGGTCCAAACAGACTAGAAGCCTGTGTTGCTCGCTTATCGCAGGACCAATCCGGTCCCTTCTGCGCCTCTTTCAACTGTCATCGGATATGCAATACAAATGCGTGTGGCCCCGGATAAAAAGATCGCTTCCGATGGCGACCGGCGAGGCATCGATAGGCTCGTCGAGCGTATTGGAGGCTACGACTTCAAAGATATCAGAATCTTTGACAACAACGGTGGTACCTTCCTTTCCAGCGAAATAGATATGTCCATTGACGACGATGGGCGATGCGTAGATGCCGTTAATCCCATCGAGCTTCTCATCTTGGTAAATGACTTCTCCGGTCAAGGCGTTGAAGCAGGTAAGGTAGGCATCGGTGCCCTTGGTCATGTAGAGCCGGCCGTTTGACAGCACGGGAGAAGCCACGTAAGGGGCGCTGTGGGGGGCGCTCCAAACAATATTGTCAGTCCCAGTGACATCCCCTTTCGAAGTCAGTCTAATGGCTTGCACGGCTCGTCCTTGATATCCGCTAGCTACATACACATTGCCGTGACCGATGACGGGGGTTGGAATAACGTTGGAAGTTAGTCCGCCTGCCTCCCAAATAAGGTCTCCGTTCTCCGGATTGTAAGCCCGAGTGCGGTTGGTGCCGGCGATGATGGCTTGGGTTTGGCCGTCGACTTGGACTATGACAGGAGTTGTCCATGAGGTCCGTTCGTCTCGCTCCTTTCGCCAGACTTCTTTGCCGGTGGACTTGTCGAGAGCTATGAGGTAGGACTGATCTTCATGGTCCCAAGTTAGAAGCAGGTGGTCGCCGGCTATAGCTGGCTGCAAAGCCTCTCCGAATCCGACTCGCGTTCTCATGTCGCCCAAGTCGGTATCCCAGACCAATTCACCATCTAGCGTATAGCAAAAGATTCCGCGAGAACCGAAAGACACCCATAGGTGTTTGCCGTCGGTTGTGGGCGATGCCGACGCGTATCCATGAGTGGGGTGGTGCCCTTCATGGGGGGTTAATGTATTGGCAGTCTGGGTCCAGTTGATGGCTCCGGTGGATCGGTCGATTGCTAAAACCTGGAAGTCATGCTCCAAGAGCGCTGGACCGCCGCCTCCTCGAGGTCCTCCTCCTCCCCCACGATTGGGGCGGGTATCACCTCGTGGCCTTCCTTCTGGACCGCGTGGGCCACGACCTTGCTGGGCTCGCATGGCCGCCCGCTCCTCGTCGTTTAATTGGCCATCGCTATCTTTATCGAATTCCTTGAGGATTTGCTCCCTATTGAATCCGCCGCGGCCTTCAGGGCCACCTGGGCCAGGAGAGGGCGCCTCGCTCTGCCTGGGACGAGGACGCTGGTTTTGAGCTTGGACCTGAGTGTCCGCTTCAGGTGAACTGCTTCCTCGGGAAACGGCGGTTAGTATGAAGATCTGGTCGCCCCAAATGATGGGCGTGGAAAGGCCGGACCCTGGAATTGCTGTCTTCCATTTGATATTTTCCGTGTCGCTCCACTCAGTCGGAGGATTGGCTCCTTCGACGACTCCGGTTAGACTCGTTCCTCGCCAGATGGGCCAATTCCCATAGGATGCTGCTGATGCTTGAGTGGCGAGGGCGGTTATGAGCAGGATTCCGAGGCGCATAAATGTTCTGGATAAGTTCATGGCAGTTTAAACGATTGTAGTTGTTGATCGGTGTTCTGGAGCTAACGGTTGGATCCTGGAGTTGGGTTTCACAGAATCGATAGACAGCGGACTTGTGTTAGGGCTCCCTGTCAAAGAGAATGGCCGCGGTTTGGGGGCAAACGGTAGTTAGGGAGCCAGTGGCATCCTGAACTAGAATGTCCGGTAGTCGCGCTTGATGAACCCGTTGGCTTTAGGAATATTGGTCACCTTGCCTCTTTTGGAGTCCCAACGAATCGTCTTTTCAGGATAAAGGCCGGCGATAACCCCCAAGAGAACGCCTTCGACCATTTTGCCGGAATATTCGAAATTCGCAGCCGGCTTAGTGTCGCTCCCGAAAATCGCGTCAATCCATTGCCCGTAGTGATCAACGGGCGGGCCCATGTCGGGCTTCTCTAATTTTGAATAGAGGGTTCTTGGCAGGAGTTGCGGTCCCGCTATGTGAGGCAGTAGCATGCGTCCTTCTTCGCCGACAAGCATAGCTCCTTGACGGGGGAGGTTTTGCCCATCGGGCAATTCCAAGTCGGCTCCAGTAGGTGGAGAATGATCCCCGTCGCGCCAGGTCCATTGAAAATCTTTTGTCGTCAAAGGCGTCGGCTTGAACCCGTAACGGACGATCGTTTTGGTGGGCAGACTGAAATGATTGGGTTCTCGACAGGTCGCTTTAGCCCATGTCGGAGGCTCCAGTCCGAGTGCATCGAAAGGCGTATCGAATATGTGGACACCCATATCTCCAAGGGTTCCGCAGCCGAATTCCAAGGAGCGGCGCCATTGGCCCGGATGATATTTTCCCTCGAGAAAAGGACGTTTAGAAGCCGTCCCCAGCCAGAGATTCCAGTCCAGGTAATCCGGAACCGGGTCTTCACCAGAGTAAGGAGCTCCATCGTGCCCCCAATCCTTGTAGCACCAAACGTGTACTTTGGAAACTTTACCGATAGCTCCCTGGCTAATAAGGCGTGTCGCTAAACGATATCCTTCCGTGGCCTTGTTTTGGATGCCCATTTGCGTGACGAGCCCTTTGTCGCGGGCCACTTTCATCAGGTGGCGAGCTTCAGCTATGTTGTTGGTCAGAGGCTTCTGAGTGAACACATGCTTCCCGCGTTTCATAGCCGCGAGCGTCGCTGGGTAGTGAGTGTGGTCTGGCGTGGAAATGGAAACCGCGTCGATGGTGTCGCCCAATTCGCTGAGCATCTCGCGGTAGTCCTGGAACTTGCGAGCGGAAGGGGCGGAAATAGGTTCTCTGTCCTTGCGGTTTCTCGGGCCCTCTCCATTGAGATGCCGTAGATCGACATCGCAGAGCCCGAGTACTTCAACCCGAGGGTCAGCAGCGATCCGGGAGGTATCGGTAAAGCCCTTGCCGGCGACGCCGATGTGGGCGGTGCAGAGCTTGCTATTGGGCGACCGGGCCAGGAGACCGGAAGGGAGTATCTGAAAACCGGCAATTGCCGAGCTGGCTTTGATGAAAGCGCGGCGGGATAAGTTTGAGTTCATCATGGACGAGGGGGATCAAAGAGTTTTCACGCTAGCGCCAAAAGGGTCAAGATCTCGATAGCTCGCCGATGATGCTAATAGGCTGTGGGGCTTAGATTAACATCGCTCCCGCGTCGCTAGATCCCTCATCCCGCAGAGCGGGATTCGGGCCAGGATCGCCGCTTCGCGTCGGCACGACAAATATGAAAGCGTGTTGAACGAATCCGAAATTGTAGGGTCGCCGCTTGCGGCGACCCTACACTAATAGATTCGATTTCATCCAATTACTCGACACTTTCTTAGACCTACCCTCGCGACGCTAGGATCTTGGCCCGGGCCGACGTGAATCCAGTCTCGCCATTGCGAAACGATGTTGGAGCAAATTGTTGCCTGATCCATCCTGCTCCCGCGGGACACTCCTAACGGTCCAGTTGACTGAATTTTCTGGCTAGATTCGAAGAGTCGGATAGGCATTGTTGTACTCGTGTCTCACCCTCCCATGAAATCACCTCTATTGTCCCTCCTCGTCGCTTTTTGCTTTGTAGTTGGTCCCGCTCGGGCCTCCCATCACAAAGGCGATCGTCCTTTGAATGTGCTCATGATCGCTATCGACGATCTTAAGCCAATTGGATCGGTGTTCGCGGAAGATCCGGCAAACTTCCTCCAGCACGTTTACCCTGACAAAAAGCTGCGAACGGAAGTGGCCAATCGCATGACCCCCAATATCCAACGCCTGGCGGATCAGGGGATCACCTTCATGAATGCCTATTGCGCCTCTCCTGCCTGCAATCCGAGTCGGGCGGCGCTGATGACCGGGATACGTCCTCACAAGTCGGGATTGACGACCAATGCGGGCGCTACCTTTTTTCGGGATTACATGTACGCGGGCGTTCGATACTTGGAACATGCCCAGACGATGCCGCAGTGGTTGAAAAAGCATGGCTGGTACGCGGCTTCAACGGGAAAGATTTACCACAAGTGGAGCGATTACCATCACTCGGACAACCCTCTTTCCTGGACGGATTGGGTGAATGTAACTAGCAGCGCTGGTGAGCGTGTCCCTTCCAAGTGGGAGTCCCAGGGATTGGCTTGGGGGCAGGAGGGCGATGATAGCGCAAGCTACACTTTGCTCGATGATTATCGCAAAGCGGACTTCATGGCCACCGTTCTTGAAACCGGGCAAGCGTCCTATGAGGGCGTTACGTTCCAGGTTTCGCAGGATCAACCGTTCTTTTTGGCCTTGGGAATCTTCAGACCCCATTTGCCGTTCTATGCTACCAAGGATCTTCTCGATTTGTTCCCCGAGGAGGAGATGAATATCACTTACGATTTGCTGGAAATGTATAAGAATGATGGGGACGACGTACCGGAGTTCGCATTTAAGTGGTCAGGCTTGGCGCGGGACGAGAGAGGGGATCCCATTCTGGGTACGGACCGGTTTACGACGATGCTGGAACATGGTCTCAGCATTGATCGAAATCAGGGAGACCTTAAAGGCTGGAAGAATATGCTTAAGCATTATTTCGCGAGCTGCGCGATCGCCGACAGGGCAGTGGGCAGAATTTTGGACGGATTGGAGAACAGCCCCTATGCGGATAATACATTGGTTATTCTGTGGAGCGATCATGGATACGCTCTGGGCGAAAAGCTGCACATGACGAAATTCGCTTTGTGGGATGACGCCAATCAGGTGAACTTCTTTATTAAAGACCCGCGCAACCCGCAGTCGGCTGGAAAACGCTGCTACCGTCCGGTTGGTTTGATCGATATTTATCCGACAGTGATGTCTATGGCTGGTCTAGAGCTGCCGGATCCGCGCATTACCGGTCATGATCTGACACCCCTTTTAGTGAATCCGGACGCGAGTTGGGAAGTGCCCGCCCAGTCAACCTATGGGGACGTTTCCAATAATATGATACGTACGGAGGAACATAAATTGATCCAATACGTGGATGGCGGCCGGGAAGTCTACGATATGATCAAGGATCCGGAGGAGTTTGTTAATCTCGCTGGTAAACGGTCCGTGGCTAAAGAGGAGGCTCATCTGGAGAAGCTGCTCCATATCGCCATCGAAGAAGGCGAATATCCGAAATGAGGGTGGTGACGAACATTGCTTTATATCCGAGCATAGGGATCCAGTGAATTCAGGCGTTGCCTAAGCTACGTGAATCGCCAAGGCCTAGGGGCTTCGGTGAGCGTCAAAAAAACCCTAAATTTGTAGGTAGCCGCTTGCCCTTTCGATCGTCTGCGAGGGCATGAGCGTTTAGTATGGCGGCGACCGCGAATTTTGTCAATACGCTACCTCTAGACAGCAGTGAGCCTTTTTAATTGCTAGCTAATCCTCACGCATCCTATGTTTGGCCTACTACTCGACGTTTGAACTAAACCAAGGTTAGCAACATGTCTGGATCGAACATTAATCGGAGAACTTTTATCGCTGCAGCGGGAGCGACAGCGGCTGTGGCCGCTTCTGGGAAACTGGTGTACGGACAGGGCTCGAGTCCCGGGCCGAATGTCGAATGGCGCAATCGGCAAAAAGGGATGGCCTATCGCCGCTTGGGACGAACGAACTTGATGGTATCTGAAATTGTTTGCGGCGGGCTGGTCGTGAACGATGAACCCGGTCGCTGGGAGTATCTCGAGACTGCTATCGAAAGGGGTATCAACTATATCGATGCGGCTTCGAATTACAATCGGGGAGGTAGCGAGCGAGGCATTGCCAATGTTGTCAACACGCCGTCCAAGCGGGATCGCGTTTTCTTGACGACCAAGACCAGTCAATTCTTGAAGACCGCTCGCTCCAAGCCCTATGAGGCGATTTGGGAGACGCTGAACGCGCGAGCCCAGGCGAGAGTGAGGGCGGAGATTGGAGCCCGTATAAAAGCCAATAGCGTCTTTGAAGAGTATTATCTTTGCAATTACGGAGATTGGCAAATCACCGAAGCGGAAAAACTGATTCGCGACGATGTGCTGGAGGATTGGTATGGGGACCGCCTGTCGGATGACACCCGAAAGGGCATGAAGCAAGGACTTATCGACGAGCTAGAGAATAGTCTTAAGAATCTGGGTACGGATCATGTCGATATTCTGTTTGCCGCTCATGGAGCGACCCACAGGAAACATTTGGAGTGTCCGGAATTGCTGGAAGCGGTCGATGTCTTGAAGCGGCAAGGCAAGATGCGGTTTTTGGGAGTGTCTGCCCACAACGATCCGGCTGCTATCGCTAGAGCTGCCGCCGATTCCGAGCACTATGATATGGCCATGGTGGCTTACAATATATCGAACGAGGAATGGGTGGCTCCAGCATTGGCCTACGCCCACGAAAAGGATTTGGGGATCGTAGCTATGAAAGTGGCTCGGGCGCCGCATCCCGATCGCGGCGGCAAGGTGGATCCGCTTCCGGGACTAGTAGAGAAAATGCACCGTCTCGTGCCGGGCGATCGTCACATCGCGGAAAAGGCTTACCTTTGGGGGCTTCGCAATCCTCACATTGCCGCCTGTATCTCCGCTATGAGTAGCGACGCTATGATTAGCGGGAACGTCGCGGTCACGGGTCAAAGTCCGTACGCGTTTGTCGCTTAGGCTAGATCAATAGGCTGTCTCGACAGCCACGCCTTTAGGCATCCTCAGCTGATCTAGATTTTTACCAATTCGGCTAGGGAACAGAGTAATGGTGTCGCCGTTTTCAGCATCGGCGATGGCTTGCTGGATGGGATCGATTTCACTTGCAGAAGGATCCTCTTTGGAAATCCACTGGCTATACCATTGCAGGGCGGTTCCCTGCCGGTTCGCCCGGCGGACAGCAGTCGGCATAGCGGCATCGACGCTTTTGAGCCACTGGAGGAGAGTTGTCTCCAGCTCGGCAGCTAGTGGCCGATTCGAGTCGTACTGGTTTTGGCTTCCCGACTCTCCAAGGTTGCTGGAGAGGTCGTACAACTCCTTTTCCGACATAAAGTACCCGTCTTCCGGTTCTGGACGATTTCTCAAATTGTCACCATCCTCCCAATACCGTATGAATTTCATTTCACCTTTGATAATCGCGCTGTAGGGAGCTGAATGCTTGTAGTGCGGCACGTGCCAAAAAATAGCTCCGTCGTCAGCCGTCGTGTTCGGGTCGTTTTCTCGCTCGAAGTCCGAAGCCTCTCCATCGAAGAGTGGAACGAGACTGACCCCATCGAGCTCGTTTTGAGAGAAGCCGTTGTTCGAAGCGCGTTCGACTTGGAGAGGCCGAATTCCTGCCAGTTCCAGCATTGTGGGAAAGAAGTCGACCCCAGTGACTGGCAAAGCGGAAACGCCATTCGGTTCAATGCCGGGTCCGCGGATGATTAGGGGTACGCGCGTGCCGCCTTCATAGCCATGGGTCTTCTCGCTTCGCAAGGGGTGGTTGGAGGTAAACCCATTGCGTTCGACGCCGCCGTTGTCTGAATAGAAAAAGACTACCGTGTTGTCAGCTAGACCGGCGCTTTCGAGCCTATCCATGATCTGCCCAAGGCTCTCGTCTATGCTTTTGATCATGGATGCATAGGTGTACGTTGTATGGAACTCTGTACTACCTTGGGGAGGAATGATCTCGTGCTTCTCATCGCGCCCTCGCCGTTGTCTAAAAAGATCGGAATGAACTTCCGGTTCGCCGGGGTCGATCCGGCCATCGCCATTAGAATCCGTCCGCTTGGCCTGCATGGGGCTGTGAACGCCATAGTGGGACATGTAGAGAAAGAACGGTTTTGCCTGCCTGCTTGCTAGATCGATAAATTCAAGGGCTCGATGCGTGAGGGCGTCGGTCAAGTAGTCGAGCTTTTCAAAATCACCATCGTTGTCTGTCGGCCACTCAGTACCGTAGGCGACTGGGAGCGTTTCAAGATTAGGAAAATACTTCGCGCTCCAGGCCTCGCCTCGATAGAAGTTCCAGCCGTGCCGATTGCCTCCGTCTGGCTGGCCTCGATAGCTTCCGCCGATGTTGTAGTCGAAGCCATGATACTCGGGACCGAAACCTTTCGTTCCTTCGCTAAAGATGTGCCACTTGCCAATAGAGCAGCTCAGGTATCGAGAGTCTTCATCGTGGCCGGATTTCAGGGCTCGGGCGATCGTGGTTTCCTTGGCCGGATCGAGGTTGCGGACGAGGTCTGGCTCCGTTGGTTCGGTGAAAATCATTTCCCCGACTGGGAAGGGCCCCCGCCCTTGGTTTTGGTCGTGGGTATTATTGTTAGTGAATCCAATGCGGGCAGGGTATTTTCCCGTCAATATGCTGGCTCGAGACGGACCGCAAAAGGGGCAGGCCGCATAGGCATTGGTGAAGCGTATGCCCTCATTTCGCAGCTTGGCTACATTAGGCGTGAAATAGTAGCGGCTATCGTGTTCGCCTCCCGGATTGTCGTATCGTTGGCCATCAGGACCTTCCCAGCCATTGATGTCAGTCCATCCCAAATCGTCGACGAGGAAGAAGACGATATTGGGAGGAGATTCGCTTTCGCTTGCTTGAACGATTGTAGGCTGCAAAAGGGGGCATGAGAGGAGGATGGCCGCGATGGCGCGGACTGTGAATTGGGTGATAGGGGTAGTCATAGGATCTTGAGGAGGGACAACGATCGACTTGGCAAAGCTGAAAACGTGTTTGAATGGTAGCGGCCGATCTCCGAGCGGCCATTCTAAAATTGTCTGGTAGAGAGTGGCCGCTCGGAGATCGGCCGCTACCTGTTGAGAGTCATCAAAGTTCGCTTATCGGCACTTAAAATCCTTTCCTTGCCCTTGGGGCTTCAAGGCAGTTCAATTTTGCCCTATGAGAATGATTCGTCCCTTTGCCCTGTTCATCCTTCTTCTTGCCTCCTTTATTTGCTTTTCCCAGGCATCTTCTCACGAAAATCAGCCCAATGTCCTTATCATTCTGGCGGATGATCTCGGCTATACCGACATCGGGGCTTTCGGAGCGGAGCTGATCGATACGCCGAACATCGACAAGCTAGCTCGAGATGGGATGAAGTTCACACGAGCCTATACGCCGTGTTCCGTGTGTTCGCCGACTCGATACGGGCTACTGACTGGCCGCTATTATTGGCGGAGCAAACGGCACCCTCCAACAAAAGTCATCCAGCCTGGTCAAGGCCTGGCGATTGAAGACGGCCGGGAAACGCTGGCTACTTTGTTTAAGAAGAAAGGCTACAAAACCGGGGTCGTGGGAAAGTGGCACTTGGGATTCGGCGCCTTCAAGAACTTCGACCAGCAGTACGACTGGACCGCCAATAAGCCAATTGGGCCAGGTCCCTTGCAAGTCGGATTCGACTACTATTTCGGAATGGTGGCCAATGTAGGGAACCAGCCGAAGTTCTACATTGAAAATGACGATTTCTATGGCCGTGGTCCGGGAGATAAGGTGACATCGAAAAAGGTGTCCGCGAATCCGGCGGGAAATGGGCAAGGGCAGTTTATGGTGCAGCGGGAAACGGTTCAGCCATGGGACCCCTCTGTGGTGTGGGAAGACGACGAAGTCGCTCAGGTCATTACCGACAAGGCGGTTGAATACATTGAAAATAATACGGGAGCCAATAAGCCTCCCTTTTTCCTCTACTTCGCCCACAACATTCCTCATGGCCCGATTACCCCGGCGGAAAAATTCAAGGGCGAAAGCGACTGCGGTCCCTATGGAGATTTTATTCAAGAGCTGGATACGCAGGTTGGCGAAGTTCTGGCCGCTGTGGAGAAGTCTCGCCAGCATCGCGAGACCATAGTCATTTTTACTAGCGACAATGGCGGGGTGGCGGTGGGTCCTGAGTCAGACGATCCGCCATCGGGACCGGCCGGAAAGGCTCGCGAAATGGGGCATCTTCAATGTGGCCACATGCGCGGCGGCAAATGGAGCATCTATGAAGGCGGGTTTCGCGTTCCTTTCATCGTCCATTGGCCCGGCCATGTGGAGTCGGGCCAGGTTTCCGACAAGCTCATTTCCTTACAGGACGTCTTCGCGACCATGGCCGATTTCCTGAATGTTGAATATGGTCACAACCATGGAGAAGACAGCTTCAGTTTTTGGCCTCAGATTATCGAAGGACCCGAAGCGCCGGCTGCTCGTGGTCATGTCATCGTTCAGTCTCCCCTGGGCGTTCGAGCCATTGTGCGGGATGGCTGGAAGTACATGCGTCCCTGGCAAGCGCTGGACCCGATCCCGGAAAACAAGAAAGCGTTTCTGTCACGAGAAGTAGCGAATCCACAGAATTACGAACAGCTGTATCACCTCGGCTCGGATTTCGACGAGTCTTCCAACCGTTTGGCGGACTTCCCGAGTGTCGCCGCTCAATTGAGAGAAGAATTGCGGCTCGCAGAAGCGAATGGACGAACGGCGCCTTGACGATGGATGGTAGGTAGGCCCGAAGTGAATAGATTCGTTGCTGAATTTGGTAGCGGGCGATCTCGCGCTTACACTGAAGTTACGGCGGTGCAAGCCGAGCGCCCATTCGAAAAGTAGCTGTCGAACATATCAGTAATTAGCTCACACCCCTAGCCCCAATATAAAGGCATTCGGCATACAAATAGTAGTCAGAAAATACGAAGGAGACGGCGTAAAAGTGCTCTTAAAATTGCTTGAGGGGAGAAAACATCTAGCTGGCTGACCCCGAAGCCAGATATGTCACGTTTATCTCCCAGCTCTTTCTGCCAGAAGAAACTCAAGGAGGTGAGGAAATTCGCTTGCAGGTATCTGGGCTCCAAGAGCGGCGGGCATAAGCGACGCGCGAGAATGAACCTGCTCAATCACTTCCGCTTCTGGGACCCTATGCAACTGCCCGGTCGTATCGGTCAGGACGATCTCTCCGCCTTCCACGCGGGACCCGATTCCTGAAATCGTTTTACCGCCTCGGGCCCGTATCGTCGTCACGGAGAAAGCGGGATCCACATTGCGGCTCGGATCCAGGATATCCTCGATCAGTCGATCGACTCCACGCACATTTACCCCGTCCAGATTGGGACCGATAGCTCCTCCTTCACCATCGATACGGTGGCAAACTGAACAATAGTTTTGGAACGCGACTTTGCCGCGATCAAATGAACGATCGGCAACATCGTATTCGGCCCGTCGCTCTTTCATGAGGCTCAGCGTCTCCTCCGATTTGTCCGGAAGAACGCTCGTCAGGGCGATCAGGCGCGGGTTCGTTTCACCTATTTGCTGCCGGATTAAGGTATTGCGCAACAGATCCAGAGGAGCTCGACCTGTCTCAATGGCTTCAAGCAACTTCACCGAACCCAAAGCAGAAGCGCTGAGGACCTGGGCGAGTTCCGTCTGCTTGGCTGCCGGCGCTACGGCTAGAGCAATGAGTGTGGCTTCGCTGCCGCGCTCGGGATCGATTTCCAGAATCGCTTCGACCGCGACCAGGTTGCCTTTATCAGCTCTAGCCAGCAGTCCTCCAGAGAGCTCGTTAAGCCCCATGCTTCCAACAAGCCTGATGGCGGAATCGATTGTGGACCTTTCATGAGCTGCTTCCTCGCCGAGAATCCGCTCAACTGTTGCCGAGGCCCAACTACGTAAGGTCTCAGATGAAAACGACGGCATTCCCACGCTCAGAGCTCCAATCAAATCGATCGAGCGTTTCGGATCGAAGCTTGCCTCTGACAACCGATTTACCAGGGCTTCGAGACTTTCCCCATCCAGCAAATCAGCATTGACGCGCAGGGCGGTTTCCAGGTGATCCGTATTTGCATTGGAGGCGAGAAGGGCGAATCGCGCCGCTTCCGCTGTCTTGGTTGCCGCAGCGATCTCAAGCAAGGGCTTGGATCGCGATCGCTCCGTCGACCAATCCGTTGTATTCAGCAATTGTTGACGAATAGACATTCGCGCCGCATGGATCAAGTGAGTATCCCCTTCATCTGCCCGGTCCCAAGCTTCTAGTAGCGGATCGATGAATCTCGGATGAGCGTGACGCCCCATTGCATCCGCTGCTGCCCGGCGAACAAAAGCATCGCCATCGTCAAGAGCCCGCAGCGCCCATGACCGTTCCTGTTCCCGCCAAACGGAACGTTCCGCCAAGATTTTTTGAGCGTGGACGCGAACGATCCGACTCTCGTCTGCAATAGCTTCGTCGAGTTCCGCATCGGATAGTCCAGCTACGTGTTCGAGGACCCAAAGCAGGTGGGAGCGAGCGAGAGCCGAGGCTTCTGGATAGCTTTGGCGAATGAGATCCAAATCGCCTGCCTTCATTCGATCCGTCAACTGTTGCGTCGCCAAGGTCCGCAAGCTCTGGTTTTCCGTATCCAGGATTTGGACTAATTCCGCCAGATCCATTTCGGCGAGATTCGGAATTGCAGGCGGCGCCTCTCGATAAACTACCCGCCAAACGCGACCTTGTGTACGGTCGCGTTTCTCGTGTTCTAAAGGCACTTCGTAGTGGCCGATAATCGCGTTGTAGAAATCCGCGATGTAGAGCGCTCCGTCGGGCCCGACGATCGCGTCGACCGGACGGAACCAAGGATCGTCGCAACGGATGAAATCCTCCTGGGTATCGGCGATAAGAGTGGATCCGCTAGCAACTAGCTTGTCGCGATGCACCCTCCCGGTTACCGGATTGCACAGAAAGATATTGTCTCGGTATTCGGCGGGAAAGTGATCCGCTGCATAGTAGGCTGGTCCGCAAATGCCAGTGGACCCGTGATCATGGTCTATCATATCTGGAGCTAGGCCAATCGGATCCTCGATGGGCTGCCCCCAGCTCGGCCGGAAATAGGTCCCGCCTCGGAGTAATTGATACAAAGGTCGCGAGTGGCAATCCGCGCTATAGACATTGCCCAGCGGATCGATGGTCAGTCCAAACGGATTGACTTGCCCCTGGGTATAGAGTTCGAATTTCGATCCGTCTGGACGAAAGCGATAGGTGTTGCCGGAAAAGAGCTCGGTAACGTTTCCTTGGGAATCGACAATCTTCGATGTATTCCGAAATCCGTGACAGCCGTATACCCAACCATCGATCCAAGGAGTAAAGCCGTTGGCCATCCCATGGGTATCGATGTTTCCGAAATGCTCGTAGAGGGACTCGATACGATCAGCCCTGCCATCACCGTCCGTGTCGCGGTAACGCGAGATCGCGGGAATGCTATACACGATGCCCTCGCTGCCGTCGCCAGCAGGCGTTTGGCCGATAGGGATGTTCAAGCCTTCCGCGAAACGCTGCACCCGCGAAGCCCGGCCGTCGGCCCCGAAATCGGAAGCAATCGTTAGCCAATCTCGGGGCTGATCGCCGCCCACCTGAGGAAAGCGTTCGTATCGAGGAGACAAACCCTCAACCTGGGCTGGAAAGGGATACTCGACCGAGCTGGTCACCCAAAGTCGACCCCTTGCGTCAAAGTTTAGATTCATCGGCTGGCCGATCTCGGGATCGGCGAGGACCAATTGGATTTCGAATCCCGGTGGTAGGTGGAATAGTTCTCGCTGCGCCTCAGGCGATTGGGCTTCGGTCGGAGCTATATGGGTTTCATCCGCGTAAATCGGAATGCAGGAGATTAGGATAAGAATCGATCGTGCCATTCGTTTTCCAGGGTAGTTTCAAAAGGTTTTCCAACAAGTCGTGAATAGGCGAGTCGGAACTTGCTGTAAGCTGCAGGTTGGCTTCACGCATTCAAACGTATATTTCGAAACTAATGAATCGATTTTTGCGTCTCAGCCAGCTCTTGAGCCCAACGCCAATAAATTAGAACAAACGTGCTCGGGGTGGGCAATAACAAGGAAATTCTGCCCCATTTTACTCTCCTTCTGTGGATGGCGCATTAAGTGCCGCAAAAGGTTTTCTCTACGACTTCGTGAGGCTGTGGTAGCGACTCGATATCCGAGAAGGTTTCGGATTCGTGGTACGGATTTTCCAGGGCTTCGACCAAGCGATGGAATGGGGCGTAGTCTTGGCGATAGGCGGCCTGGATCGCTTGCTCGACTCTGTGGTTGCGCGGGATGCGGATGGGGTTGGCCGTCGCCATTGCTTGGATCTGGTTTGGCAGATCTGCCTGTATTTCCCAATCCGCATGCCATTGCTTGAAAGCCGTGGGGTCTCTGAAAAGCGATTCCAATAGGGACCGAGGCCCTCCCTTGGCGAATTGGGTTAGCTGACGAAAGAAGAGCGTGAAGTCCGTTCCTTCGTGGGCGAGGAGTTCAAGGCACTTTTTAATGATATCGTCAGGCGCGTGATTTGGAAGCGCGAGTTTGGCTCTGAAGCGGGCGCTGTATTCCGAGCCGAAGCGATCGGGAAATCTAGCTAGTACGGTTTCGGCTTTGGTTGCCGCCGTCTCCGCCTTCTCGTCGATAAGGGGAAGGAGCGTTTCGGCGAAGCGGGTGAGATTCCAGAAACCGATGTTGCCCTGATTCCCCCAGGCGTAGCGACCATTTCGGTCGATGGAGCTGTATACGCATTTGGGGTGAAAGCCCTCCATGAAGGCGCAGGGACCGTAGTCGATGGTCTCTCCGGATACAGCGGTGTTGTCGGTATTCATAACTCCATGAATGAACCCGATCGACATCCAGTGGGCAATGAGGCGCGCTTGGGCCTTCACTACACGGTCGAGAAGATCGAGATAGGGATTCTCGTTGTCCGCAGCGCCTGGATAGTGCCGATTAATGGTGTAGTCCGCGAGCTCGCGAAGCCCTTCAACGTCGTTGCGAGCGTAGAAGTATTGAAACGTGCCTACGCGAATGTGACTAGAAGCGACCCGAGTAAAGACGCCGCCCGGGACTTGACCCTCTTGTCGCCAAACCACGTCGCCGGTTTCGATCGCGGCGAGCGCTCGAGTGCTAGGTACGCCAAGCGCGTGCATCGCCTCGCTTAGAATATATTCCCGGATAACGGGGCCGAGAGCGGATTTGCCATCGCCATCACGCGAGAACGGGGTCTGGCCCGAGCCTTTAAGTTGAATGTCGTAGCGCTTGCCATTTTGGGCGACGATTTCGCCGAGCAGGAGAGCGCGACCGTCGCCAAGTTGAGGGACGAAGTGGCCGAACTGGTGGCCGGCGTAGGCTTGGGCGATAGGCTCGGAGCCATCGGCGATACGGTTCCCAGAGAGGGCTTCCAGCGGCTCATCGCTCTTCGACCAAGCCGGTGGAATCGATAGCTCGTTGCCGAGTCGCTCGTTGAATTTGAGCAGTTTGGGGTTGGGGACTGGAGCGGGCTTTTGCCGTGCGAAGAAGCGTTCGGGTAGACGGGAGTAGGTGTTGTCGAAAGGTATGCTCATCGTGGATGTATGGATGTGCAAACGAAATCAGCGCTGTTGCCAAGGTACGGCCTGGTAGGTTTGGTCCTTCCAGGTGGCTTTATTTCCCCGCAAGTGGTGCTCGAAGAACTGCTTGACGAATTGATCTGCCTGAGGTCCGAATCCGCGGCCGTGGCCACCGCCTTCTACCGTGATGAGGGTCGTATCCACTTCCGCCTTTTTCAGAGCCGCGTGCAGCAGGTCGGATTGGTTAAACGAAACCAGCGGATCGAGGGTTCCGTGCACGATGAGGAACGGAGGGTCGTCTGGACTGACATAAGTGATAGGGTTGGCGGTAGCTACTATTTGGGGATTCTCTTGGATGGGGCCGCCTATGAGTTGCGATTCAGGGGAATCGGCCGCATCGTGGTCCATGGTGGCGCTGGGAATCGCGGTTTCGTTCATGGTTAGGAAATTGGTCGGTCCAAAAAAGTCGGCCACGCAGCTCACGCGACTGGAAAGGCCCGTGCGGGGACCGATCGATCCGTCCATGGAGGCGACGTCGCCGCTCGTTCCCAGCATGGCTACCAGATGCCCACCTGCAGATGTACCCCAAACGCCAATACGGTTGGGATCGAGATTGTATTTCTTCGCGTTGGCCCGAATCCATCGGATGGCCGCTTTGCAATCGTGAATCTGGTTGGGCCATATCGCTTCGCTACTTAAACGGTAGGCGATGGTTGCTCCGGCGAATTCGCCGCTCTCGACGAATGGGGCGACGCGTCTGCGACCGCCCTCTTTTTGGCCGGCTCTCCAAGCGCCGCCATGAATAAAAACGACGACGGGCAGTGGATCGTCGCCTCGTTCGCGGGGAATCAGCAAATCGAGCATTTGCCGGGGATTGTCGGTATTCGCGTAGGGCAGGTCGGTCAGGAGCTCGATGGATTCGGGGAGTTGCGGTTGGCCCCGATTGTTTTGGGCCAAGCATGCGATTGAAACAAAGAGACTGAAGACGACCGAGATTGTTCGAGTAATCGGGGAATTCATAGGCGATAAAGGTCGCCTGATTGTCCGTGTCGGTCAAACAGGGTCAAGGGATTAGATTGCGGGTGGGTTTGGACATCGTGTCATTCTCGCTGCGCTCTTAGATTTGTTTATCCATTCGTTACATTCCTCACTTCGAGGAAGCAGGGAATTCTTTAAGGTCGCGGTCGATCTCCGAACGACCATCATGTAAATCCGAGTTTGTGGGCGCTCGGAGATTGCCCGCCATCAATTCTAAATGGAGGACTGAGCCAGTCCTCCCTACCTTTATTCGACGTAAATCCTTCCCTGCATCATGGTGAAGTGGCCGGTATAGGTGCAGATGTAGGGATAGGTTCCGGGACCGGGTGGCGTGAACTCAATCACAACCGTGTCACCTGGATAGGCCAGAGTGGAGGCGGCCAGGATGCGATCCTGCTCTTGAGAGTAGTAGGCGGTGGGATTCAGATTTTGGGGAACGAAATCGTCTGCTTGGGCGGACAGGGCGGCAATGCCTACTGGATAGATATCGCCTTCTGATTTAACGATGACGATGTTGTGATTCATTTCGCTGGCGTTGTGGTAGCGGATGAAGAGCGTTTCGCCGGCCTTCATGCGGATCTCGGTGACATCATAGCTCAGGGCGATTCCGGTCGACTTCATGTCTACCACGCGAGCGCCCGCGGGAATGTCGATGGCGGGAGCGGCATTTCTTTTCTGGCTATCGGATCCCGGTATTGAGGGATTGGATGCGATTCCGTGGGCGGAATGATCCATTTTCTCGTGAATGGAGCCGGTGGCTTCATCTCCCGCGACTCGATGAATGGTTTTGTGGATCTGTTGAGAAGCTTCCGCCCCATCCTGGAAGCGCAGCTGGTAGTCGATGGCCATGACCAGGCCCATTGGCGTGTCGACCATGTCTGGAAGGCCGGTAAGTTGACCGAGCGAGGTTTGGGCCAGATCCTGTCTCAGCGTTGGGATTTCCAGTATTACCGTTTTCCTGTCATCGGAAACTTGTACCGAATCTATGGTTACGTTGTCGGCTGAGGCCTTGCCTGGGTTGAAAGCCGAGTACACTTTTCCACGCGTGCCGTACTGGCTTGTCCAGGGATAGGTCCATTGGCGAATGCGGTAGGCGCTTGCCTCTCGGGCGATTTCAGTGTCAAGCGGTTCGGTGAATTGGAGTTCGAGTCCACCTTTCTTGGTGTTTACAGCGACAGGAATATTTAGCGGTTTGCCTGTGTAGCGAACGCGATGGAAAGATCCCCAATCGCCTCCGTGCCCTACCGATTGCCAGCTCGTAAGCCCAGCGATATAGAGGTGGCCGTCCATTGGATGAAACCGCCCGTGGATCGTGCCCGACTGAAATTTGAGTGGCAAGGTAAGATGGGCTCCCTGCCATTGGCCATCGACTTCCTCGTTGAGAATCAGCGATAGCGTTCCTCGTCCATATGAGGTAACGAGGAGGTTGCCCTGTAGTTCTCGAGGCCAGGTAGGGCTGGTGACAAAGATGGGTGTGGACGGGGAATTATCTATGAAATGAGGTACCCAGAGAACTGGCTTCTCGAAGTCGGTGGGCTGAGGCTCCCTGTGGGCCGATGGCATGAATCCATGGAATCCTCCCAGCCGAATGCGGTGAATCTTGCTAGTGGGGACCCAGTTGCCCTCATTGTCGCTATAAACGATCTCGTCATCGGGCCCGATAGATAGCCCATTGGGATTCCGTAAGCCGGACGCGACTATGTCGAGGCGGCTGCCATCGGGAGGCAGTCGGAAGAGAACACCATGGTGCGGCGTAATTTCCGCATCAACTCCGTTGCGCGATGGCGGCCAGGGCGTGGCTTTGGCGAAGTAGAAATTTCCCTTAGAGTCGGTATCCAAATTCATGGTAAAGGCGTGGAAGTTGGTGGCTGCCATTACCTGGTTGTTGAAATTCTCGTAGAAGTCCGCCTCGCCGTCGCCATTGCGATCATGCAGGCGGGTGATTTGGTCGCGACCCGTAACGTAAATTGCGTCATCGACGACTTTGATGCCATGCGGTTGGTTCAGTCCCGTGGCAAAACGCTTCCATTTTAAGGTCGTCGCGCCTCCATCCAGTCCGTCTACAATCCAGACTTCGCCACTCAGGCAGGTAATCACGGCTCGACCATCGGATAGGAAATCGACTCCCGAAAAGCGTAGAAAGGAGTTCCACGGATTGTCGGCAGGGAGGGTGAGCTCATCGGTGGTGAACGGGCCATCGTCTTGGCCGCGCTTTATTTTCGTTTGTTGAACTTCCCATAGGGGGCGTCCAGGTTTAGCCAGCTCCGTTAAATCGGGCTCTTTCGCGCCCGATTGCAAAAACTGAACCATGTAGTCTGATAGTGGATCGACCAGCACTGGGCCCAATGCCAATTGAAAAAGAGTAGGGCTTGGAAGCGGGGGCAGGTCCAAAACAAGGTGACGGCTTTCTAGCCGCCATCGTGATCCCGAGGGAAGGCCCTGAAAGCCGATGAGCCGAGAATGGTCGCCTGATTGGATTTCCGTGTATCCACCTTCTGGACCCAATTGGTTAGTCGTCAATCGAGTGGCGGCCCCGTCTGGGATTTCGCAAATGTGGAGGGAAAGGGGACCGCGGGATGAGGATAGATTTAAGGATCGGGTGAAGAGGGGAATGCCTTGGGAGCGTTTGAAATCGGGCGATTCCAATATTTCGCAATCCCCGATTAGATAGGAGAAGACTACGCGATCCTCGTTAAGATAAAGGCCTTTGTAGGTTCCGAGGCTTTTGGGTATCGGGCCGTAGCGCCAGGGTCGAGGATCACCGAATTTGCCGTCTATCGACCAACCTGGCCGTTCGCCGGTCGAAAAGTGGGTGTATCCATCCGGGCTAGGCCATTCTTGCAGGCCATCGCGAGCCGGATACCACTTTAGGAATCCTCCAGTCCAAGCGCGGGCGGGTCTTAGTAATTCTGTATCGAATACATAGACGGCATCTTTACGCTCGCCGACTTTCACGGCGATTCCCTTGTAGACAAATATGCTTCGAGTGGAGAGCGGATCGGTGGAAATCGTCGACGAGACGAACGGCCCATGCTCCATGGCGTTTAGCGGGCTCGGGGGACGCTGGGGTTGAGCTTGCAGGAAAAGAAGATTAACTAGTAAAGCAGGGAAGGTAAGGGCAATAACGGGGGATCGGAACGAAAACATAGGGATGGTCTAATCTGAGTTCGCGAACAGGCAATCAAAAGCTAGCTTCGGTTGGGTTTCAATGGTAGGGTTGCTTGTCCCCAAGCGGCCGCGGGTCGGATGAGTTTTTCGGTTGCTTAGGGATCAGTCTTCGCGAGGCTACGTCCGACATGCAAACAGCCCTACCTTTTGTTTGCAGTAAATTGGAGGACCGAGCCGGTCCTCCCTACCATCGTCGGAGAGTCGGGTCGCTATTATAGGTAGGGAGGACTGTCTCAGTCCTCCGTCCTAAAAAAACAGGCCAGTCGTCGCTTCTTCGAGCTACGCCGGTTACGAGAGGATGCCTACGCTACCCTAGGGCGTCCTCGGTTTTAGCGGGTTGCCGTTTTCGTCGATCGGATAGACGGCGTGGTGGGAATCCAATTGGGAAACTAGGGCTTTCATCATGCGGTCTAGTGTCTCGGGATTGGCGTTAGCGACATTGCGTTGCTCGAAGGGATCCGATTCCAGATTGAATAATTGATAGCGGGCATTCTCGGATCCTTCGGACGGGAAGTAGTGGTAAATCAATTTCCAGTTGTTCTCCCGCCAAACGGTGAAGTATTCGCTTCTATGCGGGCTGTGAGGGTAGTGCATGAGAAAGGACTCTTTTCGAAGATAGTCCTCTCCTCCGGTGAAAAGACGATTGAGAGGAAGCCCGTCGACCGGATGGCCAACAGGGGTCGATGCTCCAGCGAGACTGAGAACGGTAGGGAACAGATCATGGACGCGACCCAAATGGGATTGGATGTCCCCTCTTGCGATGGGAAATCGGCTTTGAAGAGCGCTTTCCGGATCATTGGCTGCCCAAGCGGCGATAAAGGGGACGCGCATACCGCCTTCGTAGTGGGCGCCTTTTTTGCCGCGAAGCGGCGCAGCGCAGGCAACTTCGTGCTGATGTCCGAGCGGGGCGTCGGAACCATTGTCGCCAACGAAAATGATAAAGGTATTCTCGGCGATTTCGAGGTCGTCGAAGTGATCCAGCATATCGCCAAGGGACTTGTCCATGCCTTCGATCAAGGTGGCGAATGCTTGAGCATTTTCCGGTTTGCCGGAGTTCGTGTAGTTGTCTGCGAAGCGCGGATCGGATTCGAAGGGGGCGTGTACTGCGTAATGGGAGAAATAGAGGTAAAAGGGTTTGTCGGATTTGACTGCTTGGCTGACAGCCGCTTTGGCCTCGATGGTCAGGGCTTCGGTCAAGAAGGTGTCGCTTCCATGGTATTTATCCAAATGAGGCACCGCGCTCTTTTCCCGTCGCGTGCCTAGCCCGTAGTTCTTTTCCGCGTAATAGCTGCCTGGAGCGCCAAAAGATGCCCCGGCTATATTGATGTCGAAGCCGAGATTGGCGGGATCGGAGCCTTCGTAGTCCCGAGGTCCGAAGTGGGCTTTGCCAACATGAATCGTGTGGTATCCATAATCGCGCAGTATGCCTGGAAGCGTGGTGTCGCCTCGCTTTAGGCCGAGCCAATTCCAGTCGGGCGGTCCATTGGGTCCGGCGTTGTCTTTGTCTGGGTTGATCCAATTGGTGGCTCGATGGCGGGCCGCGTTTTGGCCGGTCATAATTGAAATGCGGGTAGGGGAGCACACGCTCATGGCGTAGAAATTGGTGAAACGGATGCCTCGATCGGCGAGGCGCTCCATAGCGGGTGTGCGATAGAAATCGTTCAACGGGTAGCGTTTGGGGTTGCCGTCGGCATCTACGAGGAAGGGGACGGATGTATCCATGACACCCATATCATCAACGAGGAATACCATGATATTGGGCTGATCGGAAGTATCGGCTGAGACAGCGATAATAGCTGTCAGGGTAAGAATAGAAGTTAGGGCTTTCATGAATAGAAATTAGTTTCCGGGATGGAGGTGGAAGGTCAACAACCGTGTTTTCCTGATTGGGAAGCTCGTTTTCTGCAGGAGCTATCGGGGACCGTCTCAGGCAGCCACCGATAGCGGGTTCTCTCGCTAGGACTTAGCCGGCGCTCGCCCAATGAACAGCGCTGCTCAGTGGGAGCCGCGTTTCCGACCAAGTAGCAATAGGTCCAATCCGATCCTGAGGGCTCTGGTTGCCAGCCATTGCCAAAAGGCGAAGCTGAGCCAAAGCGGTATTCCCATATCACGCCAACTCCTATCCACATAGCCGAAATCCCGTTGATAGAGATAGAGGGCGAGTTGGCTGACGCCGATTGCGAGGAGTGGCGAGATGATTTCGCAGGCGATCCAGCGACTACAAGCATAGCGTTTTGACCGGGCTCTTTCGATAGCGATCCCGAGTGTTCCGGCATAAAGAGATAAAAATGAAAGGGCAGCGAGAGATTCGTGGGCCTTTTCCACAACTTCAGAGATGTGGTAGATAAACAGGCTCCTCAGTCCGACCAAGCAACCGCCAATGATCCCACGCCCCAGTGATTTGGTCCAACGCGTCTCCTAGCGAGTGCCGCTTTGGGCCGCCCTGCGAGTGAGCGACCACCATACGGGACCTAGACAAGACTTTCAGCAAAATAACTAACGCCCAGAGGGTTGTGTTTCCTAGAAGCGAGCGCGGATATCACTTGGTAGATCCAATCAAATACGCTGGGGTAGGTATATGATGCCACAATGGCTCCACCGCAAACCAAGATAACTGAAGCTGCATACCACAGCCAAACGTAGCGGTTCTTTATTTTAACTGTCATTTTGGGGAAAATAACGCGAGCGAGATCGCTCAATAAAGACACTGGGTGGCTAACCCATAGATGAGGAGGCGCTTGAAAACGCTACTTCTCTGCTATAAGGCTCATTGTCATTTGAAGATGGTGTAAGACTCCGATATTGCCGGTTCAGTAATCACCTATAAGTATCCCTTTCCAGTGCCCACGCCGCTCGTCGAAAATAGTTTAGCTCCCTTCCATCCGATTGTTAGGGATTGGTTTAGAGACGCATTTGGCGAACCTACGGATATTCAGGAAAAGGCATGGAAACTGATATCCGAGAATGAGCACGCCTTGATTTCCGCGGCAACGGGAAGCGGTAAGACGCTGGCCGCTTTTCTTTGGGCTCTGAACCAGTTAATGGTCGGCGAGTGGGAGTTGGGTCTCACGCGGGTCGTTTACATCTCTCCACTCAAAGCCTTGAACAACGACATTCGCCGCAATCTGTTGGAGCCTCTGGCGGCTTTGAAAGAGCGATTCCGGGCGAATGGCTTGGAGTGGCCGGAAATCCGCGTTCTCACCCGCAGCGGAGATACGGAACAAAATGAACGACGAAAGATGCTGCGCCATCCGCCCGAGATTCTGATAACTACTCCGGAAAGCCTGAATCTGATGCTCACTTCCAAGGATGGGCAGCGGGCCTTGCTGGGAGTGAAGGCTCTAATACTGGACGAGATTCATTCCGTGGTCGGTAGCAAACGGGGAGTCTATCTCATGACAGCGGTCGAACGGCTAGCTCACCTTAATGGCGAGTTTCAGCGTATTGCCCTTTCAGCCACGGTGCGGCCTATGGATACGGTAGGGGAATTCGTTGGCGGATTGCAGCAACAGGGAGAGGGTTTTCGGCCTCGCAATGTAAAACAAGCTAAATCGTCGGTAAAAAAAGAATACGCTATAGAGGTCCGTTTCCCTGAAGGTACCGATGAAGATATGCCGGATGACGATTTCTGGCGCCCGATCGTTTTGCAGATCAAGGAAATCGTGGCGGCTAGCCGATCGACATTGATATTCGTCAATAGCCGAGCCCTGTGCGAGAAAATCACTTTTAAGATCAACCAGGGCGAACCTTCTCCCATTGCCTATTCTCATCATGGATCGCTTTCCAAAGAGATCCGCTTTGCCGTTGAGCAGCGATTGAAGAATGGCGAACTCAAGGCCATAATAGCTACCAACAGCCTGGAGATGGGAATCGATATCGGGGCCTTGGATCGGGTGATCATGGTGCAATGCCCAGGAGTCGTTTCTTCTGCCGTTCAAAAAGTAGGCCGGGCTGGGCATCAGGTAGGAGCGGTTAGTCAGGCTACCTTGTTCCCCTCGCATTCTCGGGACTTTTTGGAGGCCGCTGTTCTCTCACAGGCCATCCGAGATCGCGATATCGAGCCAATTCGGCCAGTGGAAAATCCCTTGGACGTACTGGCTCAGGTAATCGTCTCAATGCTGGGCTCGGGACCTTGGGATATAGACGAGCTCTACCGGTTGATGCGATCTAGCTATCCCTATCGGAACCTGCAACGCGAACCCTTCGAACTCGTTCTCAATATGCTGGCGGGCCGCTATGAGGCTAGCCGTTTGCGGGAGCTTAAACCGAGGATATCGATTAATCGTAGCGAGAATACTATTACAGCGAGAAAAGGGGCTTTGCTGGCCTACTACTTTTCCGGCGGAGTGATTCCGGATCGCGGATATTTCCATTTGCGGCTAGAGGGGCCTGGGTCTCGAATTGGCGAACTGGATGAGGAGTTCGTTTGGGAAAGGAGTATCGGCGATGTATTTACGCTGGGAGCCCAGGCTTGGCGAATCGAAAGGATCACTTACAACGATGTCTTCGTTTCGCCCGGTCAAGGGTCTGGCCCGATGCCGCCGTTTTGGCGATCGGAAGAATTCAATCGAGACTTTCACTATTCCGCTCGTATCGGCGAATTTCTTCGTTGGGCTGACGAGGAGGTCGAACGCGAGGGATTCACGACTACACTCGAATCGAAATTGGGATTCGATAAGACGACATCGAAGGTCTTGGCAGACCTGCTTCGTCGTCAGAAACTGTCTACTCATTCGTCTTTGCCTCATCGATTTCACATTTTGGCTGAGCTAGTCGACGCCGCTCCAGGAGGCGCCCCGGGGCAGCAACTGATTCTGCATACTCAATGGGGTGGGCGGGTGAATCGGCCCTTCGCTCTGGCTTTGGATGCTGCTTGGGAAGAGCGCTATGGGCATCGGGCGGATATCTACGTCAACAACGACTGCGTTGTCATCAGCGCATCCGAGGAAATGCCAGTGGATGATGTGATCCGTCTGGTATCGATTTCCAAAGTGGAAACGCTGCTTCGCCAGCGCTTGGAAGACTCGGGCTTTTTCGGTGCCCGATTTCGAGAGGCTGCGGGCACGGCTCTTTTGATAACTAGGCAAAAAGCGGGACAGCGATTGCCTCTTTGGCTGAGCCGCATGCGGTCGAAGAAATTGCTGGATTCTGTTAAAAAGTACTCGGAATTTCCTATTGCCTTGGAAGCCTGGCGGGCGTGCTTGAAAGACGAGTTCGATATGGAATCGCTTCGGATCGTTTTGTCTGAACTCGAGCAGGGGTCTACTGATGTCTCTTACATTCGAACCTCGGTAGCCAGTCCCTTTGCTAGTTCAGTTGCTTGGCGGCAAATCAATGAGCGCTACATGTACGACACGGACGATCCCCGTGGAGGGGGGGCATCTAGTCTGAGAGAGGATTTGATTCAATCGGTGACCTTTGATGACAGTTTGCGGCCGACTGTCGGCCGGGCGGTGATCGACGAGTTCGAAAGAAAACGTCAACGCCTAGCTTCTGGTTATGCTCCGACAGACGAGATAGAACTCAAAGAATGGTTGCGAGACCGAATTGCCTTGCCGGAGGCTGAATGGGAATTGCTAGCTAAAGCGGTGGGGTCGCTTGTTCCAAGCGACATCGATTTTGATGAATACGTTGCGGTCTCGCTCCCGATTGTCAGATCAGGTGGATACATCTACCTGGAAGAGGATGAGGATCGAGTGAAGGCGCTTCTCGGGGCCACCCCCGATCCCGACCTATTCTCCGAGTGGCTATCCTATTACGGGCCCGTATCCGTGATTTCGCTTCGGTCGCGTTTCTCGCTGCCGGAAATCGAATTGGATGCCTTGATGGACGCTTTAGTTGATGATAGGCGATTGGTAGTTGGCAAGCTCGTCGAGGATTCCAATGAAATCTTCGCTTGTGACTATGACAATTTCGAAACGTTGTTGCGCATACAGCGGGCCAGGAGTCGGCCTAGTTTCGATCCCTTGCCAATTGTGTCGCTTCCGAGATTCATTGCTCAGAGCAGTGGAATATTGGGTCCAGACAAAGAAGATAAAGGAGTGGCGAAATGTTTGGAGCGATTGACCGGGTTTTCCGAGCGAGCCGCCCTCTGGGAAGAAGAAATCCTGCCGTCTAGAGTTCCTGGCTATCGCTCCATGATGCTTGATGCTTGTCTCGCCGAATCGGATATCGAATGGAGTGGAACGGACGAGGCTCGTATTTGCTTCGGCTTCACCGAGGAACGTGTTCTCAACTGGGCATATCAAGATTGCGAGCTGAGCGAATCGGAGCGCAAGGTTTTTGAGTTTATGAAGTCGCGGGAGGGTGGTCGCTTTTCTTTTGAGGAATTGCGAAACAACCTCGAATTGAACAGCGAGGAGCTAGAGGAGACTTTGTGGTCGATCGTTTGGAAAGGGAAAGCGAGCAATGATTCTTTCGTCGCCGTTCGTCGCGGATTGCTAGCCGACTTCTCGATTGCCAAGGCGGCGCGCAAGCAAAATCGGCGCAGGGGATCTTTCGCTCCCTCTCGAGCAAGCATGGGTCGCCGAACTCGAATGCTTTCTGCAGCGAAAACGATTCTGTATCCAGGTAGCTGGTATGCTATTCCTAATCCGAGCGATGAAGTTGACGCGATCGAGTCATTGGAGCGGGACAAAGAGCGTGTACGGATATTGCTCGATCGCTATGGGTTGCTTTTCAGGGAGCTCCTAGCCAAAGAGCCGACCGGTTACCGGTGGCGGGACGTCTTCAAAGCGCTTCGTGTTATGGAGCTCTCAGGAGAGATTCTTAGTGGAGTGTTTTTCAAAAGCATACCTGGCTTGCAATTCGCTTCTCACGAAGCTTTTCGAAGATTAAAGAAGGCGTGGAAAGGGAGACCTGTTTATTGGCTGAATGCCTCGGATCCCGCTTCTCTATGCGGAACGGGTTTGGAGGCGTTTAAGGAAAGCCTGCCAAAGCGATTATCCTCCACACGGCTAGGATATCGTGGAGATGAACTGATCCTTGAGGTTCATCGGAAAGGTAAGGTTCTCGTTTTTCACGTCGATCCCGATGATCCGGATCTTGAGCGAGTATTAGACCCGATCCGGGACTTGCTAACGCGATCGTTCAATCCGGTTCAAAGCATACCCTTGGAAACGATTAACGGCGAGGATGCCCGCAATAGCCCTTTTCTGGATGCGCTCGACGCTAATTTTAGGCTCTACCGAGATCATAGACGCGTGGTGATCGAGGGAGTGAAGTAGACGAAATGCATATTTTCTCTCTCGTTGGTGCAAGGTCTCGCTGTTCGGCTGGACTCAAGCTAGGATGTTTGCCCTTCTCACGCTTGGCAGATCTCGACGCTTGTATCTTCGATCTGACTTAGTAAGGTCTGGGGATGAATACAGCATTCCCTGTCAGGCAACCTCGATTATCGCGCATACTTTTGGGGTTGGTCATCATGGGTTTTTGGGTAACTGGGTGCCGACAGGAAGTTATAGATAAGACGAAAAGCGCATATTCGAATTGGAGCGCCTATGCAGGAAGTTCAGATGGCGCTCAGTTTTCAGCCCTGGATCAGGTAAATGTATCCAACGTTCAACAACTGCAGGTAGCATGGAGCTATGCAACTGGTGATAATAACCGCTATTTTTTCGCTCCGCTAGTCGTGGGCGATAGAGCATACGTGCTGGCCAAGGATCATTCGATCGTAGCGATAAATGCGACCACGGGAATAGAGTTATGGGCATACAAACCTGAAGGCAGCGGACGGGCGATGACGACTCGAGGAATTAATTTTTGGGAAAGCTCGGATGGACGCGAGCAGCGGCTATTCTTTTCCAGCGATCACCATTTGAGGGCGTTGAACGCTCGGACTGGAAAGCTGGCAGATGACTTTGGAACGTCAGGAAGCGTCAACTTAAAAGAAGGATTGGGTCGGGACCCCGAGTCATTGTCGTTGGTGCAATCGCATTCGCCGGGACGTGTCTTTGAAGACCTATTAATATTGGGGTCCGCGACGAATGAAGGTTATGGTTCCGCTCCTGGGGATGTGAGGGCATTCGATGTCCGTACTGGAAAGCTTGTTTGGACGTTCCATACCATCCCCCATCCAGGTGAATTCGGTTATGATACCTGGCCAACTGAAGCATGGAAAACAGTTGGCGGAGCCAATGTCTGGACGGAGTTCGCCTTAGATGAGAAACGAGGTATCGTTTATCTGCCGATAGCCAGCGCTAAATACAACTTCTATGGAGCGGATCGTGAAGGAGCGAACCTTTTCAGCAACTGTCTGGTGGCTCTGGATGCCCGTAGCGGCCGACGTCTTTGGCATTTCCAATTCGTGCATCACGATATTTGGGATTACGATCCGGCGACATCGCCTAAGTTGCTAACAATCGATCGCGATGGGGAAGCGATAGACGTGGTCGCTCAAGCAACCAAGCAAGGTTTTCTGTTCGTATTCGATCGTGTGACCGGTGAGCCCATATGGCCGATTGAGGAGCGTAAGGTTCCTATGGGTACGGAATTGCCTGGCGAAACCCTATGGGCAACTCAGCCTTTTCCCATAGCTCCTGCGCCATTCGCGCGACAGTCCTTTACTGCGGACGATTTGAATCCGTATTTGCGCGAGGAGGAAACGGTCGCTTTGCGGACCCAGCTAGAAAACGCCAGAAATGAAGGACTGTTTACGCCCCCTAGTTTCAGGGAAACGATACAGATGCCGGGCAACAATGGCGGCTCGAACTGGGGCGGTGGAGCCGTCGATCCTCAATCAGGCAGACTCTACATTGTATCGAAAGATCACCCGGCGATTTTAAAGCTTGAACCAGACCCATCGCAGGTAGCGCCGCCCCCTCAAGATTCAATGTCGCGCGGGCGTTACTTTTATGATACCTATTGCTATGCTTGTCATTCAGTAGCAACCGATGACAATCCCTTGGCCGTGTTGCCACTCGTTGGGGTGTCGGATCGGCTCAGTGATGAGCAAATACTCAATGTTATTCGGCAAGGGCAAGGTCCTATGCCAGGATTCGCCTCCATAGCCGATCCGGATGCCCAGTTGCTGCTCGAATTCTTGAAGGACCCAGCAGCATTTCCCAGAATGATTGGCGGAGAAGGCAAACAGCTTGATGGAAATGCCCGCTTCACGAGTGGATTTGGATTGGTGAGAACGAGGGATGGATTGCCAATTATCAGTCCGCCTTGGACGACCTTGACGGCTTATGATTTGAATCGAGGTGAAATCGAGTGGCAGAGACCGATCGGCGACGTTCCCGAGTTGGCGGCGAAGGGAATTCGGAATACGGGTTCGGCGTTCCAGAAAATGGGGCCAGTCGTTACGGCTGGTGGATTGATCTTCGTCGGTTGCCGCGACGGTTTTGTTCGGGCGCTGGACTTACGGGATGGATCTACCGTTTGGGAAGCGGAGGTCGGCGTCGCCCTGGAGGGGATACCGGCAGTATATGAATCCGGAGGAAGACAATATATACTTTTTTGCGCATCTGCCCAGAAAGGATTAACCCGAGAAACGGAAGTAACCATCGAAGGACGATACGTGGCGTTCGCCTTGCCTGAGAAATGAAAGATGGTTTCGCTTCAGTTTTCGACGTCGTTGTATGTGGTAGCGGCCGATCTCCGAGCGGCGACTTTAAAAAAGTAGAACAGGCATTTTGCCTGTAGGCAGATTGTAAGATCGCAGGCCAGTCGTCGCCCAAAAGCTATGCTCGTTACAACTGGAAGCCTATGCTACATTTGTGGCCGCTAGGAGATCGGCCGCTACCTGTGATCGGTCTTTTGGGGACGGTCTATCTATGGTAGTTTAGAGTCCCCTTACAGGTACGTCGCCAAATCCGTGGACGCGATCGCAGATTAGTTTCAGAGATTCTTCCACGTTTCCGTTGGCGGTTTTGAAGGCGTCTGCGTCGATGGTGAGCGGGGCTCCGAGAACGACCAGCGGGGCTCCGTACTCAGGCGTTTGCACAGCCTGCTCGATCGTCAGTCCACCCACCGCTTGGACCGGTACGGATACAGCATTGACCACGGCCTTCAGTTCGTCCAACGGCGAAGGCATCCGCAAGCCGCGGGCGGCGATGCCCCGGCGCTCATCGTAGCCGATGTGGTGGATCACGTAGTCGCAGCCTAGATCGGCCAGGCGCTTGGCCCCGTCGACCATATTTTCGCTGGCCAGATTGTCGCCCATAACCTCGATACCGAGGTCCTTGCCGGCTTGAACAACGCAGCGAATAGTCTCGTCGTGGGCCTGGGACATGACGACTACTTGGGTGGCTCCCGCTTTGGCCATTAGCTCCGCTTCCAGCCAGCCTCCATCCATCGTTTTCAAGTCGGCGACGATGGGCGTATTGGGAAATCGTTTACGAAGCTCCCTGACTCCGCGCATGCCTTCTGCGATAATAAGCGGAGTGCCGGCTTCCAGCCAATCGACTCCGGCCCGGAGCGCCATTTCCGCAGTCTCGAGGGCTTCGGGGATTTCAACTATGTCGAGCGATATTTGAACGATGGGTTTCATGAATGAGCGTAGTGAAAAGAATTCAGTTTTGTTGTCGACGCTGCACTTGGGACCACGGTTCGGGTCTGGGAGTCAGCGTTTTGGCTTCGGCTAAAGGGATGTAGTCCGCTTTGCGTACATTCTGTCCGGGACGTTCCGATCCATCGCCCAAATCGATTCGCGAAGATTCGGCGAGAGCTTTCAATTTGGATACGATATCTGGATGGCTTTCAGAAAGGTCCGTTGTCTCGCCAATATCGTCTTCCAGGTTGTATAGGGTTCCCGCTTTCACAGAGCCTCCGAATTCAGTGTCTCGAACGAACAATTTCCAAGGCCCGCTTCGAACAGCATAGAGGTCAACGCCTCGCCTGTAGAAAAAAGCTTCACGCGTGGGCTTGGACGAATCTGATCCCTCCAAAATATCGGCAATATTGACACCGTCGATGATGCGATCGCCAGGCGCTTTGGTTCCGGCCCAGTGAGCGAAGGTGGGGAGCAGATCCATGGAGGTGGTGACTTTACTAGTTGCGCTGCCTGCTGGAATGCGTCCGGGAGCCCAAGCGAGAGAGCAGACGCGGAATCCTCCTTCGAACAGGCTGCCTTTGCGCGAACGTAGGGGTTCATTCGATACTTCGAATCCATCCCGACTGCGGGATCCGCCATTGTCCGAAAAGAGCAAAACGAAAGTGTCATCGTCAATCCCCAGCTCGACAAGCCTGTCGAGGATCTGGCCCACCGACCAATCGATCTCTTCGACGGAGTCCCCATAGATGAGGTTCTTCGACTTTCCTTCAAAGTCTTCGCTCGCGTAGTGAGGGACGTGCACCATGGTGTGCGGCAGATAGAGGAAAAAGGGTTTATCTTGGTTTTGCTCGATGAATTTCAGCGACTCTTCCGTGTACCGCTTGGTGATCAGACGTTGATCGGGCTCTTCCTCGATGACGTCCTCGTTGCGAAGGAGCGGTAGGGGAGGGTAGTTCCATTGAGAATTCCATTCTCCCATATCGTTGGAGTAAGGAATGCCGAAATAGGTATCGAACCCATGATTACGGGGCAGCCATTGTTTTTGGTCGCCCAGGTGCCACTTGCCGATACAGGCGGTGGCGTAGCCGACGTCTTTCAGGATTTCGGCGATCGTGACTTCGCGGGGGTTTAGTCCTTTGGGCTCGCCCGGAAAGAGAACGATATCGTTTGCAGTTCCGGGCAGGGCATTGATCGCCATGTCGACGCGCTGCGGGTAGCTTCCGGTCAGCAGGGCAGCACGGGAGGGCGTGCAAACGGAAGAGGCGACGTAGAAGCTGGTCAACTTCATGCCCTCAGCGGCCATGCGGTCGAGATTTGGGGTGCGATTTAATTTCGAACCGAATGGCCCGATGTCCGCATACCCTAGGTCGTCGATGAAAATGATGATGAAATTCGGTGGTCTGCTGCCGTTACGACTGCAGCTAGCCAAGAAGAGGCAAATCAACGAGAGAAGCGCTGTGATACAAAGGGTGAGGGATCTCAGTTCCATGGATAGGGGGCTAAGCGTCCTGGAGAAAAGCCTACCTTCACTTTGGTAGCAACGTATTTCGCGATTCGGGTTCTCGGAGAATGGGAGATCGAGCTTCCGCCTCCGCTACCTGCTCAAGTATTTCCGTAAGGGGTATAAATTCTCGCTAGAGAGCGCATTTCGATGTGGACTGAGCGGTGGATAGCGGGCTACAAATGTTCCAGCCCCAAAAATGCTCCATTCTCGCTCAGCGTATTATCTCGCGGTTCTATATTTCACCCCTTCCTTGCTGGCCGAGGTTGATTTCGATCGGGATATCCGGCCGCTACTTTCTGACACTTGTTTTCAGTGTCATGGTCCGGATGCGGCTCATCGTGAGGCTGATTTGAGGCTGGATA
Source organism: uncultured Opitutaceae bacterium (assembly GCA_964404745.1). Classification (GTDB taxonomy): domain Bacteria; phylum Verrucomicrobiota; class Verrucomicrobiia; order Opitutales; family Opitutaceae; genus Pelagisphaera. The sequence goes on from CAYOLG010000009.1 coordinate 74,095, forward strand.
CGAAGGAAGGACTGTTTGGCGATTTAGATGGGTTTAAGGTAGTGGCCCCCGGGGATCCAGAAGCGAGCGAGCTTTTCTTTCGTATCGCCCATAAAGATCCAGAAGAACGGATGCCGCCTCCCGATGCCAAACGGCAGCTCAAGCCTCAGGAGATTGAGCTGTTTGAACAATGGATTTCCGACGGGGCGGAATGGGAGAAGCACTGGTCGCTTATTCCGCCAAAACGCCCCGAGGTCCCGAAAGTTTCTAACAGCGATTGGCCTAAGAATGCCATCGATTCTTTTATTCTAGCCCGGTTGGAAGCCGAAGGGTTGCAGCCGTCGCCCGAAGCAGACCGCCGTATCCTGGGACGTCGTATCCACTATGATATCACGGGCTTGCCTCCCTCGACAAAGGAGATGGATCAGTTCATGACGACTTCAGTAAAAGAGACAGTCAAGCGACTCTTTGTGTCGGAGGCTTATGGCGAGAAGATGGCTATGCGCTGGCTAGATGCGGCTCGCTACGCTGACACCAGTGGCTATCAGAACGATGGCTGGCGAGAAATGTGGCGCTGGAGGGACTGGGTGGTCGACGCCTACAACGCCAACATGCCGTTTGACCAATTTACCATAGAGCAGCTTGCTGGGGACTTGCTGCCGGAACCCGCTTTGGAGCAGATGATTGCTACTGGTTTTAATAGAAATCACCGCGGCAACGCGGAAGGCGGAATTGTGCCGGAGGAATTTCAGGTTGAATACGTCGTGGATCGCGTGGATACGACCTTCACCATTTGGCAGGGCCTAACTATGGGTTGCGCTCGGTGCCACAATCACAAGTATGACTCCATCACGCAGAAGGATTACTATCAGGTCTATGCGATGTTTAACAACTTATCGGAAAATGGACGGGCTTGGAAGGAAGGGAATTCGGAACCCTTGATCAAGGCTCCGACCATTTCGCAAACAAATGAAGTAATGGCATTGCGGGAGCGCGAGTCTCAAACTCTGGCTCGATGGGAGGATGAGAAAAGAGGTATAGCGGCGGCTATGAAAGTTTGGGAAGCCGCTGATCCTAGGCTGCCGGAAGGCTGGACGGTTACCGATGGAATCTCCTTCCGACTGTCGGGCAACGATCTAAATATGACCGATGTAGAGGACGTAGATGCGGGAAAATTTGGATACTTCGATACTTTTTCCTTCGGTATTCGGGTTAAAGTAGACGACTACGCGGAGGGAACGATTCTTTCCAGAATGGTTCCCGAGCTCGAAGGCAAGGGCTACAACTTGCATTTGACGGAACGCGGTACGGTACAGGCGAACTTCGTGCAGCGGTGGCTAGACGATTCCTGTCGCGTGGAAACCGAAGTTCCCCTGCCTAAAGGCGAGTGGGTCCATGTTTGGGTCAATTATGGTGGGAAGCGGCGGGCCCGGGACATCGAGATCTATTTAGATGGCGAACTCGTGTCGCACAAGGCAAACTACGACTTCCTCAATCAGAACTTCCGATCTGACGAGCCGTTGCGATTGGGAATGGGCATGGTGGACTTCATGGGAAAGCTGGCCGATGTTCGTTTCTACGATCGGACTCTGGAAGACGAAGAGGTGCGGGTCGTTTCTGAGGAATCCGAGTTGGAGGACATCTTGGATCTGCCCTTGGATAATCGAACAGCCTCGCAACGAGCAAAATCCCGCCATTATTTCCTACGTGAAGGAGGTCCCCTGGAGATCCGTACCGCTTATCGAGAGTGGCGAAATGCTCGAGAAAAGCGGGTGGCCTTTGAAAGGGCTTTGCCATCGGTGATGGTTATGAAAGACGAGATGCCTCGGAAAACCCGGATTCTCAATCGCGGCGTCTACGATCAGCCTGGAGAAGAAGTGGAGGCAGGCGTGCCATCGGCATTGCCGCCCATTGACGATGACCTGCCTGCGAATCGCTATGGTTTGGCAAGATGGCTCGTCTCGGGAGAGAATCCCTTGACGGCTCGCGTTACCGTCAATCGCCTCTGGCGCGATGTTTTTGGGACCGGATTGGTCAAGACGACCGAGGACTTTGGAGTGCAAGGCGAACGGCCGAGTCATCCGAAATTGCTGGATTGGCTAGCGATGGAGTTCGTGGAATCGGGATGGGATATCCAGCATATGCTAGCTTTGTTCCTCAGTAGCTCCACCTACCAGCAGAGTTCGCGGGTGAGCGATGAATTGCTGGAATTGGATCCGGAGAATCGGCTTCTGGCTAGGGGGCCGCGATTTCGATTGCCGGCGGAAATGATTCGCGACCAAGCCTTGGCAGTAAGCGGTCTGCTACATCAGCAAATCGGTGGACCCAGCGTGAAGCCTTATCAGCCTGAAGGGCTCTGGGCCGATTTCGCGTCAGACTCCAATTACGTCCAGGCTGTAGGCGGCGACCTCTATCGTAGAAGCGTCTACACCTATTGGAAACGGACTGTTCCTCCTCCGATGATGATCAATTTCGATGCGGCGGGGAGGGAAGCTTGCGATGAATCGATACGGCGAACGAACACGCCTCTGCAAGCCTTAAACTTAATGAACGACGTCACTTTCGTAGAAGCGGCTCGGGTATTCGCCCAAGAGCTGATGAGCGTGAATACCAATGATGAGGACATCGTTAGAGAGGCTTACGCTCGATTGCTAAGCCGCGAGCCATCGGAAGAAGAGAAAGCATTGTTGCTGGCTGCGAAGAATCGATATCTTGCCCGGTTCGCCGATGAAGTTGAGGAGGCCAAGGCGTTGATCTGTTTAGGCGAGTATCCAGCTCCCGAAGATCTGGCTCCCGAAAAGCTAGCTAGTTGGACCTTAGTGTGTAGCACGCTGATGAACTTGGACGAAACGATTACCAAAGAATGAATACAGTACCTCGCAGAGATTTTCTCAAGAGCATGTCGGGCGGACTTGGGGCGATCGCTTTGGGTAATCTGCTAGGAGCGGCGTCGGTCGCTCAACCTGCTCCCAAAGTGAAACGAGTGATCTACTTGTTTCAATCCGGGGGTCCTTCGCAAATGGATCTGTTCGATCACAAGCCAAGCTTAGCCAATATTCGAGCTACCGAGCTGCCCGATTCCGTTAGACAAGGCCAGCGGTTTACCGGAATGACCGCTGCTCAGGAGAGCTTTCCCATAGCCCCCTCCCTTTTCAAGTTTGCCAAACACGGGCAGTCTGGGGCCTCGGTAAGCGAACTGATGCCCCATACGGCAAAGATTGTCGATGACTTGTGCTTCATCCGTAGCATGAAGACGGAGGCCATCAACCACGATCCAGCTATCACCTTTTTCCAAACCGGCTTTCAATTAGCGGGTCGTCCCAGTATCGGCTCCTGGCTGTCCTATGGATTGGGAAGCGAGAACAAGGATTTGCCCGCTTTCGTAGCCTTGACGTCGGGTAACGGCGGACAGCCGCTTTATGATCGGCTATGGGGAAGCGGATTTCTGCCTTCCAAGTATCAGGGAGTAAAATTTCGATCCAGACGGGATCCCGTCCTCTATTTGTCTAACCCAAGTGGAGTGGACTCGGAAACGCGGCGACAGATGATCGACGATGTCGGCGCCTTGAATGAAATGCGGTATCAAGAATTTGGTGATCCGGAGATTCGGGCCCGAATTGCTCAGTATGAAATGGCTTTCCGTATGCAATCCTCGGTTCCCGAGTTAACGGATCTCTCGACCGAACCGGATCATGTATTCGATCTCTATGGTGAAGATGCCAGGAAGCCTGGAACCTATGCCCACAATTGCCTGTTGGCACGGCGACTTTCCGAAAGAGGGGTCCGCTTTGTGCAGCTGTTCCATCGCGGGTGGGATCATCATACAGACTTGCCGCCACGTCTGCGAGAGTTGAGCCAGGAGACGGATCAGGCGTCCGCGGCCTTGATAACCGATTTGAAGCAGCGGGGCATGCTCGACGACACGCTGTTAATTTGGGGTGGCGAGTTTGGGAGGACGGTATATTGCCAAGGCCGCCTCACGGCCGATGACTATGGGCGCGATCACCATCCTCGCTGCTTTACGATTTGGCTAGCTGGTGGCGGTATCAAAAAAGGCCTTACATTTGGAACAACTGATGATTTTAGCTACAACATTGTGGAAAATCCGGTTACCGTCCACGACTTGCACGCCACCATTCTACACCTCCTCGGTATCGATCATACTCAACTGACCTTTAAGTTTCAGGGGCGTCACTACCGCTTAACCGATGTGCACGGAAACCTAGTGAAACCGATTTTGGCGTGAGGTGAAGAGTTTGCATGGCAACCCTTCCATCTTAAGAACGGAAAGCGATTGTTTTGTAGTTGTTTGAGACACTCCAAAAGAGCGTTTTGTATACCGAGACTTGTACGGACGCCGCTTGCGGCGACGCTGCCCGGAAACACCCAATATCATCTATTTATTGGATAGACCTAGTATTCTCTAGACTTGAAACGGCCGTTGATTCCTTGCCTTCTTCTGATGGGCTGGGGCGAACATTCTCCAAGTTAAACCAAACGGACAATACGAATTGGATAATGGCAATGATGATGGCCACGACGGCAAAGGGGATGGCGATTCTTAAAATGAATCGCTTAAGCGGATCGGGATCTTCGGTTTCGTTGCTCATTGCTTTACGGAATTGGTGTGACACCTGATAGCTCGCTTCGTTGCTGAATTAGGCAGCAGTTACTACAGAGAGTTCGACATAAAGTCTCCACGATTTTTTCTTCTACTCACGACTCTGGCTCAACGTCTAAAAGGAAATCATCACCGTCTTCGCTCCAGTGAACTACGACCCTTATGGGGCGGCAGCACACTTCGCAATCCGCCACAAACTCAACTGCTTCCTCGGATGGAAGCGTATCCTCGACATCGATGGTCTGCCAACAATAGGGACAAGTAATGTTCATTTTCGTTTGCTCGGAAAACCCGAAGATCTTCATTGGTTTAGCCCCACTATCACGCGGTGGCTTTGGCGTAAGCTTGCTCCAACTGAGCACATTTGCGTCAACTTAAGTCTTTTGCATTGTAGGAAGCTCGCTTGCGAGCGAATCGACAAGGGTTCATCACCGCAAAGCAATCGCTCGCAAGCCAGCTTCCTACACAAAATGATGGGCGTATTTTGGTTAAGTTTAATCCCATGCTCGATTGTCATTTTGTTCGGTTTTTTGGCAGGGAGGATCGGCTCGTTCCTCCGCATGCGCATTTTGGAATACAGTGCCTGTCCTCTCTACCCAGAAGGCTTTTTTTTCGAAGGGCTGTCGCCGTCCGGAAAAATTCCCATTTGCTTAGCTCGATCTTCCCATCGCTTGCGAGCGAGTTCCCGCATATCGATGTCGGCGTCCGATTCGTCGACGATTTCCAGTCCGAGCAAAGTCTCGATAACATCCTCTTGGGTAACCAGTCCGCTGGTGCCGCCAAACTCGTCAATGACGATAGCGATGTGTTCATGGTTGACATGGAGTATATCGAATAGCTTCGGCAGGGTGTCGAATTCGGATACGGCGCTAATGGGGCGCTTGAGTTTTCCGGCTGGCGTATCCGGCTCTCCGCTTGCGATTTGTTGCATCAAATCAATCCTCAGTACGTAGCCTGTTATGTTGTCCTTGCTGTCCTGATACAGGGGTATGCGGGTAAAGCGCGCGAGCGAACTATCGGCAATGGCCTGTTTGCAGGGAGTTTCCTCGGAAAGGCTGCCGATCACCGTGCGGGGAGTCATAATATCCTCAACCCTAAGCTCTCGAAAGCGGATTAGGCTGCGGATCATGCGCGATTCGCTTTCGGCCAGAACGCCTTCGCTGCGCCCGATTTGGGCTAGGGCGATGATTTCGTCTCGGCTAACGCGCGCCTCGGTTCCGCCTTTAGATTGGATGAAGGCTGTGAGGCGTTTGGTGATGACAACGAGTGGATAGGTCCCGATGACGATAGCGTGACAGGAGTAGGTCGTGAATTTGGCCAGCGATCGCCAGTATTGGGCTCCTAGCGTTTTCGGAATGATTTCGGAAAGGAAAAGGATGAGAAGCGTGAGGATAGCTGAGATGAGACCGAAATAGGCTTCGCCAAAAACCGCGACTGCTTGAGAGCCTACGCCTGCGGCGCCGATCGTGTGGGCGATCGTGTTCAGCGTGAGGATGGCGGCTAGCGATTGGTCTACGTTGCGTTTCAGGTGGTCCAGCCGTTTGCCGTAGCTCTGGCCGCTGCGCTCGATTTGGCGCACGAAGGAGGGTGGCATGGAAAGCAAGGC
>CAYOLG010000009.1:80400-128330 GCA_964404745.1 uncultured Opitutaceae bacterium
GAGGTTATGGAGAATCCGAATGGCATCAATTGCCATAAGTTCGGACCATTTCGCTCTAGTCTTGACGAGGATCTCGGCAAGGATTCCTCGAATCGTTTGCTCACCAGCAAAGAACTGAGAGACCTTAGACGGGGATTTGAGAATGCTCGCGAGGCTTTGGGTTGGGAGCATGATATAATGATTGGCTGTCATTGGGAATTCGATCTGCGAAGCGCTATCGACTTGGCAGAAGCCGTAGCGTCCATCAAGCCGCTTTGGCTGGAGGATCCTCTGCCGGTGGCCTATTCGGAAAGCTGGAAACGGCTAGCGGAAATGTCTCCCGTTCCCATTTGCACGGGAGAGAACTGGATGCGTCGCGCAGAGGCTCTACCGTTCGTTACCAATGCTGCCATAGACATCTTGCATCCAGACCTACGAAATTCGGGCGGTTTCTTGGAAAGCAAACGCATGGCGGATCTGGCCGATCTGTATTTCCTTCCCATGGCCAACCACAACACGGGCAGCATCGTCAATGGAATGGCTAGCGTCCAATGGGCGTCCTCGTTACGAGACTACTTGGCGTGCGAAACCGTTTGGTTTCAAGGCGATTGGACGGACGATGTCATTGTTCATGAAGCCCCCCTCTGCCGGGGTGGGTATGTCGAGCTTTCGGATAAACCGGGGCTGGGAATAGAACTGGATCCCGATGTCGTTAAAGCCCATTTGGTGGAAGGCGAGCGTTGGTGGGGCTAATTAATTGGGAGGAAAACTATTGATGAGCCCTGATACGAACGTTCATTCCCCTGCGCCCAAAACGTTTCTCCAATACCTGAAGTCCTTCGGCCCGGGCATTATCGTGGTTTTGACCTGGCTGGGAGCGGGCGATATTGTCGAAGTCGGGGTTGCCGGAGGGAATTTTGGATACGCCTTAATGTGGGTGGTGGCTTTGGCTGTATTGATGCGCTTTCTATTCGTGTCGCTGATCGCCAAGTACCAGTTGTGCAATCAACGGGGCGAGGGTGTTCTCGATGGATTGGCTCGCTTGCATACGGCCTTTCCGCTGCTGCTCTTCGTTGCTGCCATTGTCATGGGCCATATCTATGGAGCCTACATGACAGTTGGGATAGGAGAGGCTTGCGCCAATCTGATGGGTTTCGGATCCGTTTTCTCATGGGCGTTGCTCTTCAATGGTATTGCCGTGGCCATCCTCTTCAGACCGATCTTCGGGCGTATCGAATGGATCTTCAAGGCTCTCCTCATATTGCTCTCGGTCTCTTTTCTCGGCACGGCCATTTGGGTGGGCCCCAATCCGGAAGGCGTTTTGCAAGGGACTTTGGCATTCAAACTGCCGGAGCGATCAGGGCCTTACGATTCGCTGTTGATCGCCATTGGCATGATCGGCGCGGTTGGAGGTTCTTTGATGAATCTAGTGTATCCGTATTTTCTGGATAAGAAGGGCTGGAATCGTCCAAGCCACCGGCGGGTGCAGACTTACGATTTTCTTCTCGGAGTCGTGGTCATGATCGTTCTCAATCTTTCGATTTGGACCCTGGGGGCGGAACTACTGTATCCAAGAGGACTGACAATTAAGGAGCTCGACGATCTGCCTCGGCTATTGAGCGAAGTGTTGGGTAATGGCGGGCGGACGCTTTTCTATCTAGGGATCTTCGCAGCCATCTATTCATCGCTAATCGGGCACGCCCTAGGACTGGGCTATCTGGGAAGCCACGCCTTCCTTCGTTGGAGCAAAGGCGTCGATGCGGATATCGGCGACTACCAAAATCACTGGTGGTACCGGACAATTGCAGTTTGGTGCTTGGTTTCGCCGTTAGTTTGGACGGCTCCAGGAATGCCGGGGTTTGTTTACCTCACTTTGCTTTCCAACAGTGCGCAAGTGGTCATTGTGCCCTTACTAGCAGGCGGCCTTTGGTGGATAACGGCGAGCAAAGAATACATAGGCGAGGAATACCGCAATCGCTGGTGGGAAAACCTAGTGATGGCTCTGCTCTTCTCTTTGGCTCTGTGGGGGGCTTACGGAGCTATTAAGTCTGTGCTCAATGCCCTATTTGCTGGCGGATAGTTTCGAGGTATCAACTGGTTAAATTGAAGCAGCGAGCAATCCGCTGGCTTCGCCGCTCGTTAAGTAAACAGCAACGGTGTACCTTAGCTAGTCACTGGCGCGGATTAAGCCCATTTTTTCCCGTCAGCGATTTGCGGACGAATGGAAACCAATGCAAACATGATAAAGGGAATGGGAGTGAGAAACTTCCTCGGGAGTCCGACGACGATCCGGGATATCAGACCAAAACCGCCGACTCGATCGAGAAGGCGATTAGCTAGAAATTAAACAATGGGGGGAGAGGCGCGAGCCTCTTCCCCTTTAAGTTAGCTTTTGGCAGTGAGCCGCTATTGGCTGTAGCAAGCTTTTCAGGGATACCAGCAACAACGGAATACGGTAGAGATTCGGTTACGTAGCGCCGCGCTATTAAAGGCATCCTTATTGCTCAATAGTTCCAAGCGGGTGAGCGATGTTAGATTCACCCTTTTACTGGTCTCTTAGTTTCGCTCCGTAGAGCTTGGCTTTGGCGCGGAGGGCTTTGTCGAGATCTTGAGCGATATCGGGATGCCGATCGATGACGTCGTACATCTCCGACGGGTCTCGGTCGACGTGATAGAGCTCGGCCGCATCGACGTTCGTCCGTAATCGATATTTCCACGGTCCTCGGCGAACCGCTTCGAAGAAGTCGCTTTGGGAATAGAAGTATTCGTTTCTCGGTGACGCCGCCTCTCCTTTCAGAAAGGGAAGGATGTCGTATCCATCGATTTTCTGACGTATATTGGCTCCAGCCGCTGCCGCAAAGGTGGGAAGCAAATCTATGGTGGAAGCCATTTCCGAAGATATCCTTCCTTTGGGAATGACGCCGGGCCAGCGAAAGATTCCTGGAACGCGAAGCCCACCCTCGTAGGTAGTCCCTTTGGCCCCTCGCAGGAGCCCGGCATTTCCGGTGTGCCAACGCTCGTTCCCTGCTTGCAGCATGCGATCGGGGAGGTCGTGCCAAGGACCATTGTCGCTGGTAAAGACGACTAAGGTGTCTTTATCAAGTCCGAGGGAGTCGAGTTCGTCCAGTATGCGTCCGGCGCTCCAATCGATGGTTTCGATGACATCCCCATAGTGGCCTCCTGCCGACCGTCCGGACCGCTCATGCATGGTCATGACAGGCAAATGGGGCATGGAGTAGGCCAGGTAGAGAAAGAAGGGCTTTCGTTCGTTGGCACTTTCTTGAATAAAGCTGACGGCGGCTTCCGTGTAGCGAACGGTCAGATAGTGCTGATCGTGGCCGACTTCCTCGATCTCGGTAGTATCCCTGTAGAGATACATGGGCAGGTCGGTTTGCACCCATGGCTTTATCATATCGTTGGAGTAGGGGAGTCCAAAAAAGTGGTCGAATCCGCGTCCGGTAGGCATGACGTCATCGCTCTGGTGCCCCAAGTGCCATTTTCCCACCGCCATGGTTCGATATCCGGCCGGTTTCAGTATTTGTGGAATCAATACTTGATTTTTGGGCAGGTGGGTTTCCGAGCCTGGACCAGTATTGCGCGGCATGCCAGCATGGATCGGGTAGCGCCCTGTGAGCAAGGCTGCTCGGGATGGGCTGCATACCGGAGCTCCGCAGTAGAAGGAGGTTAGCCGAACTCCCTCCGCTGCCATGCGGTCCAGATGTGGGGTGCGGGTGGTAGGGTGTCCATAGCTGCTTAAGTCGCCGTAGCCCATATCGTCAGCAAAAAGCACGACGAAATTGGGTTTATCGGTGGAGAGGACGGTAAGGCAGGTGAGGGTTGTGCTCAAGAAGAGGCAGAGGAGGGTGTGCTTTTTCATAATTGAATAGTCGCTTTCGATTTTCCACTAGAAAGCTCTCGTCGGAAATGGCCAAGGAAATTTAGCGATTCCGCCAGTTGTGAGCGCGATGGGAAACAATTAGGGTTGTCGCGATCGGCTAAGCGTTCTTTCGTGGAATCGGACTGGATAGTTGTCCTGTAAAGTGACGATGAAGACGCTTGATGTAATCTCCCCGATGGATGGCCAAACCATTGGCTCCATAGAAATTTCCGATGCCGTCGCGGTTGGCGCAGCGGTGGGCCGAGCCCAAGCCGCTTTTGAATCCTGGAGGGCGACTCCGGTCAAGGAGCGGGTGCAGCCTTTGTTTCGATTCAAGCAACTTGCGGAAGCGAATATCGGAGAGCTTTCCGAGCTTGTCAGCGCCGAGAGCGGCAAGACGGTAGGCGAGGCGAAAGCGGGAATCGAAAAAGGTTTGGAGGTCGTCGAATTCGCTACCTCGCTTCCCTTCGTGGGACAGGGAGGCAAGCTGGAAGTCAGCCGTGGTGTCGATTGCTACACGCGGTCCTATCCGCTTGGGGTGGTCGCGGGAATCTCTCCGTTTAACTTTCCCGCGATGGTACCTTTGTGGATGTATCCAATCGCTATCGCGACGGGAAATACCTTCCTGCTAAAGCCTTCCGAACAGGTTCCTCTAACTTCCGCACGGATGGGGGAATTGTTGTTGGAAGCCGGGTTGCCGGAAAACGTATTTCAGGTCGTTCAAGGTGACAAGACTACGGTAGAACACATCGTCGATCACTCCGGAATCGAGGCGGTGGGATTTGTCGGTTCCACCAAGATCGCCCGCATCGTCTATGAACGGGGAATCGCGGCGGGCAAGCGCATGCTGTGTTTGGGAGGAGCGAAGAACCATTTGGTGGTTGTGCCCGATGCGGATGTGGAAGTCACCGCCAAGAATGTGGTAGCCTCGGCCACGGGTTGCGCGGGCCAGCGCTGTATGGCGGCCAGCGTACTGATCACTGTGGGTGATTGCTCCGAGGTTCTGGCCGCGATTGAGGCGGAAATGCGGAAAATCGTAGCGGGGCAAAACATGGGAGCTATTATCAATGCGGCAGCCAAGGAGCATATCGAATCTTATATTGATAGAGCTGAGGCGGCCGGCGCGACGATTCGAGTTGATGGGCGAGGCGTTCAGGTGGGAGGAAAGTATGACGGATTCTATGTGGGACCGACGTTGATCGAAGGTGTAGACGCTGGCAGCGAATGCGCCTGCGACGAGATTTTCGGGCCCGTGCTCACGGTTTTGAACGTGGACACGCTCGATGAAGCTTTGGCGATCGAAAATGAGAATCCCTATGGCAACGCAGCGTCGATTTACACAACGAATGGAGCAACGGCTCGGTATTTCGAGGATCGAGCCAGTTCCGGAATGATTGGGGTCAATATAGGCGTGCCGGTACCGCGAGAGCCCTTCTCTTTCGGGGGATGGAACGAATCGAAATTCGGAATGGGCGATATTACCGGGACGGATGGCGCGCGCTTTTGGACGAAGCAGAAGAAGATCACCCAAAAATGGACCGTTAGCGGGCAACAAAACTGGATGAGCTGAAGGATGCAGGTATTCGTCAATAAAGGACATTTTGAATACGAAGTTAAGGTAGCGGCCGATCTCGGAGCGGTTATTACAGAATAAGTTTAGTGGTCGCTCGGAGATCGACCGCTACCTTGAAAAAATTTGAGACCAACAAACTAAATGAAAGCGGCAGTTTACAAAGGTAAGGAGCGAATCGACGTTGAAGATGTCGATGACCCCGAGCTGGATGAGGGCGAGGTGTTGGTGGAGATCGATGCTTGCGCGGTTTGCGGAACGGATCTCAGAACTTTTCGGCATGGCGATAAGAAGATCGAGCCGCCGCGGATCTTGGGACACGAGTTTTGCGGGCGAGTGGTCGATTCACGGGCGGAAGCCAATGTGTCCATTGGCGATCGGGTGGTCATGTACATCGTTCTCCTCTGCGGCGAGTGTCGCTATTGCCAGATGGGGCGGCAGAATCTTTGTCTGAATCGCACGACAATGTCGTATCACCACGATGGCGCTTTCGCTCCCTTGATGAAGGTACCGGCTAAAGGCGTAGCTAACGGCCATTTGTTTAAGGTGGAATCGGATATGCCCTCTGATCAAATGGGTTTGGCGGAACCTCTGGGCTGCGTGATCAACGCCCATGGAAAACTGAAGATCGGCTTGTACGACACGGTTGCCGTCATTGGAGCTGGCCCGATTGGCGTGATGCACGCAGTTGTATCCAGATTGCAAGGCGTCCAGAAAGTTTGGATGCTCGATACAATGGCCAGTAGGTTGGAAATGGCGGAACGCTTCGATATCGACGGTACTGTGCAGGTTAAGTCGGACGGATCGCATTTGCAGCGGATGAGCGAACTGACGGATGGTTTGGGACCGAGTGTGGTGATTGTTGCCTGCAGCAATGCCCACGCCCAGGCGGATGCTCTGGAAATTGTCGGCAAAGGCGGGCGAGTAGAATTCTTCGGAGGGCTTCCTAAATCCGCGCCAACGGCGGTATTAAACACGAACCACCTTCATTATAAGGAGATAGTCATTACGGGTTCGTATTCTGAGAAGATGAGCGATTTTCAGGCCTCTCAAGCCTTGATCCAGAGCGGTCGTTTTCCTGCCGACAAGATTATTACCCACCACTTGCCGCTGGAGCGAATCAACGAAGCGTTTCCCCTGATGGAGTCAGGCGAGGCTTTGAAAGTTTGTATCCAGCCTAGAGCCACTGCTTAGCGATGCTGTTGTCTTCAGAAAGCACTCGAGCTCTATACCGGTTTGCGGTGGAAAACCGATTCGCGGTTTTGGCGGTCAATGCGGATAGTCCCGCCGCAGTCGTCGATTGCCTGATTGCTGCCAAGGAATGCGATGCCCCGATTATTATCGAAACAAGCTTATGGCAATTGGAAGGGCATAGCTTCGGGGTCGGAGATCCGTACCTCGGCATTGTTAGGTACTTGGCGGAGCTTAGGATTCTTGCGAATGCCGATCGGTTCAGAGATGTGCCAGTCGTCTACCATACGGACCACATCAAAGGCCTCGAAACGCTGAGAATTCTAAAGCACGCCATGGCATCCGGAGCGTCGAGCATTTCCTTGGATTCGTCTGAGCTGAGCCGCGAGGAAAACATTGCCCATATGTCCGAGCTTTGCCGATACGCGAGCGATCGAAAATTGAGCGCGGCTTTGGAAATGGAGGCGGGAGTAGATGATGGAGTGACGCCTCTAGAAGAAACGAAAACGCTGTTTGGCGAGGTTGAGAGAAGGCATCCTGGAAATCTTTCGTTATGGGCTCCGGGTGTTGGCACCAAGCACGGCCTCTCCAGCGATACGTTAGCATTTAGCCCAACCTCGGTAAGCGAGCATCAGTTGCTTGCCTCGGAGATTGCTGGACGCCCAATAGGAATCGCCTTGCACGGATCATCGGGTTTATCGAACGAGCAACTGGAGGCGGCCGTGGAAGCGGGCGTATCCAAAGTGAATTGGTCCTCGGAATCCCTGCTTATTCGGTCATCGGCTGCTAAGACCTATTTTGAGGAAAACTCCGAGCGATTGGAGAAATCTCATGCGGGTTTTAAAAGCGCTGCTATGGACAATGGATTGCAGCAGTACATTTCCGAACGTTACACGCCAAGGGTAGCTGAAAGGATAGGTATCTTGAAAGGAAAGGGGAGAGGGATAGAATTCCTGGATACGTTGTCATGAGTTTGCCGGAACGGATAGTGGTGACGGGAGCTGCGGGCCGAGTGGGAAAAGCATTACGGCCCTATTTGCGGGAACGTTTTGAGGAGGTGATGCTAACGGACCTTTTGGAGATCGACGATTGCCAGGATGGGGAGTCTTTTGAGCAGGGGGACATCGTTGATTACGCTTTCGTCAGCAAGCTTGTGGCCAGAAGCGGTGGGATCGTGCATCTGGCGGGGCTAGTAGCCTCGCACTATACCTTTGCAGAGAATATCGGTCCCAATTATCAGGGGACGCATAACATTTTTCGAGCAGCCACAGAAAAGGGTATCGAGAATGTGGTCTACGCAAGTAGCCACCATGCCGTGGGGTTTATCAAGCGGGGCGAGAAAATCGACCATACGACGGCTCATCGGCCAGATACCGAGTATGGCTTGAGCAAAGCCTTTGGCGAGTCAGCCGCCGCCTATTTCGCGGATAAGTTCGGTCTGAACATTCTGTCTATTAGAATAGGATACGTTGGTCCCGATGTGCCTAACGAGCGTCGGTTGCATACTTGGGTGAGCGCTCGCGATTTGACCCAATTAATTGAGATCGGCTTGCGAACGAAAGGAATGGGGCATCAGATTGTTTACGGTGTCTCGGATTGCGACGAACCGTTTTTCGACAACAGCAATGCGGAGCGTCTTGGGTATCGACCTTCAGATCATTCCCGCGACGCGGTAGCCAGCCCATCGGTGCTTGAGTGCAAGCCGGATTTGAACAGCATCGAAGAAGGTGTGGTGGGTGGCGGCTTTGCCGCTATAGATTTTTCCGGAGATAAGGACCGAATACTGAAATCGACATGAAAGTAGCCATAACAGGAACGGGGTTCATGGGTTTCGTTCACACGGAAGCCTTGAAGCGAATGAGCGGGATCGAGGTCATTGGGATCCAAGGTTCAACGCCTGAAAAATCCAAGCAAGCGGCGGAACGCTTGGATCTGCCCAAGGCCTACGACGATTGGGAGAGCTTGCTTGCCGACAACGGGGTGGAAGCGGTTCATATCACCACTCCCAATCGGCTGCATTTTCCGCAGACCGTGTCTGCTCTGCAGGCAGGGAAGCACGTGATGTGCGAAAAGCCTTTGGCTATGACGACTGAGGAGTCCAGGGAGCTGGTCCGCCTGGCCAAGGCATCGGATCGCGCCACGGGAGTGAATTACAACATTCGATTTTACCCGGTTAATCTTGAGGCTAAAGAGCGTGCCCGCGCGGGAGATCTAGGCGAGGTGCATAGCATATTTGGCAGTTATCAGCAGGATTGGTTGCTCTATGATACGGACTATAATTGGAGGGTGTTGGCAGAGGAGCAGGGAGCCTTGCGTTCAGTTGCCGACATCGGAACCCACTGGGTTGATTTGGTTCAGAACATAACGGGTCAAAAAGTCGTATCCATTTTCGCCAATCTACGAACCTTGCATCCGGTTAGGAAACGGCCTCAAGGCGAGGTGGAGACTTTTACGGGAAAGCTGGGAGTGGATGCCGACACGGAACCCGTGGAGATCACGACCGACGATTTTGGCTGCTTGCTCATGCGATTCGATGGGGGCGCCTGCGGTACGATGTTCGTTTCCCAAGTGACGCCTGGAAAGAAGAACGCTCTGCGCTACGAGATTGCCGGAGCGAAAGGCGCCGTGGAATTCAACAGTGAGCTGCCCAATAGGCTTTGGCTTGGCTTTCGAGATAAGGCCAATGAAATTCTGTTGAAGGATCCCTCATTGGTTGGGGAGCTCGCGAGGCGCTACACCGATTATCCCGGTGGTCACTCGGAAGGGTTTCAGGATACCTTCAAAATGTGCTTTCGCGCATTTTATGAATTCATCGATTCGGGTGGAACAGGCGTACCGGAATTCGCTACCTTCGAAGAGGGCCACCAAGAAATCGCCCTATGCGAGGCGGTGGCCAGGAGCGCGAAGACGCAGAGATGGGAGGATGTTTGAGGATGGCTGGATAATGGTTGATTTTGAAACGCAATCTTTGACGCTAAACCTGGTAGCGGTCGATCTCCGAGCGACCAAAGTTGAGTCTTTTGGATGGGCGCTCGGAGATCGCTCGCTACCTTTTTTGCGACCAACCCTTCAACGGAAACACAATTATGAAACTTGGATTTGTTAGCGCCATATTGGCCGATCAATCGCTAGAAGACGTTCTCGATTTTGCCGCTTCAGAAGGATTTTCCTGCGTGGAGCTCATGTGCTGGCCCCTTGGGAAGGCGGAGCGGCGTTACGCTGGGGTCACTCACGTTGATGTCGCGGATTTGAGTGATGACCAGATAGAGAAAATCGCTGAGATGGTTTCCGAGCGGGGGCTCTCCATAAGCGGGTTGGGCTACTATCCCAATCCGCTCTGCCCGGATCGAGCGGAAGCTCAGGTTTACATCGACCATTTGGAGAAGGTTATCGATGCCTCAGCCAGAATGGGTATAAATATAGTCAATACATTCATTGGCCGTGACCCTGCGAAATCCATCGATGGCAATTGGCCTCGCTTTCTCGAAGTGTGGAGGCCGCTAGTTAAGCGAGCCGAAGAGCAAGGGGTCCGTATTGGCATTGAAAATTGCCCTATGTATTTCAGCTCGGATGAATGGCCGAGCGGCAAGAACCTGGCCATCAGCCCGGTGGTGTGGCGAAGAATGTTCGACGACATTCCCAGCGATTCGCTGGGCCTGAATTACGATCCTTCCCATCTGCTCTGGCAAAAGATGGACTATCTGAGGCCAATCAAGGAATTTTCAGAAAAGCTCTTCCATATACATGCTAAGGACGCTCGTGTGGACCAGGATGCCTTAAACGATGTTGGCATCTTGGCGACCCCATTGGAGTATCATACGCCTAAGCTGCCAGGATTGGGCGATATCGATTGGGGCAGCTTTTTCAGTATCCTAGGTCAAACTGGCTACAATGGTCCCGTTTGCATCGAAGTAGAGGATCGTCCCTACGAGCGGACGCTTGCCGGTCGCCAAGGAGCCTTGCGTCAAAGCGCTCGTTTTCTTCGCAATTTCATGACCGAGGAGCTCGCGGAATCTGTCGGTCTGGATTAAGGGTTGGCACAAGTTCCTCGTTTCATAGCCTAGATTATATCCTCCTCAAGCTCGCCCGGAGATCGAGCTCCACCTATTCGCTTGCAATCGAGATCGGCCGCGCGTTCCGAGCGCGGTTAATCCTTCTGGGGTGAATACACAGATGCGCTTGATGCGGTGCGGTAGCATGCTCGTGACGAAAACGGTTGTTAATCTGTACCTGGCTTTGGCTTTGGCACATTGGAGTGGACGGAATCCTCCGATTGCGCTTTGATTTCGATCTTCTGTAGCAATGGAATTATACCCCAAGAGAAAGCCACCCCTGCTGTGCGCCCTTCTTGCTGGAGTGGCTCTTGCCCTAGCAGAAGATCGCCCAAACATCGTCTACATTATGACCGATGATCATGCCACTCAGATGATGTCGGCTTACGACACGCTCCGAGCGGCGACCCCGAATTTGGACCGTATTGGGGAGGAGGGTATCCGGTTTCGCAATAGCTTTTGCACGAACTCGCTTTGCGCTCCGGCTCGAGCGACTCTACTGACTGGCAAGTATAGTCACAATAATGGCCAGCTTGGAAATCGCGAGGTTTTCGACGGAAGCCAACAGACCTTCCCAAAATTACTGCAGCAAGCGGGCTATCAGACGGCTATGATTGGCAAGTGGCACCTGAAGAGCGAACCCACCGGATTCGATTATTGGAATGTGCTTCCGGGCCAGGGACTTTACCGAAATCCCGTTTTGATAGAGATGGGGGAAGAAAAGATCCACGAAGGCTATGTGACGGACATCATTACTGATCTAGCGATTGATTGGGTTAAAGGAAGAGATCCAACGAAGCCATTTATGCTATGCTATCACCACAAGGCCCCGCATGCCCAGTGGGTTCCATCAGAAGAGCACGATGGCCTTTGGGAAGACGAGGAGATTGCGTATCCTCCTAGCTATGACGATGACGATTCCGGAAGAGCTCAGTCGGTTATTGATTCGACCAATCAATTAGTGCCTGACATGATCAAGCGCTGGAAGGCTTTCGGAGCCAAAATGAATAAAGAAGACCCGGGAGAGCTCAGGGGCAAAAAGCTGAAAGACTGGCTTTATCAGCAATACGTGAAGGACTACATGCGGGTGATGGTTTCGGTAGATGAGAATGTTGGCCGATTTATGGATTTTCTCAAGGAAGCAGGGATCGATCAAAACACCTTGGTTATCTACACCGCTGACAATGGAATGTTCATTGGCGATCATGGTCGATTCGATAAACGATTGATGGACGAGGAATCCCTAAGGATACCCTTGGTTATTCGCTACCCCAAATCGATCCAGGCGGGTAGCGTCACAGATCTGTTTTCGCTCAATGTGGACTACGCGCCCACGATTTTAGATTTTGCGGGCGTGGAAATTCCCGGCGACATGGATGGAAGAAGCCTCAGGCCGATCTTGGAAGGCAAAGAGCCCAGCGACTGGCGAGAGGACTTCTACTATCATTATTATGATCACCCCGATCTGCAGTTCCAGGATGTCCCTCCGCATTACGGGATTCGGACGGAACGCTACAAGCTGATTCACTACTATCCGACCGAAGGGGTGGCCGCGTCGGGTTGGGAGTTGCTGGACTTGCGAGTCGATCCCTTGGAGTCGACTAATCAGTACGAGAACCCACAATACAATTACGTGATCAAAGAGTTGAAGCGGAAATTGGAAGCTTGGCGATCAGAGCTGAGGGTCAATTGAAGTAGTTGCCTCAGTAATATAAAATCATGAATACATTAACAAGGGTTTCTCGAACGTTTTTCGCGACATTGACGACGGTTTTGGCTTGGGCGGCGGATCGACCGAACGTTATCATCGTCATGACGGACGACCAAGGGTACGGCGAGCTTTCTGTCCATGGCAACCCGATCTTGAAAACCCCGCACCTCGATACGCTCCACGGAGAAAGTCTGCGTTTAACGGATTATCACGTGGCTCCGATGTGCACGCCGACGCGAGGGCAGTTGATGACAGGCCTCGATGCGGCCCGGAACGGAGCGATCAACGTAAGCGCTGGGCGCACGCTTCTCAGGGCGGAAATCCCCACTATGGCGGATTTCTTCAAGGAGAATGGCTACAGTACGGGGCTCTTCGGAAAGTGGCACTTGGGAGATAACTATCCCTACCGACCGCAAGACAGGGGATTCGAGGAAACCCTCTGGTTCCCGTCATCCCATATCAATTCAGTTCCCGATTGGTGGAACAACGACTACTTCGACGATACGTATTGGGTCAATGGAGAGCGGAAGGTCGTGCCCGGCTATTGTACGGATGTCTATTTCCAAGAAGCGATGAAGTGGATGGGGAAGCAAGCGGATGCCGGAAAACCCTTCTTCGTCTATCTTCCGACAAATGCTCCTCACGGCCCCCATTGGTCGCCAAAAAAGGAATTGGATCAGGCTCGTAAGGCGATCGCCGACGAGGAACTTCCAGGGATTGCCCTAAACCGCCGCGATTCCTTCGCCGCCTATCTGGGTATGATCATCAACATTGACAATAATATGGGCCGACTCATGGGCTTCCTCGAGAATGAAGGCCTCGAGGAAGACACGATACTGATATTCCAAACCGACAATGGGAGCACGTTTGGGTATCAATATTTCAATGCCGGAATGCGAGGCCGGAAAACCGAGCTCTGGGAAGGCGGGCATCGCGTCCCGTTTTTCTTGCGCTGGCCGGGGGGCGAATTGGGTAAACCGCGTGATATAGGCGGTATCACCCAGGTTCAGGACGTTCTACCTACGCTCATGGACCTATGCGGCTTGACTACATCAGTGGCTCCCAAGTTCGATGGGATCAATTTGGCTCCGATTTTTAGGGGAATTATGGATACTGATCGGGAAGATCGGATGTTTGTTATCAATTACAGTCGTATGCCTTTCGGGTTCGAATATCCGTCGCCCGACTCGCCATCGGTTATGTATCGGGAAGGGGCTGGCGTTTTGTGGAAACGCTGGCGATTGCTGAACGACAAGGAGCTATACAATCTAGAGAATGATCCAGGGCAAAAGCGCAACATAATCAATCGCCATCCGGAGGTAGCGGCCAAGATGAGCGCCTATCTTGATGATTGGTGGGAAGAGGTCAGGGACATTGCCAATGAGCCACAGGCGGTGACGATTGGGCATGAAGCGGAAGATCCCATGATGCTGACCGCTTGCGAGTGGCTAGATGTCTTCGTCGATCAACAAGGGCAAATCCGGCGAGGGGTGGAGAAAAACGGATACTGGCACCTAGAGGTGGCGGAAGCGGGCGAATACGAATTCGAATTGAGGCGCTGGCCGCGCGAGGCCGATACTGCCATCGACGCGGGACTTCCGGCAATAGAGCTGACTGCGGGCGATCGAGGTCCGGGAATGGCTCTGCCCATAGTCGGCGCCCGCATACAGGTGGGACGGGAGATTCAGAGTCAGCCAGTAAAGAAGGGCGCCAAGTCAGTGAGCTTTACTTATCGCCTCAATGCAGGGCCGGTTCGGCTGCACACCTGGTTTGAAGATAGTCGGCGGGAAACAATCTGCGGGGCCTACTATGTTTACGTGAAGCGGAAATAGAGAGGAGTTCAAGAGCCCCAAGGAAACGATTCGCGGGGCGCTAATGTTCCCCCGTCCTGACCAAGACTCTCGGCAATTCGAAGGCCCGCGTTCCATTTGGCCATGCGCTCGGATCGGGCGAACGATCCGACTTTCAGCTGCTTGACGCCCCAACCGATAGCCAAGTCGACAATGGTTGTGTCTTCGGTTTCTCCGGAACGGGCGGAGACAATGGATTCCCAGCCAGCCGCTCGAGCTGCTTCGAAGGCGGCTTTCGTTTCCGTTAAGGTTCCTGCCTGATTTGGTTTTATCAGGGCTGTATTACAAGCCTCAATAGTCGCCACTTCGCGGATACGATTGGCTGAAGTGCAGATAAAGTCATCGGCCACGATCTCCACTTTATTCCCGACGGCGGCAGTAAAGCGAGCCATAGCTTGATCGTCGGTTTCGCTTAGAGGATCTTCGATGGAAACGATGGGATAGTCATTTATCCACCTTAATAGCATCTCAGATAGTTCGTCGGAGTCTAGGACGCGGTTGTCGGTGGCCAGATGGTATTTGCCTTTTTGGCAGAAATCGGTGGCCGCTATATCCAGAGAGATTGCCATGTCGTGGCCAGGGGTTAGTCCCGCTCCTTCAATGGATCTCACTAGAAAATCGAGACCTTGTTCGTTGGCATTGAACGCGGGCCAGTAACCGCCCTCATCGGCAACGCCTTGTTTTAGTCCGGCCTCGCTCATTAGTTTTCCGGCGGCGATGTATACTTCCGCGGTCCAGTCGAGCGCCTGAGCATAGTTAGCGGCACCGATGGCGATGATCATAAAGTCCTGTATATCAACGCGTCGACCTGCGTGGGCACCACCGCCGAATATTTGAATTTCGGGCAGAGGCAGGAATAAGTCGTTCCTATCCCGAGCTAGGTAGCGCCATAGGGGCAGCCCCGCTGCGTTGGCGGTTGCATGGGCGACTGCCATTGAGGTAGCGATCAGTGAATTGCCGCCGAGTCGCGCTTTGTTAGGCGTGCGATCAAGCTCGATAAGGACGGTATCAATATCCTCCTGATTGATGGCGTCCCTTCCTATTAAGCATTCTGAGATTTCGCCATTGATTGCTGCGATACCGCCGTTGACATCGTAGCCAGCAAAACTCGACCCGCCGTCTCGTTTATCGACGGCTTCTGAGCTTCCTGTAGAAGCGCCAGCGGGCGCAATCGCTCGTCCCATTGCTCCTCCTTGAAGGACTACATCCACTTCAATAGTGGGTCGCCCTCGGGAATCCCAAACGCGACGTCCGACAATCTTCGAAATATTTGTATTCATTTATTTAATTCGTTTTCCCAGGCTTGGACGATGTCTTCAAGTGTTTCCGGTGGATCGAGTAGAAGCGCGCGAGCGCAACTTCGAACTTCGTTTTTTTGAGTGTTCTCGGTCACGTACTCGACCGGAGACTTGCCATCAACCCGGGCCAGAAACAATCCAGGCAAGAGGCGAGACGCTCTCTGTTCAAGTTCCTTCGCGTTTTCCCAGTCAACGCATTGCAAGTAGTCGGCCGCCATTTTGCGGAAGCATGCTAGGAAACCTTCCTTGGCTCCCGGATTCCAAAGGCATTTCAAGAGAAAGTGGTTGAGGCAAAAAGCTAAGTCGAATGCAGGATCGCCGATACAGGCGCATTCCGCATCCAGGAAGACGGGCCCCTTGGGACCCAAAAGGATATTCTTTGGGCTGACGTCTCCATGAATAAGGGCTAGTTCGGTTTCGGCCGTCTGCTTGCTCAATCCAATAAGCTGCCGTTCGAGATCCGGATGCTTGGCTGCTGTTGCTTCGAGATAGGGCTCGAGGCGAATATCATAAAAGATATCAGGCCGCGTAAATCTGGATTTCACCAAGTCGTTATTGGCTGTACGAGAATGTACTTTGCCCAGGATAGTGCCTGCCTGAGAAGCCATCTCCGTATCGGCTCGTCCATCACGCAATTCCGCTTTCCAAAGTTTGTGAGTAGCCGGATCCAAGAATTCCATGACGCATAGCATCGCCTCCTCGTCGTGGGCGAGAACGCGAGGGGCGGATCCTGGGCATATGTCGTTGGCCACTTGATACCAGGCGACTTCGAATTGATTTCGTTCAATCGGAGCGAACCAGTCGGCCTGCACTTTGAGCTTCGCGAGTGCCCGCTTTACGCAAAATGTTTGATCCTCAACACTGACTTTCCAGATGTCGGAAGACACTCCGCCGGCAAGTGGCTCGAAGGTGGCTGTGGCTGGATTCGGAAGCAATCCCATGCCCTGAAGGCTTTGCAGTATGCTTTCGTCGGGGATTGGGGGTTGAGACGGGATCATTTATATGGATTGGCAGCCAGGGTAAGGCTTGCCTAATCAGCGCTTCATTCCCTGATCAACTATTTAGATGCCGAGGCGGGAATTAGTCGGGAAACTCGCTCGGATCGAACTTGTCGCCTGGCTTGACATTATGCTTTTCGTACCAGCCTTGGTT
The DNA here is from genome assembly GCA_964404745.1 of uncultured Opitutaceae bacterium. GTDB lineage: Bacteria > Verrucomicrobiota > Verrucomicrobiia > Opitutales > Opitutaceae > Pelagisphaera. The sequence continues at coordinate 97,081 of CAYOLG010000009.1, forward strand.
GACTTCCAACGCAAACAGCAAGTCGGAACGTATTGATCTTCTGGATGTTTCATCGTGAGGATAGAGCGGGTAGATTTCTCGCAGGACGCCATCCGCGGTGAAGTATCCAATGTCGAGAGGGATGTGAGTGTTGCGCATCCAAAAGGACATTTGCTTGGGGCGATCGAAAATGAAGAGCATACCTTGGTTCTCGGGCAGGCTGTTGCGATACATTAAGCCCTTGGCTTGAGTAGCGGGATCGATGGCTAGCTCGACGGCCACTTCGGCATGGCCGAAGCTGAGTATAGGGTGTTCCTCAGAGGCTCCGGATTTTGAGCTATTCTCTTGCTTGCAAGCAGAGGTGATCGCCAAGACGCATAGGTACAAAAGCGAGAGGCCGAGTTTGGAATCGAGATGCATAACTCTCTCGGTTCTCGCGCTTACCTATGGCCTTGGCAATCACCAACTCGAGTGCTTGGCAGGCGGTTGACGCCTGTCTTTAATCACGGCGTTGAGGAGCCGGTGGCCTATAGTATGTGGTGTTTCTCTTAGGTGTGAGGAAAAATCGGTTTTCATGGATTTACAGGGCTGCCTTGGCCTTGGCTTCGATGTGGGCGACGGCTTCGGCCGGCACTTTCTTCTTCCAGGAGGCCTTTCCGTTGATCGTTAGGTCGCTCGCTCGCAGCTCGAATTCTGGAAAAACGTTTTCGCCTAAGACATTGATGACTTGAAGGGTGGCTTTGGGGTCGTCTTCGGTCATATCGAATGTCAAGGTTCCGAAATTCATCGACTCGGCATAAGGTTCTTCGATAGCGATGACTTGTTCGTTGCTTTCAGAATAGTCCGGCTTTGGGTCTTGAGCGAGCGGACTGCTGACAAGCTCGTATAAGTCGTATCCTCCGTCCCGTGACATCGGGATCGCCTTTATTTCCGCTTCGTCATCATCGCCCGATAGGAGCATGACTCCATCAATATGGTTTTCCTTTATGAAACGGAAAAGCCCATTTCGGTCGTCCGGGAAGGCCATCCAGGTGTTTTTATGGAGGTCGGAGAGATTGCTCCAGCTGCTGCCACTCAGGAGGACTTTGAAAGTGGCGTCGCTCGTGGCCAATCGGTTTTGCAGCCAGTCCATCTGCGCCTTGCCGAGGATCGTACTTTGATTGGCTTCATCGCGATAAGTGTAGGTATCGAGAAATATGAAATCGACTCCACCGTATTGATAGATGAAATACGTGTCATTCGCGTTTTGAGTCCCCTGGTTCGGGTTTGGCCAGTAGCGTTGAAAAATCTCCATGGAAGCATCGAGTTCTTCCGGACCTATTTTTACGGGGGCGTCCCAAGTAGCTAGCTGGGGAATTGAACGAAGAAGCGGTTGCAGAAAGGGGACACTGCGCTGGCGTCTATACTCTTCCGCTTGGAATTGGGGCTCCAGTTCAGAAAAGGCTTCGTTGGCCCCGAGCCAGAAGAATGCGTGGGGGCGGGCGTTCTGCACTTGCAGCCAAATAGCCTGTAATCCGTCCTGATCTGCTCGAGCGCCGGATCCGAACCCTATAGAGAATTTCGTGAGCATTTCTTCCTTAGGCGCCGTAAGAACCGGGTATCCATCGTAGTCGATTGGCTCGCCATCGACCAGAATTTGATAGTAATAGAAAGAATTGGCCTCCAGATCGTCGATAGTGACGGTTACGCAATAGTCTTCAGCGGCAGTCGCGAATACTGGAGTGGTGAGCTGGGCGTTTAAGAAGTTCGGATGGGAACTGTAGCGTATATTGATAACGCTCTCGCCTGCGGCTCTAGCCCAAACAGTAATTTGATCAGATTCTATGGACCCAACCATAGGACCTTGCATGAGTCGACCGCGTTTCGAATAGGCAGAATGGTGGCTCAGAGAGAAGAGACAGAGGGTAAGAAAGAAGATTAGAATTCGAGACATGGGCATTTTTTTAAAAAGATTGTTAAACAATGTCGCAAAAATGTGAAGGACTAATCGGGAATTGAGGCCTTGAACGCGGCATAGGGAATAGCCTTAGGGGGTGCTCGATTTGGCATGTAAAGCTAGCTTATCGAAGTGGTCTCTGATTGATTTCTGGAGTCCGAAGCTAGTAAGGTGGATTCCAATGAACTCAGCTATAGACCGGGAGAATTTGCGACTCGCATCGGAGCGAGCTGACGATGTCGATCGTTTTCTAAGAGCGATTGCCCGGATCGATTCGCTCAATAATGAAGATCCCAAGAAAGTGACGATAGCGGGGGAGTCGCTCGGATACGAATTGCATTTCAGCCGTCTGCTATTAGCCAAGGCTTTAGCGGTTCTACCGAAGGCGTCTGAAGCCTTTTTCTTGGCCGCTCGAGGCCAGCACATTTGTCGTTGGAAATCTGCTCGCTCCGACTATCCGGAAGGCCGGGCGGGTTATTTGAAATGGCGTTCCGATCTGAAGCGTTTTCATGCGGAAACGACGGCTGACGTTTTGGAATCGGAAGGCTACATTCCGGAAACGATTGAGAAGGTCAGGGGGATCAATCTAAAGAAGGATTTGAGAAGCGATAAGGAGGCTCAGGCGATGGAAGACGCCTTGTGCCTGGTTTTCTTGGAGAGCCAGTTTGCCGCGTTTCGGCATAAAACGACCGAGGAGAAAATGATCTCCATTTTGAGGAAAACTTGGGGGAAAATGAGCGATCGGGGCAAGGATGCGGCCCTGTCCTTGCAATTGGGCGAAGAGGAATCGCGGTTGGTACAACTGGCGTTGAAGGGAGATTAGTTTTCGGTGAAAGGGTAGCAGGGCTGATTGCCAGCTTTAAAGCCGCGAAAGTCGAGCTCTTCGGCTGGTTGCGGGGAACCAGCCCCACCATCGGCTAAGCGATTGATACCATCCGCCAAAAAGAATGAGCAGATGGTGCTGGTCCAGATCCAAGCAGTCGTGTTGGATTGCCTTCTAAGAGTCGCGGGCGTCTTCGAGATAAATGGCTCCTAGCTTGAGCAGAATCGCTTCGAGCTGTTCGTAGTAGGCATCTTCATCAAGGTCGGATTTGCGGCCGCGAAGCGATTCCAATTCCGCTTCCAATTGATCTCGATCAAATCGTTGCTCGGGTGTGAGCATCTTTTCTTGAGGCGAGGAAATGAAGGCGATTTGGCGAGATCGGAATCCGTCGGGAATCCGATCATTTTCAGGCTGCTTGACGAGACGCTCACCTCGAAACCAATCCGAAGGCGTGCCGACGGAATCCCCATTGTCGTCGATCAAGGCGTGTTCGGAAGCGAGTCGGTTCGATTCCTCGTAGAATTCTTCGACAGACCGGCTTGTGGCAACGAAGGCCTCCAGAAGGGAAACTTGGCCATCCTGATTCGAGTCTCCGGTTCTTGACTCGATTACGTTGGCAAATCGCTCGCCGAACCGGGCGTAGTTAAGTTCATCGCCACTCCGCGTAGCGGTAATTAGGATACGGTTTGGTTTTGAGAGTTTATTAATAAAGGGAGCGGAGGCGGAACCGCCGTGGATGAAAATCAAGGTTCGTTCCAAGGGCTCTAGTTGCTCGGCTAGCGATTCAGCGCTGAGGTCGGGCCCTCTAAGATTGAGAAGGGTGTTCTTTTGCGTGTGGGTGCCGTGTCCAATATAGACGATCCAGGCGGGTGCCGCTGATTTCGGATTGAGATTGGCGATCCAGGATTCAATTTGGGCCAAGTCGTCTACGCCGGACTCTTCGAGCCCTACGATTCTCAGTCTAGCTCTGGTGGAGGCGGCCGCTTGTTCCCAGGCTTCCGCGGCAGCTCGAAATCCGTTCTCGAAACGTTCCTCGCCGGGGGCTCCAACAACTACCAGCGTTTCATGTTCGAAACCGGCATTGGATTCTTTCTCTCCCAGGGCAGGGTGAATCTGGGCCATTACGAAAGCGGTGATTCCCGAAAGTCTCACCAGCGACTTCATCCAATCGGGATTCATGCTAGCCCTCGCTTTCTACGAAGTCCCCATTCCGCTAAAAAACAGCAAAGGGCGGCCAGAAAGAGCCAAGCATTATGCCAGATGGGGTAGGACCAAAGCTCGGTAACAGGGGCCTTTTGTTTGGATATCATGGATTCCAGTTTGTCCAGGGAAGACATTTCCAAAACGGTCCCCCCGGTTTTCTCGGCGATTTGCTCGAGAAATTGCCGGTCGGGAGACAGCGAGCGGAATTCGCTGGCTAGCGGTTCATTGACCCATCCGGTCTCCGCGATGCCAATGACTTCTCCCTCTGGACCCTGAACTTCCACCCTGGCTACATAGGCTCCTGCGTCGTGAGAGGAGAACTTGGCAGTAAAGCGTCCAGGAGCATCGGATACTGGCTCGGCGTATAGGTCGACTTCTGTGAACCCTGTGTGCGAGGCGAGTTCCGATTCCGAAAGATCGACGCGTTTAATGGTCACCCGGGCTTGCCCGATTTCCAAAGGCTTGTAATCTTCTTCCCGAGCCTCGATAACCAGCTCGGTTCCTTCCGAGGAGCTTCGAGCTTCGATCTCGACCAGTCGTGGAACATCGGTGACCAGCCACCGGGCTATCTGCCGCCATAGGCGAGCAAGATCTTCGTGCTCGGCTTCTCCCCGCAGTCCCCACCGCCAAAGATCGCCTACCGCCACGCAAGCCACCTTGCCCGCTCCAAAGTTGTGAGCGACTAGGCTCGGGTAGCGGTCTCCGAGGGCATTTTCCACCTCGGCAAGCACTCGAGCTCCGGGTTTGATTTTAGGAATTGTATTGAGGACGCGAAATGGGGGCATGGTATCCAGCCGGGCCCGCTCATCCGTTTCGACGGGTCTCACGCGTGTCCACGGTTCCACCCAGCCTTCTCGAGTTAGGCGCCACGATAGGTTTTCGCTCGATGCTCGGGTAAAGGACTGGTCAAGGTAGACGGGCAGCGTAGCGGCGATCGGCGTGTTTTCGTACCCGCCGTGATCGAGGGCGTCGGCTCCGCCGAGGGCTAGGAGGCCGCCCCCCCGTTGGGCTACGAATTGGCGAATCAAGGTTTGCTGGTTGAAAGTGAAAAAGCCGGCTTCCAGGTCGTCGATGATAATAGCGTCGTATTCAAAAAGCTCTTCGGCGGTACTGGGGAATCCGTCGCTGAGCTCCTTTTCGTCGCGAGTGTTTACGCGGATGAGTACGGGCTGGTCGTAGTCTTCCGTTTCTTCCTCTGCAGCCCGATCGAATCCGCGGTAGAGTGGATTGCTTGATTCGCCGGCCCTGCCTTTAAATTCGAATTTAGGCTCCCTTCGGGCAACTCTAATCAGGCCGGACATTTGCAGTTGAGTATCGTTGTAGAGGGCTCGATTCAAAAACTTGTATTCCCAATTTGGGCGCCCGGTGACGTAAAGGATGCGGAAGGCTTCCTGTCCGCCGTCCACCATAACGATGCGCTCATTGTTGGCGTGGGTGGCTTCTTCTCCCGCGGTCGAGGCGCTGGCGGACACGCGGTAGAATTGGATGCCAGTGCGGATAGGTCGCCAGTCGAAGGCCAAGGAGTGACTTGAGCCTGAAGCTTTCGACCGAGCTGATTGAGAGGGCGGCAAGTCACGATCTTCCAGTGAAGTGGACAAGCTGTTTCGAGTGTCGATGGCTTCGATGGATACATCGATGTTCTGAGCGGGAAGGGCGGATGAGGAAACTATCGTCTTCAGGGAGATCGGGGCATCGTCGAAAGCCGTTTGGCGGAGCTCCACGCGATCGATGGAAATGTCAGGCAAGTCTTCTTGGGCGCCAATCACGACGGGATAAATGGGTGGCAAAGCGCTCGTATTCAGGTTTTCCAGTGTCCCTTCGTCTGTGGCGATGCCGTCGGTAAAGAGGGCGACACCAGCGAGAGGCAAGCCTTGGTAGCGATCGCCGAGCTGATTGAGCGAAGCGATCAGGTTGCTTTGTTCGCCTTGAAAATCGAGGCTGGAAAAATCGCTAACGCGGCGAAGATCGCGATCGAATCGGTAGGAGCGCGCTTGGAAGGATTGCTCGAGGTCGCCGAGCCACGAAGCCGCAGGTCCAGCCAATTGATTTTTGAGAGTTTCTCCCCGGCTTTCATCAGCTTGGGCATCACTGAGATTCATGCCGCTACTATTGTCTGCCACGAGGGCGACGATGTTGGCCCCTTTAGCCGGACGTTCGCCTGTCCAGTGGGGGTCTAGTAAGCAGAGCAGCAGTAGCAAGATTCCCAAGGCTCGTAAGGAAAAACCAATTACGTATCCATTGACGAGACGACCTTCGCTTTTCCAAGCGAAGTAGGAACTGGCAATAGACATTGCTGCCGCGAGCAAAGCCACCCACCACCAGTTTTCTCCGTTGAATGTGATTGCGGCTAGCATAAGTGCCGAGAGGGTGATTGATTGGTCTTTCCTTTTTTCATTGGGTAATCACGGCCTGATAGCTGCCCGGAGGTCGCCAGCTACCTTTCCGTTGCCGCGGGTAAATTTCTGACGATTACTACTGGCCCAGCGATTCATAGTATTTCCTGACGGATTCCTGGTATGCCCGGGGTACCGGATCCCGGTCGATTGGCTGAAGGGCTTGAGGATCTTCGTGACGAGCCAATTCTTGAGCCACCCAGGAACGCGCTTCGCTGAGAGGAGCTATTATTCCTTCATTGACAACTCCCCACTGGGGCATTGCGCCGTGCCGTTTGAATTCCGCCCGGAGTCGTTCTGCCTCTTCGCGAGCCTGCGACAGGCGCTGGCGTATGTCTGGCTGTTCTACCAGTTCTTCGATCGTGCGAAGCCGCTGATTCCAATCGCCGAAGCCGCCTCCGGTAAGCGGCGAATCACGACCTGGGCTGCTAGAGAATTCTCTTAGAAACTCATCCAGAGCGGACGCGATATCCTCGGAGCCGCCACCGCCAAAACCTCCTTGTTGGCCGCCGCTGGGAGAGCTAGAACCGCCTGATTGCGATCCGCCGCTCGGCTGGCCGGGCTGGGACGATTGACTATCCGATGGCTGTTGAGCAAGCGATGGGTTAGAGCTTTCGCCCCCTGATTGTCCGCCACTTTGGCCCGGTTGGCCTGACGGCGATTCCGAGCCTTGACTGCCACCTGGTTGCGAGCCCGGCTGCTGTCCAGGCTGTGGGGATTGGCTTTGGCCTGGTTGCTGTCCAGGCTGATTGCCGGCATCGGCAAGGGATTGCTCTTGTCCGGGTTGTTCGCCGGGTTGAGTTCCACCGCTGGATTGAGACTGGCCTTGCTGTTCGCCCTCTCGGTTGCCATCGCTGGCCAAGCCTTGTCCAGATTGACCTTCTTCACTCGGTTCCTGAGCGAGACCTGGTTTCTGCTCTTCACCTTGTTGTCCACTAGGCGAACCGCTTTCGTTATCGCCGCGTTCCGCTTGCAAGTCGCGGGTTAGCGAGTCGAGCTCCTCCTGGGCGAACCGCAGGGAAGTGGCTTCATCGCCCAGCACTGAACTAGCTGCTCGTTCTACACTTTCTTGCAGCTTATCGAATCCTCTTTGCAGATTGGGTTGCCTGTTTTCGGTTTGCTCGACGAATCCCTGGCGAAGTAAATCGGAACTCGTCTGCAACTGCTCGTCGATGTCGCTTTGGCTTTGCTGGCGTAGCAAATCGTAGAGCTCGCGGTGCAATTTCCGTTCGCTGAACTCAGAAGCTTCTGTCACTTCCCGCAATTGCTGCATAAGCGTATCCAGATTCTCCTGTTGCTCTTGGAACTGTTGAACGATGCGATCGCGATCTTCGGAGTTGTCGAGGCGAGGCCCTTGGTTCTGGTCTAGGCTTTCCAGATTTTCCCGGATGGTTCGCTGGTTCTCAGCCAGTTCACGGGCTGCTCGTCTGGCCTCCCGCAGTTGTTCAGTGAACTGGCTCGAGGTTTCGTTCCGGAAGTCTTCCTTGAGTTCTTCCAGGTTTTCCTGGGCCCGTGTTCCTGTGGCCAATGCTTGGGAAACCTCACCTCGACGCAGCGATTCGCCGAGTTCCTGCATTTCTTGCCGGGTTTGGTCGAGACGCTCTCGGGCCTCCCGATTCTCGCTGTTGGATTGCAAGCGGTCCATGCGTTCGCGGGTTTCGTCGATATCGGCTAGCATGCGCCGCTGTTCCTCTTCGAGCCGCTTAAGTTCGCGGCGTATGCGTTCCTTCTCTTCTTCGTCTTTCGCTTTGGCGATTTCGGTCTGCAATTCTTGCAAGCGCTTGTTTATATCCTCCTGGCGACGAGCGAGTTCGCTCAGCTTGCTCAAAACTTGCAGCTGCTCCTTTTGCTCTGGGGATGTCATGCTTTGGGCCTGGCTGGCGGTTTCGTAGCGATTCTCTTCGTCACTGAAATCGAGCTGATCCAATTGGCGTTGGCTCCTCGATTGACCACCACCACCGCCTCCAGCTTGCCGTGATCGGGATACGTTGAACTCCTTGGGCTGCATTCGCAGCAAAGCTTGGACGGCTCCTTGGGCATTGGACCAGGCGGGTTCCAGAGGTCCATCAGTCGCAGAATCCAGTACCGTATCCAGATTTTGAGTTACCTTGTCCATTAGGGAGCTGGCAAGGTTGGCGGCGCTGCGGGCATTTTCATCCTCAAGTTGCCCTTTCAGTTCTTCGACCTGCTGACGAGCCTCCATTTGAGAATCGTTGATAACCGCGGTGTCCTCTAGAAATGAGCTATCGGTGGCTCCGCGTTGCATGAGCTTGAAAAGGGCAATGGCGATTTGGCGCTGCAGATCGATAAGTTCCTCGCCTTGGTTCCCCATGCCTCCCTGCATGCCTCCGCCTCCTTCGTTTTCCCTGAAAATCTCGTCTAGAGAGCGAACTTCGGCGAAGAACAAATCGCTGGTTGAACGCCTGACTTGCCCGTCAGGTCCATAGTCGTCAGCCCAGGCATACCAGGAAATGAGGTCGTCAACTTGGACGCCACTTTCTTCCAGAGACAAATCCGAGGCGAATTCCTTGTTCAATTCATCATCCTCGATGTCCTCGTGGGTCAAGTACACGGGTGGTTCCGAGCCCACGCTGTAGGCGATGCCGTAGTCGATGAGACCGAAGTCGTCGCTGGCTTTCGCTTCGAGCTCGATTTCCTCTATAGGAGAGACGCGTTGATCGCCTCGAGGAAAGGCGATTGCCAACTCGGGTCGTTTGTTGGGCAGAGCTTCGATACGTATTTCCGGAGGGAAGGGGTTTTCGCGCCCTTTGTCGTCTTGCAGATGCAAGTCCCATCGCAGGCTCTCGGTTACGGTAAGTTTCGTTTCGAAACGGGTTCGTTCTGGGTTGGCCGCTTTCAGAATCATTTCGCGTTCGTCCCTGTCGACGAGCTTGGCAATCTCCACAGGCTTATTGGTCGAGAACGAATAGATGACTTCGGTACCTTCAACCGCGCTAACGCGACGCGTATCCTCGATGTTCCTGGCTGGAATGCGTGTGTAGTCGGGGAAGTTCAATGTGGCATCGGATTGGGAGAGGGCGGGCAAGTCGTATAGCGTGATGTCGTAGCTTTCGGAGGAACGTCCATCGTAGTCGATTTGATAGCGTACATCCGAGCTTAATCCGTGTAGAGAATATACGAATACAGGATCGGAAAGACTTTGTCCCATGGGTTCGCGCGTTTCCCGGCCATCGGGATAAAGAGCGACTAGATCGACATTTTTCGGCAGGGCGTCCCCTTTAAAATGAGCAGTCACGACAACGGTTGAGCCACGCTCAGTCTCGGCATCCCCAGGTTTCACGGTCAAGGCGATGGGAGTATCCGGGGCCAGATTGAATCGCTCCTTGGCGGTTGGCTCCAATGTGAAAGCGGCGATGAGTATCAGTCCGAGTGGCAAGGCGAATGCCAGCTGCCAGATTTTGGATTTTCGGTACTCATCAGCTCCCGCAGCTCGCCAATCGTTTATGGAAGGATGATTTAGGATTTCATTGACGAGTCGGCTCTGGAGAAAAGAGAGCTGGGTTTCATCGCCAGGTTGTTCAATAGCTGTCGACAGGGCTTGCTTTAACGAAGGCTCGTTTTCCTCGATCTTGCGAGCGGCGGCCACGAAATCGATTGGAGTTGATCGGGTGTCCTTCCAATTTAAAAAAAGGACATAGGCAATGATTGCTAGGATGCCTACGGCTATGAGTTGAGGGAGGCTGACAAGCAAGAGCGATAGGATGAACCAAGCGATGGATACGACGATGGCAAATTGCCAGCGGCGGGTTTCCCGTTGCAGCAATCGCGTCGATCGCAAGCGATTGGCGACTTCGAAGGTTTCGGCTCGAAGTTGCGGATCGGCATAGGATCCGGGGCCGCTAATGTGTGGGTTGGTTGGCTTTCTCATGCGGTGGCGCGCTCCTCTCTATTCTGCAAAGTTCGGGCAATCAGGCTCTCTAGTATCAGCGCTAGGGCTACGGCCATGATTAGCCACTTCCACACCTGTTGCCGGTTTTCTAGTTCGACAGCGTTTTGGGAACGCCGTTCGCTCTCTTGATCGGATTCCTTTTGAGCGCTTGTCGCCGCGACCTCGAGTGGCGCACCTAGTCGCTCCCAATCTTCGTAGGGCAGGGTATCCCATTGGCTTTCCTCGGGAGGCGCTTGAACGGCGATCCAGCGTTCCGTGAATCCCTCTTTGAGCTGATAAAGTCCTGGCTGGTTTGGCGTGTCCGTCGAGTAAGCCGTTTCTCCGATCGCTTTCCACTGTGATGAGGTCCCATCAAATGCGGAGGCGATTGAATCCGAGCTGAGAATGCTGGTACGGTTGGAGCCGCCGGCTGCCCGTTCGAATAGCCGCTGTAGCCACGGTACAAACTTCGTGGACAGTGGCCATTGACTCTTTTGGGGAGCCCAGTCCGCTACCCAAATCGTCAGTAGCCCGATTCCCAAGGCTTTTTCTACGATGGCGGGACCGCTATCGTCGTACTCGGCGAGTATTGACAGTCCGCTGCGATCTGGGATTTCCAATTTGTGAGTGTTCCAAAAGCGGATACGGGAGAAGTCGCTAAATCGAGGGTCGGAAAATATGGCGAAAGCGTGGCTTTGGAAGTCGATGGAGCCGAGTCGGGAATCCTCTTGGCTGGCTTCCGCTAGGCTCCAATCGGGTTCGTTCGCTAGGGCAGTCGCGGTATCGAGCATATCGCGACTTGAGAGTAAAAGAAGAGCGTGGGATCCGGATTCGATCTGCTCGCGAATGGAAGACACTTCGTTTTGGGTCAAAGCCGAGTCGAGAAAAAGGAATGGAGGCAGATCGGTTTCCGATCCAGAGTCGGAATTGCTGTCGACAAATTGTACCGCTGGATCTACCCAGCCCGCCGATGCCCGTTTTACGTAGAAGGCGGATTGGTTGGGGTCGTCGGAATAGGCTGGGTTGCCGTAGTATCGAAGTTGCATAGGGCGAGGCTGATTCTCGGCGATGTGCAATACATTGTCGAAAGTATCTGGGTCGCCTGCTAGCTCGACTCGATAGGGGCCCGGAGCGTGCTCGGGCACTTCCATTAGAACCATATGGTTGTCGCCAGTATTTGAGTACAACTTAAGTGGCTGGCCCAGAAGAGTGTCGGACTTGGCATCGAAAAGGGTCAAACTTAAATTGGAGGTCAACGATTGGCCCGAACTTTGGATTCCGATTCGCATAGAGCGATTTGCCTCATCGCCCGTCCAGCCCAGCCAGCGTATGCCGGTATTGCCTGGATGGGTTCCTTGCACGGTTTCCAATTTCAAAAGGCAATCATCTGGCCATTCGCGTCCCGCTACCCCGGCGATCCGGGCCGTACTCTGCATATCGGAAATGAGTACGACCGTTTTATCGGTTTGCGTTTCCGCTCCATCGTCGATTTGCTCGAGTTCAGACAGAGCAAGCTCTATGGCGTCGTCTAGTCGAGTCGTTCCCCAATTGGGGCTGGTCTCGGCCAACAGGGCTTGAGCTAGAGTCGAACGCTCGGCGATGGGCCATTTGTCCCACTGCTCGAACGAGAGTAGCATGCGGGCGTTTGTCGAAGCAGCGATGATGGAAAGCTTATCCGCGGCGTCCACTGTATCCAAATAGGACTGGGCCCGTTGAATGGCGTTCTCCCAAGCGCCTTCCCGTTGCATGCTCGCGCTCGCATCAATGGCCAGCACGATAGCTTTGGGCGGGTTGGAAGCGAGATCTATTGGCGTATTGGCTACGAAAAAGGGCCGAGCGAAGGCGAAGGCGAGCAAGACGATGATCAGGCAACGTAGGGCCAGCAGCCAGGGATTTTGGATGTGGCTTCTTTTCTGCAGTTTCGGCGGAGATTCCCGCAAAAATCTCATAGCGGAAAAACGAATACGATCTTTCGTCGCCCGACGAATCAAGTGGAAGATGATAGGGCCGGCGATTAGCAAGGCGCCTGCCAGAAACCAAGGCGAGAGCAGGCTCATACGGCTGCCCTCCCGCGCAAAGGTTGACGTCTAAGCAGATCTATCAGCGTATAGTCGAGCGGCTTATTGGTGGGGGCAATTAAGTGGCATATGCCTCGCTTTTCCAAAGTTTGCTGAATTAGCGTTTGGTGCTGGCCGAAGCTTTCCTTGTAAGCGCTCCGCGCCTCGACGGGATCGATGTAAAGGCGATCGCCGGTTTCCAGATCCTCCCACTGGGAAGCTTTGCCGAAATCGAGGTCGAGTTCGGCGGAGTCGAGAATTTGGATCGCCCTCACGTCATGTCCGGCCGCTACCAGTTGACCGAGCTCGTTGTCCCATTCTTCCGGCGGGGAAAGGAAGTCGGAGATGACGACGATCAAGCAGCGCTTGCCGCACAGCAGGGCTGTTTGTTCGAGGGCTTTGCCGATGTTGCTTTCCTGTCCCTCGGGTTCTCGTGAAAGCGTGGAAAGAAGTCGCCTAAAGTGCCCGGTTCTCCAACGAGAGGGCACGTAGCTATGCAACTCGGAATCGAAGAGCCCGAGCCCGACGACGTCGCGTTGCTGCAAAAGAAAGTAGCCAAGCGTGGCGGCTAGGGTACGAGCGTATTCGGATTTCGATATTTCTCCGGATGCGAAACGCATGGACCGGCTGGTGTCGACAAGCAGCAGGCAGCGTAGATTGGTTTCATCCTCGAATTTCTTGATGTACTCTCGATCTGTGCGAGCCAGGGCTTTCCAATCCAGATACCGCAAGTCGTCGCCCTGGGAGTATTGGCGGTATTCCGTGAATTCTACCGAGAATCCTTGCAGAGGGCTGCGGTGAAGCCCGGACCAAAGGCCCTCCACGACCACGCGCGCCCGCAGCTCCAGATCGCGAATGGCGAAAAGGGCGAGAGGATCGATTCCAGTTTTAGGAGTGGCGGGCACGCGGACGAAATTTCGGTGGCGACGTTACTACACAGTATCCAGCAGCTTTTGGGTGACCGTTTCCACGGTTTCCCCTTGGGCTTCAGCTCGGTAGTTGAGAAGAATCCGGTGACGAAAGACAGGGTGGGCCAGTTGAAGGATGTCGTCCTTGGTCACGTGAGCTCGAGAATGCCATAGAGCCCGGGCTTTGCCGGCTAAAACGAGGGCTTGAGCGGCACGGGTGCCCGCTCCCCAGCTTATCCATTCCTTGACGAAATCCGGGGCGTTCGGATCGCTAGGGCGAGAAGCAGCAGCAAGCTTGACCGCGTAACGTACAATTTCTTCGGATACGGGCACTTTTCGCACGAGCGATTGGAATTCGAGAACGTCCTTCGCCGAAAAGATCGATTCTATCGGGTCGTGGGCCTTGGACGTTGTCTGGGTGACGACTTGAACTTCGTCGTCCTCCGGCAAGTAGTCGATCAAGGTATTGAAAAGAAAGCGGTCCAGCTGGGCTTCAGGAAGCGGGTAGGTGCCTTCCATTTCCACCGGGTTCTGAGTGGCGAGGACAAAGAAGGGCTCAGAAAGGGTGTGGCGTACGCCTGCCGCAGTGACCTGATGTTCCTGCATGGCTTCCAGTAGAGCCGATTGGGTTTTCGGGGGCGTTCGGTTGATTTCGTCTGCCAGCAGCAGGTTGGTGAAGATCGGTCCTTTGGCGAAGGTCAGTTGGCGCCCTTCGGGCGTGTCGGTGAGGATTTCCGTGCCGGTGATGTCGGCAGGCATCAGATCTGGTGTGAATTGGATACGCTGGAACTCCAAGTCAAACACCTCAGCGACCGATTTGACGAGGAGCGTCTTGGCCAATCCGGGAGCTCCGGTAATAATGCAGTGGCCGCCGGAAATGAGGGCGAGCAAGATCTGCTCGACGACGTCCTTCTGGCCGATAATGGCTTTGCCCAGTTCCGCCTCCACTCGTATGCGGCCTTCTTGCAGGCGGTTGAATGCGGCTTCTTGTGATTCTGTGGTTTCGAGTAGAGACATAGAGTGTGTTTGAGAATTAGGAACTATAAGTTGAGAATTTGAATACTGTTTAGGCTAGTGGGTCATGGCGTAGAAAACGATATTAATGCCCATCGGGTAGGCTTTTTTTTCGGCGAATTCGCGGAAGTACCATTCGTCTTCGCCTTCCCGCTCCCAGCCGTCGCCTAGATCGGTATTGTGACAAATGATACACATGATGCGGCCGTTGTCGTCGAAAATGGCTTTGTAGTGAACCTCATCGGTTCCGTAGCCTTGGTGAGTGACGACTCCATAGCCAGCCCGATAGTTGCCCACCGCATGCCCCACGCTAGGTACCTGGGGCTTTTCGTCGAGGTCGAAAACCATGTGGAAAATGGGATGGTCTATAGACAGCTCTACGGGTTCGCGGTCGGGGAAGACTCGCTTGATTTCGTAGTAAAAATTCTCATACTCGTCATCGCCCCAGAAATCGTCTACCATGAGGAATCCTCCATTGAGCAAATACTCTCGAAGCGCGACGACTTCGTCCTCCATGAAGACCAGCCTGCCAGGTTCGATCATGTAGAGAAAGGGGTAGTTGTGGAGGTCATCTTGAGTGAGATCGACGACGGCGGAATCAGGATTGACCTTAAGGCTGGTCATTTGCTGGAGCCGATAGGCGAAATTAAGCTCCGCGTCGGGATAGTCGGTTTCCCAGCCGCCTCCACCCCAGCCCCGGCCGTGTCCGCCGTGCCCGCCCCATCGTCCTCGGGCCGAAGTGTAGCGAACGCGAGCGAAGGTGAACACGTCTTGTTTGAACTCAGGGTCTACTTGCCATTCGGGTACGCCACCTCGGTGGTCGTACCGTTCTCGATAGCGCTGCGAGAACATAGCCGGTATCAGAGCAATTGCCATAACGGCGAGAAAAATCAGCGTGATTCGTTTGCGATTAATGGTCATTGGCTCGATCGGCTCAGTGGGTCATGGCGTAGAAGATGATGTTAATACCCATGGGATAGGCTTTTTTTTCGGCGAATTCGCGGAAGTACCATTCGTCTTCGCCCTCCCGCTCCCAACCGTCGCCGAGATCGGTATTGTGGCAAATGATACACATGATGCGGCCGTTGTCGTCGAAAATGGCTTTGTAGTGAACCTCTTCCGAACCCGGTCGCTCCCAAGTGATTCCGGTTCCCCGCATGCGAGTGGCGTGGTGGATGCTCGGCACTTGCGGTTTTTCCTGCAGGTCGAAAACCATATGGAATATAGGATGCTCGATAGGCAGTTCGACCGGTTCGCGATCAGGGAATACGCGTTTTATTTCGTAGTAGAAATTGTCATACTCCGCGTCGCCCCAGAAATCGTCTACCATGAGGAAACCGCCGTTGAGCAAGTAGGTCCGCAGGGCCATTACCTCGTCTTCCATGAACACCAGCCTGCCCGGCTCGATAATGTAGAGAAAAGGGTAGTTATAGAGGTCTGGCTGAGTCAATTCGACCACGACGGAGTCCGGATTGACTTTTAAGCTGGTCATTTGCTGGAGCCGGTAGGCGAAATTGAGTTCCGCATCCGGGTAGTCAGTGGCCCAGTTGCCGCGACCGCGACGCCCCCAGCCCCCACCCGTGTATCCGCCATGACTAGAGCTATACTGCACGCGGGCAAAGGTGAATACGTCCTGCTTGAATTCCTCCTCTACTTGCCAGTCGGGCACGCCGGCGCGATGGTCGTAGCGCTGTCCGGAGGCAGCGACAATGATGCCGAGACCTATAGCAGCGGATAGGGCGATTTCCGAGACGAGGTTCATTGTCGCCCTGTTAAAATGGCAAACCTTCCAGGTTAGGGGTGGGCACGCTAGCGGAGGTCGCTTTGCTCATTTCCGCGGATTCTCGCTTTCGGTTGATTTCGTCTAGGAGCTCGTAGGCGGAACGAAAGCGGGGGGCTTCTTCCAGGGCCATCAAGGTATGGCGACGGGCGGTTTCGGGATCGGAGCGCAGGTACTGCAAGGCCAAGGTATAGTGGACCTGGGCGATTTCCGGGGGATCCAGGTTGAGCAAGGTTTCTCCAGCCGCTATGGCGTCGTCTCGGTATTGGAATCGGGCATGAGTGGCGAAGAGCGCTCTCCAGGGCTCGATGGCCATGGGCTTGATGGCGATCCAGGCTTTAGCCCATTGCACGACGTTAGGCGGGTCGTCTTGTTCAAGGGCAATGGTTAGCAATCGCTGGATCGGATCCAGTCGATGGGCTTCGCTCGAGGCTATCGTTTCCAGCGTCAAGCGTTCTTTTTCCACTTCGCCCAATTGCTCGTAGACGTAGGCGAGCAAGCCATGGGCGTTTTTCTCCCCGGGGATGTAGCCGGAATGGGCGATGATATCCTCAAGCTTCTGCCTTGCTGTCTCCCAGTCCTCGGCCTCGACGAGGGGCTGTATGCTTTCCATTTCCTGGAAGTAGTTTTTCCTTGAGGTGACTAGCTCGATCGACTCGTCGATAAGGCCTTCCGGCTTGGTTAGGGCGTAGGCGCCGCCTAGGGCATTTGCTTCGCGGCTAGCCGCGGCTAGAAACCGTTCATCCAGTTCGTCCAGCGGGGCAACTCTACTGGCTAGGGCATCATTCATAGTTACGCCTTCACCGAGATCCCGCAGGAGCTCTCGCATGGATTCGATCCCGTAGTTTTCAAAGAGGAATTTAACGACTAGGTAAGATTGGTAGTAGGCGAATTGAGTGTCCTCTCCCGATTGGGCGCTCATAAAAGCGGCGCTCATTTCGCTGATTTTCTGCATGCGTCCGCTGAGAATCCGATCCCGATAGCCGACCGTCATCATTTGCCCCCAGGAACTGTCATGCTCTCGCTCCTCGTAGACAGAGATTCCCTCGCTTAGCCAGCGGGGCATTCTGTTATGCGTCAAGGTGAGGGTGATGGTGTGGCAGAATTCGTGATACAAGACCGATTCCCAGTTAGCTAGGCTGGTGGCCGGGCTGTTTATGGTGAAGACGGGCCCGAAGCAGACGCCTAGGTATCCAGGGTTGCCCGGCATTCCGAATGTGCGAACTTCGAAGTCGGCTGGGTTGGGATAGATCTCCACGGTGACCTTCTCGGCGATCTCCACATCGTAGCGTTTGGTAAGATAGCGATAGGCCGGTTCCAGAAGATCAATGGCTCGCTGGCCATAGACAGGCGCTTCCTTTTTGGAAATACGGATGCGGAAGTTTTCGGTTTCCAAGGTTTCGAATTCGTCGAGTTTGTCGCGAAGCGTAACCAAATTGTAGGCGGATATGTTGTAGGGATCGGCTTCGTAGACCTCGTAGGCCAGTTTCCAGCCTTCCTCCTCCCGAGCCAGGCGGAGCAGGTCTTGGGCGAGCTGAATCTTGGCAGGCAAGTAGTCGGGCTGATAAGCCAAGGAAAGACGTTGGGACGCAGCCCCTTCTTTGAAGAGGTATTTGCGAGACAAATTTCGGCCGATCAGATGATCGACTTCTGGATTGGCGGACCAAGACGAGAGGGCTTGGGCTCGTAACTGGGCGCCTTCATCGTTATTGCTTCGGAGGTAGGCGATGGCCGCTTTCAAAGATAAGGCTTGTGGATGCAGAGGGTTCACCTCCAAGGCGATGTCGAGCTGCTCGATCGCCTCGTCGTAGGCTTCGCCGTCGATTAGATGCTGGGCGATGAGGGTTCGGGCCTCCGGATGCTTCTCGTTGATGGCCAGGGCGTTTTCCGCGTATTGCAGAAGCTCGGCTCGATTCCCTTCGATAAACGAGCTAGCCAGGCCGTACCACAAGTCAGGATCGTTGGGAAATTTTTCCAACCCGCTTTGGAAATTCTTGGAGGCGAGATTGAAGTCGCTCTTGGATAGGGCCAGCTTGCCGGTGGCCAGAAAAGCGCTGGCAGGAGGATCGGATTCCGTCTGGGCCCGCTTGTAGAAATTTTCCAGAACGATGCGGGGCTCGACTCCGAGAAGGATGGCGGCCTCACCGATGGCGACTAGCGAGTCGGGATCGTAGGTGTAGCGGCCTCGGCGGCGCAGATAATCGTCGATTCCCCGCATGATATTTTCGGCGGCTCCGAGATCATTGGCGAACAGAGCCGCTTCTCGGGCGATTAGTCGCAGGCGAATCCCGAAGTAGCGCGTGTTGAGCCCCTCGGTCAGCAATTGGTGAGCCTCGTCGTAGCGCCCGACTTTCATGAGCGTTAGGGCTTCTATCCGCCACCAGGACTCGTTCCAGGATTGCTTTTCCCGGGCGAAAGCGGCTTCCTTCAATGCTTCGCCGTAGTTGCCGGATCGGTACAAACTTTCTAGTTCCGCATAGTCAGGCAAGGAATCGCGTTCGTTGCTCTGCCCAATGCTAATCGAAGGGGCGAGAAGTGCGGCTAGTCCCCACAAGAGGAGATCGCGCAAAGCGAAATTGACAGTAGAACCAAGGCCGGCCCGCTGGCGATGAAGTTTGGAAATGGCGCAGGTTCGAAGCACGTAGTAAACTTAACGGGTAGAAATCTGAGGCCGCAAGAATTTAAACGGGCTCACTTGGAAATCAGTTACATGGTTTGATCGTCCGAGTCGCCATCGATTTGCGGATGGACAGGCTTTGAATGGGAGGGATACTATTGAACCGGATGAATGAATTGAATGATATCGAAGCCGATGGGAAACACTCGACGAGCCGAAAGGCCCCGAATGTACTCTGGATTTGCGCGGACCAGCAGCGCTGGGACACCATTGCCGCCCTGGGGAATAGCCACATCCGCACCCCCAACATCGATCGCTTAGTCAATGAAGGCGTCGCTTTTTTGAATGCGTTTTGCCAAAGCCCTATCTGTACTCCCAGCCGCTCCAGCTTCTTAACTGGCATGTACCCGAGCGCCGTTCATGGCTGCGGGAATGGGAATGATCGCTGGGCGGAAGCGGCGCCGTTGGTGACAAAACTGCTCGCAGACGAGGGCTACACCTGCGGTTTAGTAGGGAAACTGCATCTAGCGGGCTGCCACAACCGCGTGGAGCCGCGGCCTCAGGACGATGGCTATTCAGTTTTCCATTGGTCCCATTCCCACAAGGATATTTGGCCCGAGGGGCATGCTTATGCGGACTGGGTCAATGAGCAAGGGGGCGATCTTGGTAAGATGTATCAAGATAAAGGGTACATGGAGCCGGAATTGCATCAAACCAAGTTTTGCGCGGACAAGGCCATCGAATTCATAGAAGGAGACCATTCGGGCCCCTGGCTGATGAGCGTGAATATATTCGATCCGCACTTGCCCTTCGATCCGCCTAAGACCTATCGGAACCGCTACTTGGCGGAAAAGATGCCGGATCCCCTATTTCGAGAAAGCGATCTCGAAGCCCAGGCAGCCTTGGATGGAATCGACTTCCAGTACCCAGCCCGAAGGCCCGAGGCGTTTCAAGCGAAGGACAAGATCGCCGCTTATTATGCGATGATCGAGCAGATCGACGATCATGTTGGTCGGATGTTGGACACTTTAGAGCGAACGGGTCAGAGGCAAAACACGCTGATTATCTTCACCAGTGACCATGGCGAAATGCTTGGTGATCATGGATTGATCGCCAAGGGCTGCCGATTCTATGAGGGCTTGGTCCATGTCCCCTTGATATTCTCCTGGCCGGGGGGCTTTGAAGGCGGGCTCCGTAAAGAGGCTCTTGTTGAATTGACGGATATCGCCCCGACTTTGCTCGAGCTTGCGGGCTTGCCGGCTCCCCAACGAATGGCTGGTCGATCGCTGGTTCCCTTGTTGCGAAGCGATCTGGATTCCCATCGGGACTCCGTTCGATGCGAGTACTATCGAGCCTTGAGTTTGATCGCTCCTGGCAGGGAGAATTGGGAAGGAAGCTTTGCCACCATGCATCGAACCGATCGCTACAAGCTAGTCGTCTACCACGGGCATGATCAGGGCGAGCTTTTCGATTTGCGGGAGGATCCAGGAGAGTTCGCGAATCGATGGGATGATCCGAATTTCGCCTCGCTGCGGTTCAAGCTGCTCAAGCAGATGCTCGATCGAGGCGCCTTCGCCGTCGACACGGGCACGAAGACGACCTGCGTGTTCTGAGAATAGCGCGGCGCTCAAGCCCGCGTTCAAAGTGCAAGCCCAACCCGTAGCGGGCTGAAGCGCCAGGCTACTAAAGTGATAGGCCTTTCTCGATTTTTAGGCTTGGACTGATTTCCGAGTTTTGGCTGATACCCAGTTGGATGGCTCGTGTAGTGAATTATGTGGCGCTAAAACGAGGTCAGATTAGCGGATGTGAAGGGCATTCCTCCAATTTAATTCGATGGGCTGTGTCGTTTGCCTTGGTCGGCTTCCTGGTTTTATCTGCTCTCGGCCAAGACCCATTGCCCACGATCAACCTGCTGGAAACGGATCGGATTTCCATTCTCTCGGAGAAGGCTGGCCAGCGGAGCTACGCGGAGCGGTTCGCGGAATTGGTTTACGAGGCGGCTAACGCGACGACTGGCGAATCGGTTGGAAAGGGCTTGGTCATTATGGGGAATTACGACCAGCCGCACCCTATCGTCTTGGTGAAATAATACATGGACATAGCCGATTCGACGGAAAGATTGGAAAATGGGCCCTTGTTCGAGGGCATAATGGGCAAGGCTTTGAAAGACTGGGAGGACGCAGACCAGAGCATGCAAGATGAGATTGGAATGGATATAGAATCTATTGCCTACGTAATCCCCATGCCTCTCCAACCAGCAATTCTAAACTTGTATCTTGCTGCCCGGGAGGAGGGGTTCGACGAAGCGAAGGTTGCTAAGAAATACTCAACTCTTAAGCCGATGGAGGTTAGATTCGGCGATTTTGAGGAGTATGACTGGGTTATCTACTTGCCCCCAAAAAACGCTATTGATCGAGCGATCAAGGATGTGCTTCCACATCGAATGAGAAGGAAAAGATGGGCTTCTTCAAGCGATCCTTGGTTAAGGGAGCAGTCTTCACATTCAAGCCCTTGATTCGGGACACGATGGAGGGGGTGCGCAAGTCTCTGCTTTACGAGAGCATTCTCGGAGCGACCAGCGATCTGGGCGAAGAGGATAAAGAAAAATTGAAAGGCGCCTACCTTGGGGCCCTGATGCCGCAAGGTCGGGTAATTCCGCGGGACAAAGATAGGAAGAGCGTGTTGGCTGTGAAAACCAAGTTGGCGGAAATCGATGGAGAGGTCTCGGAGGAGTGATTCAAGTGCGCTAGGGACTTGGGATATAACTACGCTCACTAGGTAGCGCGGGTTCGCTAGGAGTCTCCGCGGCACGGAGCCAATAGAATCCGGCTGTGACGGATGTAGATTTTGAGAGCTGTGTCGAAGGGTGTCCGAAACTTGTAGGGTTGCTGCTTGCCCGCTCGACAAGCTCAGAGCCATGAGCTCAGTCGAAGGGCGGCGACCGTGTTCTTACAGCATCAGCTGCTACTGCGGTCGCCGCAAGCGACGCCCCTACATTGAAAATAACTCGAAGCTCTTGACTCGGCGTAGTACATAGAACGAAGACGGTTGCTTCGTTGCTGACTTTGGTAGGGAGGACCGGTCATAGCCTGTAGATAATGTTGCGCTTCCCGTTACTAGATTCGGCCTTTCCCCGAGTCTTGGCTTGCGGTCGCTCGGCAAAGTCCAATGGTTTCCGGTCTTACCCAATCAGCACCCAATCCCATGTCAGACCAAGAACGACCGAACATCATTCTAATCATTACCGACCAGCAGCGATACGAGACTATCAAAGCGCTGGGCTATGACTATATGGATACGCCTAACTTAGACCGGCTGGTCAATGAAGGCGTCACCTTCAGCCAGTGCCACATCACCGCTCCATCCTGCGCGCCCTCGCGAGCGAGCTTGTTCACGGGAACTTACCCGCACACGACAGGCGTATTGAAAAACGAGGATCCCTGGAGCAAGTCTTGGGTGGGGGATCTGGCGGATGCTGGCTACACCTGCATAAATGTAGGGAAGATGCACACGGCTCCTATGGATACGAAGGTTGGTTTCCACGAGCGCTATGTGGTCGAGAATAAAGACCGCTATTTGGCCGAGCGCTACTTCTTCGACGAATGGGATAAGGCCCTGCATGCCCGGGGATTGGTTAAGCAGCAGCGCGAGCTCTATCGTCA
This sequence comes from uncultured Opitutaceae bacterium, assembly GCA_964404745.1. GTDB lineage: Bacteria > Verrucomicrobiota > Verrucomicrobiia > Opitutales > Opitutaceae > Pelagisphaera. The sequence goes on from CAYOLG010000009.1 coordinate 119,342, forward strand.
GCGGCCCGACTATCGCGAGCGCATGGGCGCCTTTGAGTGGGAACTGCCGGAGGACCTGCAGTCGGACATGTTTGTCGGCAACACCGCCACGTGGTGGCTGGACGCCAAGCCGAAACCGGACGGACCGCTTTTCATGGAGATCGGCTTTCCTGGGCCGCACCCGCCATTCGATCCGACCGAGCGTTTTATCGAAAAGTATCGAGGCAAGAAGCTGCCGCTGCCCAAGATTAAGCGGGAAGACATCGCCGGCCAGCCTGAGCCCTTCCAAAAATTGCGGGAGCACAACTTCGAGGTGGATCACGACTCCGTCGTTCACCTGGATGATCCTAGCGACGAGCAGTTGCAGCGACTTTGGGAATACTATCTGGCCAACATGTCGATGATCGACGAAAAAGTGGGCGAGATTATTGACGCCCTCGATCGTAATGGATATTTGGATAACACGGTTATCTTCTTTACAAGCGATCATGGGGAGGCCTTGGGGGAGCATGGCCATATCCAGAAGTGGACGTTCTACGATTGCGTAACCAAGGTACCTCTGATCGCTTGGGCTCCAAAGCGCTTCCAAGGAGGCCGCGAGGTTGATGGATTGTGCCAATTAATGGATATCGGTCCTACGATTCTTGATCTTGCTGGCGTTGAAAAGCCCGATTGGATGGAGGCGGAAACCCTCATGCCTGCTTTGGAAGACGAGGAGTTCAAAGGACGTCCCTTCGTGATCGCCGAGCATGGGCGCGATGTTTTTCTCTACACGATCGATTTCGTGACTATGATTCGCACCAAAGACTGGAAGCTGGTACAATTCCTGGATCGCTCCGACGGTCAGCTCTTTGACTTGGTTAACGATCCCGCGGAAGAGATCAACCTCTGGGATGACCCGAATCACGAGGACAAAAAATCCGAGCTCATTCAAATGATCGGCTCCTTCCGCATTCGCAGCGGCTACCAGACCCGTAAGCTCTGGGAAAAGGTTCGTTAGCGATTCGGCTTCAGGCGCGGGGCCTATCTTCCGGACTGGACTAATCAATTGATGCGTCGCGAAGGAATGACGTAGGAACACCCGGGCGGAAACTCCTCCCGCCTTCGCATAGCCACGGCGAGACAGGCTGGGGCAGCGTCCTTTTTCGCTTTTGGCTGCGTTGCAACCGAGGGCCAAGGCCCTACGGGCATTGACGCCTCGGCTACGCCTTGCCAAAAACGATGAAGCGAATGCGGAGATGGCGTAGCAAAAATGCCTGCTGCGACGCGCATTCTGACTTATTGGACACTCTCGAATAGATGAATTCACGAAACAGGGAGTAACCGTGGGGACTGTCCTACTCTCTACAATGAAAGCGAAGGGCTTTTTCCAAGACGGCTTTCCTATAAATCTAAAGATAATGTGGGTATAGTCAGGGTGACAGCAGCTCTTGATTTTGCTTCCGCTCTCTTGGCCTCTGGGAATATGGGTATCCAAGATATTGTCTCAAGAAAAGGATCGATGAAATTTATTCATTCTGCATAAATTCCTCGCGGGGTTTGGGCTCGGCGTAGTTGGGTGAACGAAGACGGTTGCCGCATGGCGGCTAGTCTTCGAGCGGCCAACGAATTGATGTGGCCGCCCGGCTTTTTTTTCTTTTGGGTGTAATACGTCTATGCTTGTCGCAGACCTCGATGCGTCGACGGCTTGGGCTTTTGGTGGGGAGGATCGGTTTTAGCCCTAGCTCAATCGAAGAGCTCGGTCCTCAAGATTCGTACTTCGGAGGATCGAGACGATCCTCCCTACCATTTTGAATGCCTTGGAGATTGCTCCGGGAATCTTTACTTCGTTGATCGTTCGGTTAGTTTATGCATCTCAAAATCATATGAGATCGATTTTAGTAGGCGCGCATCTACTCGTTTCGGCTGGTGGATTTGGCGGGGGCGATGAGGCTATTGCTGAAGGCGTGGCTGACCGAGCAACTTATTTGTCAGAGGTCGCATCGCTTCTGGAAGTGAAGTGGCCTAAGAATCGTACGATAAATGTCGTCTGCCATGGGCACAGCGTCCCAGCCGGGTATTTCAAGACGCCGGTTGTAGATACATTTAATGCGTATCCTCATCTCTGGCACAGGGAGCTAAAACGCCGGTATCCGCATGCGGTGATTAACGTTATAGTGACCAGTATGGGTGGCGAGCGATCGGATCGTGGGGCCGAACGATTTGAGGATGAAGCACTGTCTCACAATCCTGATATTGTTACCATCGATTATGCCTTGAATGATCGGGGGCTCGGGCTCGAAATTACGAAAAAGGCGTGGACCGAAATGATTCAAGCGGCCAAAGCGAAAGGGGCGAAGGTGATTCTTCTCACCCCAACGGGGGACACGCGGGCGAATTTAGAGGATCCGAATGATCCCTTGCTGCAGCATGCGGAACAGATTCGTCAACTCGCGAGAGAGCATGAGGTAGCCCTTGCCGATAGCCTAGCGGCGATCCAGAACTACATTGAGGAAGACGGGGAACTCGAAGACTTGATGTCGCAAGTGAATCATCCCAACCGGAAGGGACATGATTTGGTTGTGGCTGAATTGATGAAGTGGTTTCCGGATTGACGCCCGATATCGGTCAAGGAGAAAACCGGTCTATTCAAGATGCAGAGCTCGCCTGGTAAATGGCTGACGCTATTCCAAACTACTTGATAAAAACGTAACGTTAGAGTCGCGCGACTTCGTTGTCGTCGACACACTTGCCGATTTCGCGTCGGAACTGTTCCATTGAGCAATAGGGGCGGTATTCCTCGAACTCGTACACCATTTTGCAGCTCATTCCAGGAATGCTGGTGAATGCTTCGGATGATGCGGCATTCAGATCCATGGGAACTAAGACGTATTGCTCGAATCGGGCGACTTCCTTATTGTCGACGTATTTGCCGATCTCGCGCTGGAATTGCTTGATGGTCGTGTAAGGACGGCACTCTTCGAATTCATGCTTCATTTTCCGGCTAATGCGGGGGAAGAGCCCGAGTTCATCGTTGGAGGCGGTGTTTAGGTTGATAGGAAGAAACAGTTTGGCCCGAAGGGATTCCTTTTCTTTGTCTGAGAGGGCATCGCCGATGATCTTATCGATCTCGATATTCGATGAAATAGGCCGAGCCTTGATGATCTGCTCGGCAATCGTTGTCGTGACGCCGGGGAGGGCTGTCGGTTCGCTTTTTTTGGCGAGATTCGGGTTTGCCACGCTTGCATTAGAGCCAACTTGGGCGAAGCCAATGTGGCAAAAACTCAAGCATACGAGCGTTGTGATTACCTCGGCAATGAGGATATGTGTTACCAGTTTATGAATACGTAAAATTTTAGGAAATGTTGAAACTGTCAATGGTATTGGGTTCCCGTTATTTTATTTGGGCCCGTTTTCTGGATCAGTTGGCGATACCTTTCCGGAGACTTATTTTACGGCGAGTTCATTAATGTAACGGGTGAACTATCGGCTCGGTTCCTGATGATTACTCTGATTGTGACACCCGTGCGTCGATTATTCCCCAGAAGGCTGTGGACGGCTTGGCTTATTAGGCAGCAACGCTACCTGGCACTGGCTGCCTTCGTCTATGCAGTGCCTCACATGATAGCCTATTTGGTCAAGCTGAGCGACGCCTCCCGCATAGTGTCGGAAGCCGCTGAATTGGGGATGCTGACCGGTTGGCTGGCGATGCTGATCTTTGTCGCTTTCGCGGTGACGAGTAACGATGCCTCGATGCGCCCGCTCGGGAAGGGCTGTAAGACGCACCATCGCTTTATCTATGCGGTGGCCATCCTAACCTTCCTGCACTGGATCTTGACCGCCTTCGAACCGATGGAAGGCTACATCCATGCAATTATCCTGCTGGGCTTCCAGCCGCTGCGGTTTTTGCCCGAACGGTAGCTGATCGAGCAAGGAAATCGATTTCTAACATCGCTTCGCTGGACTCGCTTCGAGGCGAGGATTCCGACCCATAGTTTTGAGCCGGGGCAAGTGTTTTTCGAATAGATGTCTACGAAAGTATCCAATAATTCGATGGGATCGGATTTATCGGTGTAGGGTCGCCGCTTGTGGCGACCGAAGAAGCGGCTCCTCCTCTACCTGCTCGGTCGCCGCGAGCGACGACCCTACAAGTTTTAAATCGTAAAGAATCGTCGACTCGATACAGCTCACTAGAGATCGGTTTTCGCCAAGGCAATGGAGGACTCGTAGTCGCGGGAACGATAATGGTAGAATAGGCTTCCAGCCTGTCTCGATTTTCCCGGTACAAGCAGGATACCTAAATATGAGCGTTGGGCTTGCCCCGCCGCAACGGGCTGTAGGAGCGGTCTCGCTAAGCGTGGACCGCGATCTCCATCGTATTTACCTATAGGAATATCGCAACGACCAGCCGGGGCTCCTTCAATAGAATACAAATTAACCTGCCGCGAAACGCGGTGCAGCGATCCTCGCCCGCAGCGATGTTAAAATACTGCCTTTAACCACTAGTAGTTCTGTTTGGGCTCGGGAAGCAGATGCAAGAACTGAACACCGTTCTGCTTTAGCTCATTTGTCAGGAGTGCTCGCATATCCAATTTGGTTTCATGGTACTCGGGTCGTACCGCCAGATTGTGCAATTCTTCAGGGTCCGCCTCTAGATCATAGAGTTCGTCCAGGTAGTCTTTATAGATGTATCGGATATACTTATACTTGCCTTTCCTGATCATCACCCAGGCCTTGATCCCAGTCTTGTGGGTGTTGAACTTCTCCCAATTGCCAGTCTTGTGGGCTTTCTCGAGCTCCTCCGACATTTGCGTCTCCCCGTAGATGTTTCCTGTGTAGGTTTGCAATAAGGGTTTGTCATCCCAAGAGGGTGTTTCCGGATGGAGCCAGAGTTCTGTCAAGTCGCGTCCGTCCAGTTTTTCGGCGGGTTCGATTTCGGCTAGGCTGTGAAAGGTACGGATCAGATCGACTCCGTTGACGGGCACGGATGTCCTAGTGTTCCCGGGCACCTTGCCGGGCCAGCGGACGATCAGTGGTGCGAGCAAATTGGCATCGTAAGGGGCGATCTTCAGATTAAAGCCGTGGTGTCCCCAGGCGTAGCCTTGGTCTGAAGTGAAAACGACGACGGTGTTCTCCAGTTGCCCGGTCGCTTCCAGGGTCTTCATGATACGGCCGACGCCTTCATCGATAGCCATGACCGCTTCGTGGTACATTTTGACCACATCATCCAAGGTCTTGTCGCCTTTCATGGGCTTGCCCGTTTTGGGGTGGGGCGGGTTGGTCTGTAGGTTAACCATGTGTTCGGGCTTGTCGGGACGGGGCGGGAAAATGTCTTTCGGGTAGACCATTTCAGGAGCCTCCTTGAGTTTTCCGATGTGGCGGTCCGCCGGGGTATAGGGTCCATGAACGGCCCCATAGCAAAGCCAGAAGTACCAAGGTTGATCTGGTTCGACAGCCCGCTCTTTGAGGAACTGAATGGTCAGATCCGTATAGGCATCGGTGCTGTATTGCTCCAAAGGCATATCTCTCTCACCGTTGATACGAAGCGACTGGTCCCAATAGTAGTTCTTTTCGTTCCCAGGGAGGTGATGCTCCCAAACGGCTGACCAATCCCAGGCCTCTTGATAACGTGGTACATTCCAGTGCCACTTGCCGATCATGCCCGTGTAGTAGCCTTGCGAACGGAAGTGAGTCGCCCAGTAGGGAGTCTCCCGGTCGTAGTTGAATTGGAACATGCCGGTCAGGGCATTGCCCCTCGAAGGAACGCACTTCGCGCCGGTGTAGCTATACCGGAAGCGCAAACCCTTCTCCGCCAAAGCATCGATATGGGGAGTCTGTATCCACGGTTGGGCCTCAGTGTAGGCGCTGACGGTCCGTATGCTCTGATCGTCAGTGAAGATGTAGAGGATATTTGGTTTCGACGAACTCACCACGGGTGGGCGGTCCGCATTTAGCCAGGAGTTCACGAAGACTAGGGCTAGAAGAATCGAGATAAGACGTTTCATGAAGGGGTGAATGCGTTAGGGCTACCTTGGTGGGGTCCTCTCATCAAAGCAATGGGCTTTCGATGTTGCTGTAAATTTAGGACTTTAGTCTCCAGTCGATTTATTGGGTAGTGGCCGATCTCAGGCGCCTATGTTTTAGAGTAGCACAGGCATCCTGCCTGTGTTGGGAGAGTGGCGAAACAGGCCAGTCGTCGCTCTCCGAGAGCTATGCCCGGTACCACGGGAAGCCTATTCTACCTTTTTCGGAGACCATCGCTTCAAAGCTACTCGCTTATCATCGCTTTCGGTAGGGGAGCGGGCTTTCCGTCGAGATAGAAATCGTAGTAGGCGTCGCCGCGATAGCCGACTGGATGATCGAAGCCCGGTTCGTAAAGCTCCTCGGACCAGGCTATGAGCTGGCGTTTCAGTCGTTGAGCAATAGCTGGTTGATGGTCTAGCAGGTTCTCGTATTCGTGATTTGGAGAAGCGATATCAAATAGGTACTCGCGGTTTCCAGCTTTCAGATACTTCCAGTCTCCAGACCGAATGGCGTATTGTCCGGCCCAACGCCAGTAAAGAGCATTGTGGATTTGACCAGTCTTGACGCCGGTCACATACGGTAATAGGTCGACTCCGTCGATTCGATCGTCCAAGGGCAATCCGGCCGCGACTAAGGATGTCGCTACCGCATCCATGGAAATAACGGCCCGCTCCTCTATGCGGCCCGCAGGAATGCGGCCGTGCCAATAGGCGATAAATGGAACGCGGATGCCGCCTTCAGTCAGCATGCCTTTTTCGCCCGTCCACGGATCGTTGAGAGAGCCGTTCCAGCCAGCTCCGTTGCCGGGTTGATCCCATTTATGGATTTTTAGGGGAGCCCCGTTGTCGCCGATGTAGAAGATGAGGGTGTTTTTTTCGGCCTTCTCCTCCTTGAGCGTTTCGAGGATCAAGCCAACGCCGTCATCGATAGCTGACAGCATTGCCAGGGCCTTGCGTCGCCGCAGTGGCATATCCGAGCTGTGGCGCTCCAGGTATTCTGGCGGCGCTTCTAGCGGCACGTGCGGCGCGTAGAAGGCGGTGTAAAGAAAGAAGGGGCGTCGCTTGGCTGCGTTTCGGCGAATGAAATCGGCCGACCATTCGGCTTGGACTTCTATCCGATATCGTTCGTCCTCATACTCGACGATGCCCCCGAGATGTTTTCCGTCGGGGGAGTGGGTAGCGATGTATCGATTGATGGTTCCGGTAAAATGTTCGGTGAATCCGTGATGCTGGGCCATGCTGGGATCATCAAGACCCAGTTTATTGGAAATGCCTGCTTTGATCACTTGTGGGCTGGCGTCGGATCCGTCGGGAAGCTTGCCCGTACTGTCGACGCTGCCGTGCAGATGCCATTTGCCAGCTTGGCCAGTCACGTAGCCAGCATCCCTTAGGCGTTCGGCGATCGTGTATTCGCTCCATGGAAAACCATTGTGGCCGTTGTGCTCCAGTCCGAATCGGTTCTGGTAGCGTCCGCTCATGAGACCAGCTCGAGAAGGGCGACACTGGGGAGCGGTCACGTATCCAGAAGTGAATAGCGTGCCCATGCGTGCGAGGCGATCGGTGTGCGGCGTTTTAATATCGTCTCGAACTCCGATGGCTCCGAGATCAGCCCAACCGTGGTCATCCGTGAGAATGATAATGATGTTCGGTCCTGTGGATACAGCTTGGGCTAGGGAAAGCGAGATCGCTGAAAAAGCGAAAATGGTAATGGCAACGATTCGATTCATAAAAAATTGGGGTATAACCACGGATTTCACAGATCGCGCGGATGAAAATGGGTATTAGGGTAGGGAGGACTGTCTCAGTTCTCCGGGATATTGGTTGACGGAGGAGGACTGAGCCAGTCCTACCTATCATCGATTTCAAGATCCGTGTTCGACCAATGCTTATTGCAGCAGACTATTCACACCTCCTTCTAGACTGTGCAAAGCGGCGACTTCTCGGGCTGACAATTCTTTGTTGAAACAGGACAGCTCATCCAGAGCTCCGACGTAATTGACGCCAAGTCGGATCTGAGCTGTCTCCAGATCCCAGGTATAGATTTGTTCCCAACCGGTTAGAGTATCATAGAGCTCTCCATCCATGTATAACGTGGCCACGCCGTCTTTTCCTGAATTGTTGAATCCGCGGAAGGTTATGACAATATGAGTCCAAAGATCTCGGGAGAAGGGCGATTCGATAACGGGGATCAGCGGCCGTTGTCCGTCGGGCACTTCCGGATTGGGGATGTTGTTGGGATTCCAATACTTGCGGTCGGGAAAAGCTCCCATGCGAAATTGACGATGTTCGTCGCGGTGAAAGTCGACCCATAGGCAGCCGTCGAGAGCGGAGCGAGGAGTGAGTTGTATGGGGTCGGTCCATCCGGGGCGAAGGTCCTCTTTGGGCGTGACTTTCAGCCAGAAAGAAACGGAGCCGCTCCAATCGGATTTTTGGTATTCAAAATTTTGTGGAAGCTTGTAGAAGGCTCGCGTTCCGCTAACCCCCTCGGGCGTATTGAAGTGGAGGCTCTTGCCGAATTGGCCATCGGCTTTGACGGTTGCTTCGGGTGGCGGTCCGGTTTCGACGGTTTCCGGGTTGGGGGAAGCTAGATGGTACAGGGAGGGATCGCCATTGGCGAAATCGGCATCGACCCCGTTATCGAATGAAGCGTGGAAGGTGAGGGCCTCTTTGAGCGAGCTCGATGCGGGATCGTTACTCGAGCAGGCGAACAGAAATGGGAGACAGGCGAGAAGGGAGTAAAGACGGGAATTGGCGATCATGATCCGATGGCAAGAAGGGGGAAGCAGCCTAGAGAATTGGATGGATAGGGCAAGGCGCATTGGTTTGAGGGTTAGGTTTTTATTGGTGAACCACGGATAACAAGGATTTCATCGATATCCAAAGTGGGTAGGGAGGACCGTCTCGGTCCTCCGTTGAGCAGCGTTTGGTCAAAATATCTGGAGGACCGAGACGGTCCTCCCTACCTTTTGGAAAGCGCCTAGAATCGCCAATCGCTAAATATTATCCTG
>CAYOLG010000009.1:128430-135364 GCA_964404745.1 uncultured Opitutaceae bacterium
GTTTGATGGAGCGTATCCGCGTTTCCCTTGCAGCGTACGTGCCAGTCGAAATAGATGATGGCTCCGATGGGAGCGAGGATGGTTCCGTAAATGCCAACGAACCCGAGCAGTTTCCAAGCGAAGGCGGGGAAAATGCTGGCTAGAGTGGCGACGAGACCAGCCACTAGGGTGACTCTGGAGCGGGATGCTTGAGGAATGATTGCCTGGAATGCCAGACCAGCCCGATAGATGGTGGGATTGGCAGTGGTCCATCCGGCGACCACGACGCACACGATACCCGCCAGTCCAGCAGCGTTGCTGGCCATAGGTCCCGGAACGGGGTTGGCGTCTTGCTGTAGCTTGATTTGAGCGGCCAGCATAAAAGCGGCGGCTATCCAAGCCATGTAGTGGCCAATATACATGCCTGCGGCAGAGGCCCAACCATAGCTAGCCTTTTTGGCGAAGCGAAATACCGATAGGTCGGACATGCCGATATGCATGGCGGCATTGCAAAACCAGGCGAAAAGAAAGACGCTCCAGAATCCCATGACGCCACCATTTTGTCTATCCCGAGCAAAAGCGATGGATTCGGTCCAGAGTGCATTGAGCTCATCCCAGCCGGACGCTCCGAGTTGTTTGAAGGAAATGATGCCGCAAGCGAGAAAAACGAGCACCATCCAAGGAGCGGCGATATTGGCGAATTTGGCGACGGTGTCGTAGCCGAGGGAGGCGACCACGGCGATGACGGCTCCCACGGCGAGGGCGATGACGACGAAGGATAGGCTGTTGGGATACAGGTCTTCGAGACCCGGCATGGTCATGTTGAACGGAATGCCGACTGCGGTCGCCGATACCGTGATCATGGCTCCAGCGAGAAAGCAGAAAAGTATGCCATTGGCTAGATTGTAGACTTTAACGAGCTTGTCTCCGGCGATCTTCTCGAGATGGTAGTATAAGGTCAGTCGAGCGCCAGTAGCGATTGGGGCGCAGATGTAGCGCCAACTGAGAACGGCCATCAGGTTGCCTAAAAGCAGTCCGAAAAAGATGTTCTGCAAGCTGACTCCGTTGAGCAGGAATAGGGGGCCGATCATGAACTCCGTTCCAGCGGCATGTTCGCCGGCATACATGCCCCAGAACTTGTTGGCTCCTTTTAGGGAGTTTTTGGATACCGGTTCGCGTTCGAATTCGTGAGTAGGCCCGTTTTCGTTGGGAGTGGGAGGGGAGGAGTCAGGGGACATTAGAGAGCGATTAAAGGGGCCGAGAGGGGACAGTCAAATACTACGTCGAGTAGGAGTGGAGGTGAAGAATTTTCGGGTTTAACAGGAATCCCGCCGTTGGCGGGAGCAGGATGCCCCCGCATTCGCGGGTCCAACAGGAATTGGAAACGGGTTTTGTTAACCGCGAATTTCACGGATGGCGCAAAAGGTAGGGAGGACCGTCTCGGTCCTCTTTCTTAAATTTGTTGGAGGACTGAGCCAGTCTTCCCTACCTTAGCATTCAGCCTATTTGCACACAGGCAGGATGCCTGTGCTACCTTTAGAGGAATCCTGCTCCCGCGCCAGCGGGATTCTACTGGCGTCGCGACTGCGATGGCATCCCTGTTAATCCCTGTCGAGTCGCTTCCCGCCATTGACATTGCTTCCCGATAGACCGATGTCTCGCGAAGGTCATCATCGCTTTTGAAACTCTATCTGCTATTTCCGCTGTTCAGCAGTATCACCTTCGTATTGGCGATGCTGTTTTTCAAGCGGGCCACCATCTACAACGTCGGCGTTTGGCGAACGACCTTCGTGTCCAATTTCATTTCCGGGATGTGCTTCCTGGTCCTGCTGCCTTTTGGTGAAGGGGCGATCGATCCGCTAAGACTCTGGCAACCTCTAGTGACGGGCGCTCTGTTCGTTGGCGGCCAAGCCTTGACGATGCTCGCTCTAGAAAAGGGGGATGTCTCCGTGGCCACGCCGACTTTGGGCGTGAAAACCATCATCGTGGCCTGGCTCAGCGTATTATTGCTGGCGGTGGAGATTCCTTGGCAATTGTGGATGTCGGCTGCCATGACCTTTTTAGCTGTGGGGCTCTTGAGTGTTCGGCCGTCGTCAAAAGGCGGTTCGAGCGGCCAATCTAAGGAGGTTTTAAGAACGATCGCCATCGCCTTCCTGTCAGCCGTTTCCTACTCGATTTTCGACGTTCTCGTCCAGAAATGGGGAGCGACTTGGAGTGTAGGCTACTTCCTTCCGCTCACCTTCGCGTTCTGCGCCTTACTGTCTTTCGGATTCATCCCCTTGTTCAGTCGCGGGCTGAGGACTATTCCACGCACGGCATGGCGATGGCTTCTGGGAGGGTCCGCTTTCATGACAGCTCAAGCTCTTTCCTTGGTCACGGCTCTGGCGGTCTTCGGAGATGCGACTTCCATGAATGTTGTCTATAGTTCGCGCGGATTGTGGAGCGTCGTCGCGGTTTGGCTGATTGGGCACTGGTTTGCCAATACCGAGAGTAAAATGGGCCTGCGGGTCATGCTTTTCCGACTGGCAGGGGCTTTGCTCATGACCTTCGCGATCATCGTGACGTTTGTCACCTGAACGGCCTCTGATTCGTCCATCAACTTTAACTACACCTAAACCATTCGCCAAATTGAATGGCCAAACGATGGAGCCCAATCGAAATCGGCTTGCAGTGGGCGAGCGCGGTGAGTGGGTCGACTACCAGAACAGCCAATAAATCCCGACATAGATGGCTCCTACGATGCCGATCCATGTATAGAATTGCTTGTTTTCGGCTGCGGTGGGTTCTTTCCCGGGCAGCCGTGTTTTTCGCGATTCTTGAAACAGGGCTTGCCCGCTTTCCTTGGTTAGCAGGGAAATAGCGAACAGCAGGCAAATGCTGAATACGGTTAGGAAGGCAGCTGCGTGAAGGAAATGCATCTTCAAAAAGTCGAGTCCCATCTTGTCGACCCAGTAGCCGACCTCCGCGTTGTCCGCCGACAGCCACATAATCACTCCCATGAGAGAGCCGAAGACCAAGGTCCAGAAGCCGGCCTTTCGGTTGGGGATGGGCGAGACCATGCCACATAAAAAGCAGGCCAGCACGCCGCCGACTGAGTAGGAGGTGAACTTGGCGAAATAGTCGAAGAGGAATTTGAAACTGGGTATGACGAAAATAGCCCATAAAATACTCGATACGATAATCACCACGCCGGTGATACGCCCCGCGAGAACCAGCTCGCGTTCAGTGGCTTCAGGTCGGGCCTTTTGATACCAGTCCAAAGTGATCAGGCTGGAAGCCGAACAAATGCTGGAATCGACTGAACTCATTAGAGCGGCGACGAGACCGGCCAAGGTTAGTCCGATAAGGCCAGTGGGCAGCAGAGAGCGAACCATGATCGAGTATAGCTGGTCAGGCGAATCGGGCGGCGAAGCGAAGTAGCCGTCCTGGATTAGCATCAGGCCGATGACGCCGGGAATGACGATAATGAAAAGGGTAAGCGTCTTTAAGAGGGCGGCAAACAAGCCTCCCATGCGGCCCTGATGTATGCTTTCGGCGGCTAACGCCCTTTGCACAACGGAATGATTCATGGAACAGTAATACAAGGCGTGTACGGTCAAACCGAATACGACTCCCGTCCAGGGTACATGGGTATCGTCAGACCCTCGCACCATGGACATCAGATCAACGCCCTCTCTTGCTTCGTAGGATTGGACCTTGAGCATCAATGCATCGATTCCGCCCACCGCTTGCAACCCGAACAGCAGTACGAGCAAGCCTCCAAATACTAGAATGAACATTTGGATATAGTCGGTAACGACGACCGCTTTTAAGCCGCCCACGACGGCATAGATCCCCGTCGCTATCGCCAGTATCAGCACTCCAGGTACGATTGTTTCCCAGCCGAACAAGTCCTTCATAACCTGGCCGCCAGCGTAAAACGATACGGGAACGATATTCAGGCAAAGATAAAGAATCTGGAATATCGACATGAAACGCCAGGATCCTACCCCATAACGAATCCCCAAAAATTGTGGCGTGGTTACGATGCCAAGCCGTATGTAGATAGGCAGGAAAAGTAATCCCATGAGGGCGAATCCAAGAACTCCTGCCATCTGGTAATTGGCGACCGCGATGCCGATGACGACCGCTAGGCCGGCTTGTCCCACGAACTGCTCGGCAGAAATATTGGTGGCGAAAAGCGAAGCCCCGATCATCGGCCAGCGCATTTTGCGACCGGCGAGGAAATAGTCCTGCGAATTCTTGATGCCGCCACTAATGCGAATCGCTATCCAGAAAATAACCGCGAAATAGGCAATTACGATTAGGAGATCGAGGGAGGAAATATTCATCGAGCAGTGTTAACTAGGAGGACGGGGGTGATGTGGGAGCGAGGGGTTATCTGTATTCGCGATAAGATAGCAGCAATCCAATATTCAATCCAATAGACATATGCATTCACCGTTGTCGGAAAGCGTACGTATTTATTCGATCGACGTGAATTCCTCAAAGGTGGCTCGGGCGATCATTAAATCGGTCTGTCACCATTTGGGTACTAAATTAAGCGAAAATCTCCGCAACCGGTTTTCCTTGTCCGTCTTCGGTTACGTAGAAGGGCCGTCCTTCGATTGTGAATTCCGTTTTCGGACTGATTCCCATGGCAGTCATAATTGTGGCGTGCAGGTCGGTGATGGTAACAGGGTTCTCGACGGCGACAAGCGGGCGCTCATCGGCAGTCTTTCCATAGAGAAAGCCTTGTTTCACGCCGCCGCCAAACAGGGCCACGCTGGTACCGCCGGTAAAGTGGCGATGCAAGCCGTAGTGCTTCAATTCGCTGATTTCATCTACCTTGAAAGTCGCTTGATCGTTGGCGTCCGAGCCGGGCTTTCCTTCCATGATGGCGTCGCGACTGAACTCGGAAGCGACAATGACCAGCGTGCGATCGAGGAGGCCGCGCTCTTCCAAATCGAGTACCAGCTGGGCGATGGGCCGGTCAACCTCAGAGTGTAGACGGGCCACCGTTTCGTGGCCGTCGGCATGGGTATCCCATTGGAAGAAGGGGACGTACTCTGTGGTCACTTCCACAAAGCGAGCCCCATTTTCGACGAGTCGCCGGGCCAACAAGCAGCCGCGTCCAAAGCGGCCGGTGTCGTATCGTTCGCGGATTTTTTTCGGCTCCTGGTCGATATCGAAAGCCTCGCGCTCTTTGGAATGGAGCAATCGATAGGCACTCTCCATCGAGCGCATCAGGGATTCCTGATGAAAGTCGCTAGCGTATTCACGATGTGGATTACGGTCAACGATTTGGCGAAAGAGTTTGTTGCGATTGGAGAATCGCTTGCCGGTCATTCCCTCTGGTGGACGAACCGATTGGGCTGCTTGCTCCGGGAACGGGAGGTTCATCGGTCCGTATTCGTTCCCGAAGAAACCGGCGGTGGTGAAGGCTTTGAGCTCCTCCTTTTCACCGACCCCTTCCAGGCGTTGGCCGATATTGATAAAAGGCGGCATGACCTGATCCCGAGGCCCGAGAACGCGAGCCATCCAGGCTCCTATGTGAGGACAGGCGACTGTCTGAGGGGGCACGTAGCCAGTATGCCAATGGTATTGGTGTCTCGAATGCAAGATACTGCCAAGGTCGGGCTGGACGGCCGAGCGAATCAACGTTCCGCGGTCCATGACGCTGGCGATGCTCTCCAAACCCCTGCAGATTTTGATATTATCTACCGCTGTATCGATAGCTGGAAAGGTGCTAAGAACGGAGTCGACCGCCATGCCTTTCTCGAAGGGGGCGTAACGCTTCGGATCGAAGGTTTCTGGGGCGGCCATGCCTCCGGCCATCCATAGAAGTATGCAAGCATCGGCCGTGGCGGAGGGGTTCTGAATTCCCTTGCCGTGGACGAGTTGCGGGGCCCCGGACATCCAGGCTGCGCTCGAGGCGAGAGCAAGTTTCTTCAAGAAGTCGCGCCGGACAATGGACTCGGGCGCTGTGGGATCAGGGTCGAATTTCATTTTGCGAGCGATCGGCTGGAGCTTATCTGAGTATCATGAATTCCGGTGTCATTACCAGAGCCCAAAGCAGGTCGGCAATGGTTTCCGTATCCGGTCGTCGTCCGAGCGTTCTGCGGAGCAAGGCTGCCTCTCGTTGGCTGGGCAGTCGGGTCAATACGCTGAGATAGATCTCTTCAACCAATGCGTTCCTGTTTTGAAAGACTTCGGAGCGGGTTAGGCGTACCGCTGCGGTTCGCAGAGATTCTATGAGCTCCGGGCTGGTGGAAAGCTCTACGGCTTCCAGAGCGTTCAGCTCCCCAGGCCGGGAAGTCACGATCTGGTCCCGATTGGGTCGTCCCAGCGATCGCATGAGGGCGTCCGCTTTCAACAAGGATGCGCGGACGGGCAGCTCGCCGCTGGCGAAAGCTGCAGCCAGTGTTTCTCCGATTCGCTCGTCGGTTTTCTCCTTCCAGGAAGCGACGGGTAGAATTCGAGCGGATTCCCATTCAATCGTATCGAGCTTCCAATTACTTGGCCGGTTTGAATCTGGTATAGTTTGGCTAACTTGCCAGCCCTCATCGGTAATAACAATCTCCTCGCTACCGTCTTCATACTCGACGCGAAGGGCGCAGAATACGCCCGCCGGATTTGGCCTGGGCCCTCGGTTCTCGGCGACTATGAGGATTCGGTTCCCATCCTGATTCAGGCGAAGTCCGACCGGAGCGGCCACGAGTTCACTCCAATTATCGCCGCTCAAAATTTCCTCATTATTCAGGTATAAAACAAAGGCATTGTCTGCGGCCGCGATTATGCCGGCTGATCGAAGCGGTTTTGCCGGCGTGAAGTCGCGACGGAGAAGGATTCTCTCTCCATGCGGAGGCAAATTCCCTCCATCGATGGACGGCCCCCAAACCCAGGAGCTGGACAGCGACAGCTTATTCACCAGTTCGGCGTCCACTTCGCTACGAGCGACGGGAGCATCGAAACT
>CAYOLG010000010.1:0-33915 GCA_964404745.1 uncultured Opitutaceae bacterium
CCGCTGATTGCGCTGTTGAAGCTTGCGGTCGTGCCGCTGAGCGTGGTGTCGCCCGTAAGACTGGTATTACCTTGATAAGTCTGGGAGCCGGATGTAGCGAAGCTGCCGTTCAGATCAATCGAACCAACCGAAGTGAAATTGCCGACATTACTAAATGCATCCACCGTGGTGGTTTGGGCAAAATTGATGGCCAGGTCGTTGCCACTTGCTTCCACCCCGTTCGCAAAGATTGCGGAATTGCCCTCAAAGCTTGAGGATCCCGCCAATGTGACGTTTCCACTGTAGTTTTGATCTGCATCCGAAGTGACTGTTCCATAGACAGTCGCGTCACCTTGCACGTCCAGCTTGCCATTGGAAGATAGAGTGCCGGTCAAGTTCAAGTTGCCGGTCAGTACCGTACTGCCGGTCGTACCCCCGTAAGTAGTGAGCGTTTTGTCATTAAGCTCGAGGCCGTTGATCGTCAGGGTCGAGCCGTTTGCCGATGGGGATGTGCCACCGGTGGTTGAGAGTTTCGTAACAGCCGAGACCACAGTCACATTACTGAGGCTTATCGCTGTGTTGTTTGTTGCTATGCCGCCACCGATTTGAACCGACTGCGCATTGGTCGCATTGAGGCCGCCTCCGAAAGACTGGAATAGATCACCAGACGAGAACGACACCGTGCCGTTGTTGAGGAACTCACTTGCGCCGGTAACGGCGGTGTTTTTATTGATGCTGTCCGCCGTTACCGTCACATCAAAGTCACCCGCGCCCGTCGTTAGGTTGCCCAGCGTGATGCCACCGCCGAGGGTGACCGCGCCAGTCTGGTTCGCATCGCCCAAGGTCAAATTATAACCCGCACCGCTCACGCCCGCCGATGCATTAATCGCACCCGCCCCGGACAAGAGGATCGTATCGCCCGATAAATTGACATTCCCGCCGAAGGTCTGATTGCCAGTGGTCGTAATGTTGCCGCTCAGTTCGGTGCCTCCTGTCACCGTTAGATCAGCGATATTGCTATAGCTGTAGGTGCTTCCATCAAGGGCGGTGGTGGCGACATTGAGCTCCAGACTGTTGCCGGCTCCATCAATTCCATCGCCTAGTATTGCTGTGTTTGCCGTGATGGTAATGTTGTCATGAAGTGTAACAAAACCTGAAAGGGTCAGATCACCCGTCGTGTTTAAATTGCCTGACAGTCCCAAGTAATTGCTGGTGACTGTGAGACCCGACACCGGGGTGGATGTGCCGATAGCACCGAGGGTCATATTGCCGGTAAGACCCGCATCCATCGATAGGTTAAAGGCTCCGTCGATATTGCCAAGAATATTAACGTATCCCTGGCCGCCGGGGCGAGAGACGTATGGAATTTCAAAGGCCGAAAAGCCCGCGGTGCCATTGTTGATTGTACCAAACAAGTTGACGTAAAGGGCTTCTCCGTCTGGGTGCACAGAAACCCGATTGAATTGACCGGGGTTGGCGATCTGGGCCACGTTTGATGGCAGTTGCCCACGTGACTGCGGCAGCTCGGGGACGAGAACGTCCCATCCCGTCACTGTGTTTGTCGTGGCATTGCCAAACACCGGAATAAAAAGCTCTTGCGCATCTGCACTGAGCGCGAAACCGTAGATGGGATCGGTCAACTGGGAGGACACAGGCGTTGCGTTCACATTGCCGGGATCAGAAACGTTGTAGGTAGCGTAGCCATCTGTGCCGCCCACAAAGGCGTTGTTATCTGACACCGCAATCGTCCACGGCGTACCCACGACGGCGGAGACATTCGTACTTGACACCTCAAATGGGTTTTCAGGATCACTGATGTCGACAATTTGCAAAGAGGTGTTGCCTACATAATAAGCGTAGTTCCCATCCGCCGACGTAGTCACCCAATTGTTGCTACTCCCGCCCGTATCGACACCCACTTGCGTCACGTCGGCCGATACAGTGGGATTGGTGGGGTCGGACACATCAAGAATTGTGAGACCACCGGCGTAGCTACTTTTCTGAGTGGATGTCACCACCAATGTCGTATCATTGGCAAGTGCGGGGACCCAGGCGTTGCTTGGGAAAGTCGTATTACTCACGCCCCCGAGCCGGCTGAGGTTCGCGGGATCTGATGAATCGAAGACGGTGACCCGCTCGTCGGCAATACCCGCAATGTAGAGCCTCGAGCCATCGGCCGACCACACTGCACCACGACCTTTAGCCGCAGCACCTTCCGAGATGGTTGTGTTGCCCGTGCTGCCCTGCGTTAATTGGACCGGGACCAGCGGATCGCTGAGGTCATAGATACTGATTCCACCACCGGTTCCGTTACTGGTACCGAAGTCCAAGTAAACACCGTGGCTACCATCGGGGGAGAGGATGAGCCCATAGGTAGAGTTGCTATCCCCAACGAGACCGGTGAAGGTTGGGTTTTGCACCAGACTGAGATCGACAGTTCTCCCGCTCCCAACACCACTCAACAGGCTGTCGCCTAGCAAGGTGACGTTGCCCTGCACGTCGATTGTCTTTGCCTGAAGGTCGCCGAGGATTTTGAGATCGCCAGCAATCGTAAGGGCTTCAACATCGGAAAGAGCGTCACTGTTAAGCGTCACCGACTCACTCGGCGTCAGTGTAAGGTTGTTGCCGCCACCATCGACCTTGACGCCTACACCGAACTCCAGGGTCGACGCGACCAGATTGGTATCGCCGAGCAGATCGACATCATCACGATACCATTGTTTTCCGCTCGTTGTAAAAGTGCCATTCAACTCCGTTGCACCCGTTGAGGTGAAATTGGCAACATTTGCAAAACCATCGACGGCGGACGTCTGCGTTAAATTAATCGTCAGGTCGTTGCCGGCAGCTTCGATGCCGTTGGCAAAGGTGGCGGAGATGCCCGCAAAGCTTGAGGATCCCGCCAAGGTGACGTTTCCGCTGTAGTTTTGATCTGCAGTGGAAGTGACGCTTCCATCGACAGTCGCGTCACCTTGCACGTCCAGCTTGCCGTTGGAAGATAGAGAGCCGGTCAAGTTCAAGTTGCCGGTCAGTACGGTCTGGCCAGTGGTACCGGCGTAGGTCGTGACCGTTGCCCCGTTCAGATCGAGGCCGTTGATCGTCAGGGTCGAGCCGTTAGCCGATAGGGATGTCCCGCCGGTGGTGGAAATTTTTGCAATGGAGCCAACCACTGTGACGTTATTCAGGCTTAGCGCTGTGTTGTTTGTTGCTATGCCGCCACCGATTTGAACCGACTGCGCATTGGTCGCATTGAGGCCGCCTCCGAAAGACTGGAATAGATCACCAGACGAGAACGACACCGTGCCGTTGTTGAGGAACTCACTTGCGCCGGTAACGGCGGTGTTTTTATTGATGCTGTCCGCCGTTACCGTCACATCAAAGTCACCCGCGCCCGTCGTTAGGCTTCCCAGCGTGATGCCACCGCCGAGGCTGACCGCGCCAGTCTGGTTCGCATCGCCAAGCGTCACCGCCATACTTTGATTGTTGATTCCACCCGCAAGGTTGATCGGCCCACTTCCGGAAAGAAGCTCGATGTTCACGAGCGGAACGATTTCCCCCGTCGCCTGAATGCCACCGGAGGCAACGAGTTTCGGGGCACCGACCCTAGTAGTGCTATTACCCGTGAAGCTGAGCACGTTGATCTCGGGGGTGGCAAAATTGCCGGTTGGGTCGACGCCAATGCCGATTGGGGCATCGACACTAGCAGCGTTAATAGTCAGGTTGAAGGGGCCACCATCGGAAAAAATGGCGCCACCCTTACCACCATCCCGCTCGACGGTGAAGCTTCCTGAGCCAACATCGATAGCCGTGTCGCCGCCCAAGGACAGGTAGACACCATCGCTGCCCTCGCCCAATAAATTGATGTCGCTGTCTAATGTGGTGTAGGTGCCGTTGAATTCAATGTTGCCCGAATCCGTTTGAGCCGCATAGTTCTGAGACCCGACCGTCGTGACTGATCGGTAAGTCTGCCCGCCTTCGGCTACGTCACCGCTTGACTGGCCGTCTAAATAGGCAAGCTCTGATACACCACCAACATTTTGATTGAAATAAACATTCTCGGATAAAATATTGAGCGTTCGGGCCGAATCATCTGAGTCGACTGTTCCATTGAATACAATCTGCACCGCATCGTTGCTGACACTTGCATTCGTAGACAGCGTCACATCACTCCCTAAAACGACATCCGCGCCGTAGATCTGCGACCCATTCCCCGAACTGATGTTTGCAGCAAGCGTCAAATTTGATGAGTCGATCGTGATGTTCCCGTCAGCCGTTTCGACGTTGCTGCTAATATACACTTCTGTCACATTCGAGCCAATCGTCAAACCGCCAGTCAGGTTCTGCGACGCCTCGGTCAGCGCAAAGTTTGAGTTCCCAACCATACCCGCGTCGGTCACGACGAGCTGCGTGATGGTGCCGGTGCCGCTGGTGGAATTCGCCCCGTTAACTTCATAGCCAGCGGGCGTGATCGACAGGAAGACCTCGTCGTCGGATTGATCATCGAAGGAGACCGTCAGCACTGAGCCAGTGAGCTCGACATCGACCGCGCCCATGAGGGCCCCGCTTTTTGAATTCAGGTAGGCAGCCTTGTAAAACAAGAGAGACGAAAAGGTTTTAGAAAGCGAACGTTTGAACTTTTTCATTTGAAGATGTCAAAAAGCAGTGTTTTTTTTAAAAATCAAGGAGCCAACAGACGGGACTTTTTTAGTTTTTCCATAGAAGTAAAATAAAATCTTTCAACGAGTTTCTTCTGGCGTTCCGGGTCAGAAATCACTTCCTCGCCCTCATTGAAATTCAATTGCTTCTTTCGTACCGCTTCTAGGATTTGAATACAAATTTCCTCGGGGCTGCGGGTGCCGTCACACAACTGTATCAGAGTCGCCATGATCGCATCTGTCGCGGTCATACCGAGATAAAAGTTAGACACCTTTTGATTGTTAGCGGCCTGCCAGCGAGCCAATGGAAGCGAATAGGGGTTACCCGGCGTTGGTTCAGTGAGGCTTAGTTCCGACAAATAGAAGTCCGCGGTTTTGGTAAAGTAGGCCCGCAATAGAATCGTGTAGATGAGCTCGCAAATTGCTTCGTCTTCTTTCTCTGGACAAGTTGCTTTGAGAGGCTCCAAGAGAGACTCCGTTAGAACATCCACCGGAATGCTACCGTTAAGGGCGAGAGCTTCCAAGACCATCGCAGTTGCGGGATCGGTCACCGAGATTTCAGCCCCACCCTGCATAGCAAATACTGCTGGCTGGCTCCCCTCTAGAGCTTGCCTGAGGTCTATCATACTGACCGCCGTCAAACTGCGCACCCGGCTCGGTTGAATATTACGATTGAATTCAACACCCGCATGACAAAGGAGGGAACAGCGGAAGGTTCGGTTACGAAGAAAATCTAGGTATTGTTCGATGGCTACTTGATTACCCTTGAGTTGCGCAAAGGTCTTTTGCGCCTCTTCTGAAATGTCCGCCATCATCATCGAAGCGGGCTCCGCATCCCCGAGATAGTTTAAGCCCGCCCCCAAAGCCTGACGATGAAAATCTGCAAAATAAAAGGCATCGTTTTCATTCTCCAGGAACTCGTGCGCGATGTAAGAATCATCTGTATTCAGCAATAGCTCCAACTCACCGGCAAGGAATTTGCCGTATGCGCTGTCCTGGTTACAGGCGCTGGCGAGGAATTGCAGCAGGGCCTTGGACTGCCCCACCTTTTCCATGGGATCTTTCAAATTGCCTGTGTGCAACAACATCATGTCCCGCAGCGCCCCGCGCATCTTCCAGCCGGGCAAACAATTATAGCTGACGTAGGCAATACCCCTGGAGCTGAGGTTCTCTTTACTGATGCGTAGAAGCGCCGCTTTCGCTGAATCTGGAATCCAAGAATACACGCCGTGCGAAATGATGTAATCAAACTCCCCAAAATCCCTACCGAGCTCACAGATATCGGCATGGAGAAATTGAACATTTCTAATCCCGATCGCCTCGGTCGCTTCCAGCGCGACTTCGATTTGCGATTTAGAATAATCTACCCCCAAAAATTTTCCCTCCGGGAAGAGTTGCGCCATCGCCAGGAGATTTGTGCCTGAACTGCAACCCAACTCCAAAACACGCGCCCTTGATGGATGCACTGGATCCATACCAAAAAGCCATCCCAGTGCCGACAATCGGCCAATGTGAGTCTGCGAAATGCTCAGTAGAGGGTAATTGACGATGTCGTATGCATTCGGAGGCTCCTCGGAGGTGGCATTCTCATTCTGAACCATAAATAGCTTGCTTATGGAACTTTTTCCAAAAGCAGATAAATTTCGGTTGCAAACAAATAATTAGCCAATTCAGGCGGCTGTTTGGAACCACATAATCTCAGACTACTTCCAATCTTGAAATGCGAACCGTACTACACAGTCTAAGCTACACTTTATGACAACGCCGATCCCTGAAACTCAAGCCCCAGTCTCGGGCCCAAAAGCCTCGAATCCCCTCCTGGACTTTTCCGTTGAAAAACTCCATGCGGCCTACCGCAAGTCCGACTTTGACTCCATGTCAAAGCAGTTCCTGGAAGTCATTGTGCACATGCAGCAGGTAACTTATTACGCACTGCCCTCTGCGGAAAAACAGGCCCTCAACCGCTTTGTCATGCACTTCCTATACTTCATGAGCCTGGAGGATTTCATCCTGGGCGACGCCTACGCGGCCAAACTGATTCCCCTCAACGCAACGATCGCCAACATCGTGGCAATGAGCGAATTCCGCAACACCGACCCCTTTGTTCAAATCTTACTCAAACAGCAACGTAACTTCTCCAAGCTCCTCGTCCTTTATTCCGTTCACAACCGTACTCCCATCAACCGGAAAGCACTCTTCGACGCCAGCCCCGCCCTAGCTACCCTATGGTATTATAGCTTCGGCGAAAGCTACCGCAACGGCTGCGCCGACCCCCTCACCCTTAAAAACCTTCGCACTCACATCAACTTCGAGGATGACCGCCTCAACGGAATCAACGGACTCAGTCATCACATTTATTTCGGAGCGACCTACATCGACCACGAGAAAGACTACCTCGTTAAACAACGCATTAACCGCCTCGTACAACAAACCCCTCTCTGCAAAACCGAAATCACCAACAAGCCCAAGAAGGGGCGCATCGCCGTCTTAACCAGCATGTGGTTCACCCGCCAGAGCGTGTACCGCTCCCAATTCCCCTTTCTCAAGGCTCTCTCCGAAAAATACGACCTAGTCCTTATCAAATTAGGCAACAAGGACAAAAAAACCGACGACAGCATCTTTTCTGAAGTCCGCAATTTTTGCGCCACGAGCGATAGTAGCGACCTTTCTGCCATTAAGGATAACGACTTCGAATTAGCTTACTTCCCCGATATCGGCATGAGCATTGAGAGCATCCTACTCTCCAACATGCGCATCGCCCCGATTCAGGTCAGTAATTACGGTCATCCCGTCAGCACCTTCGGCGCCAAGATCGACTATTGGATTGGCGGTCAGGAGACCGAAGATCCCGAACGCGCCCTCGAACACTACTCCGAGCGCCTCGTCCTGATCCCTGGTTGCGCACAAGCCCCCGTCCCTCTTGATTATCAACTCACTTACCCATCTCTGCCAGAAAGCCCAATCCTAATCAACTGCACCTGGAGCTCGCAAAAAATCAACCACGAACACCTCCTCCGCCTTCGCGAGATCCAGGAACGCGCCAAAACCCCTGTCATATTCCGTTTCTTCCCCGGCGGCGCCTGCCTTTCAAATGGCCACATGCCGCTGCAACGAGCCATTAGTGAGATCCTCGGCGCCGAACACACTCAGGTCTTGCCCAACTTCGATTTTGAGAATTATATGAAGAACCTCGAGTTGGCCCACTTCGCTCTCGATGCGTATCCATTTGGCGGTTACAACACCGCGGTCGACCTCCTCTCCCTCCGCCAACCCATCGTCACGATGGCAGGTAATCGTTTCTACAACAATTCCACCGCCTACCTTCTCAATCGAATGGATCTCGGCGAGCTCGTCACGCAAACACCTCAGGAATACATCGACCTTGCGGTGCGCATGATCGACAATCCCGATTACCGCAGCCGCATGATCCGCCGCCTTAAAACTGCAGACCTCGATAATACCCTCATCAGCCATGAGCATGTACCCGCCTTTGTCCGGGCTATCAAGCATCTACTTGAAAACCATCAGACCCTTAAAAAGGATTCCAAGCGCAGCCCTATCTTTATCGATTGAACGATTCATTAAAATCCAACTATGCGCGGATTTTTTTGACTCCATCCGATCCAATACAAGATGCTACAAGAAGAGTTGTCAACGGTCAGGGTAGCCGGGCACAAGCCGCTTGTTCGAAGCATTGTTGCTGTAACTCGCAGAAGCTAGGTGCGGCCAGTTATTTAACTAGGATACTCATGAATTCCGACTCCTCTTTTCGGGTTTAATCGTCTGGCGTCGGAGGTGAGGCATTCGGCAATCGGCCCACACTATCCATACAACCGGGAGTGGATACGGCTTTGGGCATGGCTGTGCTCTTTGTAAATCCAACTCCATGAACACTGGCATAAATTCGATGATCCTCGGTGCGATACGCCAAGCGCATACCCCGTATATGGGACGGAAGGTCTCCACCGTTCGCGAATCAAAGCTGAACCAAACGGGTGACTCCGCGAGCGGTTCGAAACTCCCAGCGACTAACTCGAAGGCATTCTGGACGTGCAAATACTGCAAGAGTGCCGGCGAGGGATCGACAAATAAAAACCCCTGGCAGCGGCTGACACCCTGGGCATTGTGCAATCACTTGCAGGAATTTGCTTTTGGCGGCACTAGCCGCCGGGGCTAGGGTTGAGTCAGCAAGGGTGGAGCGACGAGTATGGTGGGCTTCATTTTCATCTTACTTCCTTCTGAACTACAGCTTGATAGCCAATGTACACTTTTTGCGCTTCTTCTCCAAATATAAGGCTGAAAGCGTTTACGGCTATTTCGGGACGATGCAGTGCATCTCTTGGTTGCCCCCACATGGAATCATCGAACACCATGATGCCGCCTATTTTCAATAGCGGCTATGCCAATTACGTATCGGTCAGCACATCTTTGGTAATGTGACTCCCATCTGTGTAGATAAAATCGTATTGCTGTTTCGTATCTTGGCACAGCGTCGCCGCTAACATGGCTACGGACGCCCCTTAGCTTTCCAACCGCCCGCTCAGGAAACTTGTTCTGTTGCACATCGCGGTTGTGGTCGAAGTTATTCTCGACCTATTGCATGTTTATTTCGCTATGCTCCTCGCCGCCTTGCCATGTGTCTATGCAATCAATACAGCTGCCAACACTTTCGCGACTGCCAGGTCGATTATCCTAGTTAGTGCCTGAATGGTTTTATTTATCGTGGAGGACGAATTTCCCTTTCTCCCAATTTTCGCGCCTGGAGGGGCGAAGTTCGCTCCTTCGGAATTCAACTTTTTCGCCCATTGGACGACCGCATCCAAGCTTAGTCGGGAAGGCCGAGTATTAGCAAGTTCGGGCCAAGTGGCCTTGAGTATTTTTGGAGTGTACTGTTTTGCCTTTTTTCGAGGATTCGGCCAAATCGTTGTCCACTTCGATACGTCATTCGTAGTCGTCGAAAAGCTCTTTGAAAGTACCGATCTTCGGTCTTTTGACACGCTTCGCTCTCCGCTTACACATTTGATCCATAAACTTCGCCAGCCTTAACTCTGCGACTTCGTGGTCGAATGTCTTGAGGGAATCGTAAACCTGGGTACCTCCTCGTTTTGCCCTAGCGTGGTAGAGACCCGTAAGGACGTATTTAAGCAGGTTCGGAATTTTGCTTTTGACGAAAAGCCTGTCCTCGCGGTCGTCGCCCTTTCCCTTTCTCATAGGGAGGTTAAAAAACAGGGTAAAGCGAACCTTCATCCTTTAAAAACCAATGATCTTAAACCATTGTGATTTAGCGGTTTAAGATGGTGGGTCGACTGGGACTCGAACCCAGAACCAATTGCTTAAAAGGCAACTGCTCTACCAATTGAGCTATCGACCCATCCTTGGAAAAGGGAAGTGGGCGTTACAGTGCCGTTCGAATCCAAAGGCAAGCTGTTTTTTATGTTCGATTCCTCGATTGCGTAAAGATAGAATACCGACCTCACTTGATTGCCTCCAAACGAGCCTGCAAGAGCTCGGGCAGACGGGGGATTTCGCCGATCAGTCCGGTTTTGAGAAAGTCGCTCTCCGGGTCCCAACCTTGCGACAGGCAAATCTGATCGATGTCGCCTCCCCGACCGGCATGACGCCCCGGGAAGAGAAAGAGGTAGCATAGAATCAACCGCGTCGCTCCCTCTTTCTTCGCAATCGACAAAGCTCTTTCCAAGGTTGGCTCATTGAAATCGTAGGCCTCCCCTTCCCGGCGCTCCATGGAGCAGGCCACTACCTTTTCAACTTGATCGCCCAACGCCTTGGCCAAACGAACTCCAGCCAAATTTCGCCGTTCTGTAACCTCTCGATAGGGACTGCCGTGATCAACTAGAAGGACGCGCGGTCGGGAACCACCGCCTCCAGTCGTATTCAAGACTTGAAGGACGCTGTTCGCCAATATTTGCCACAAGGCAGCGTCATCTCCGTCGACTGAAACGAGGCAATCCGCCCAGCGCGTTTCTAACCCCTGTCCGCTCCCCTCCATCGCCATGGCCGTTTTCTTTGCTTTTCGCAAGGCATAGCTTGGGCCGAAAAACAGTGGGACCACTCGCAGTTCTCGGACTCCCATTCTCTTCGCACCAGCTAGGTAAATCTCCCAAACCTGAGCCGGAACGCCATCCAGTTCCTCTGCGGGAATGCGATTGCTATGAGCGACGGAGACGAGGTCCACCCGTTGGCCGATCCGATCGGAAAAACCCCGCGCCAGGTCCCGTCCCGCCCGCACGGAATCGGGATTGACTGAGCCGTTATCCAGCAAAACGACCCTGGATTCCGCTCTTGCATCCCCCTCAACCATGAGAATTATCCCCCAAATACTTATATTTCTTGCCGAGCAAGGACATATCCCGATAGTCAACCAAATTTGAAGCGTTTAGATCTATGATTTCCAAAAAGTCCATTCTTTACTTCCTCATTATCACAGTGGCCGTTGGCTTTGTCGGCTGTAAGAAAAAGCCGCGTCGGCCAAATCCGCTCGACACCGTGATCGGCGACACTAGCGGAGCCTCTGGACGGGCCGAAAATATCGAAGATCTCACCGGACCTGGCACCCTAGCAGCAGGCGAAATGCCGCTATTCGACCGCGGACTGATGGATGGCGAACGCGGCGAACGGGGGATTATCTCGGTGATGATCTACTTTGATTTCGACTCGTCCAGCATCAAGGCAAGCGAGCGGGCTAAGCTCACTCAGGTAGCCGATTACCTGAGCACCAACCCGAGTCATTCGCTGATCTTGGAAGGCCATTGCGATTGGAGAGGCACGCCCGAGTACAATCTTGCGCTCGGCGAGCGCCGTTCTGGCAGCGTAAGCCAGTACCTGGCAACGCTTGGCGTACCCGGCCAACGCCTGGAAACCCTATCCAAGGGTGACCTAAACGCGATCGAAGGCGCCTCCGAAGCCCAGATGGCCGAAGACCGTCGGGTGGAGTTCCTAGTCGTTCGCTAGCAGTCGCGACAAAGAGATATTTCCGAAAGCCCGGGCTCTGGTAGCTCGGGCTTTTTTGTGTGTGCTTTGTGGCTTAACTTCCCGCCGCATCCATAATGAACTTGGTGGTGGCCGATCTCACGCCTACACTGAACTCCGGCTACCCAAGCCGAGCGGCCACAAATAGTAGCATAGGCTTCCAGTTGTACCGGGCATAGCCCCGCAATTGCGGGGGCGACAGCTGGCCTGTGACCTTAACCTATGCATGCAGGCAGGATGCCTGTTCTACTTTTTAAGATAGGCGGTTGGAGCTTCAGTTGTTTATGCAGAGCACTTGGAATTATCGCGGGACAAACCCGCTCCTACACTCGATATCGATTTGGCCAACAGGCATCCAGATCGTGTCGTCAGCACTAAGATCGAGTCTGCTTTCGCGCTGCAAAATCCTCACCAAACCATAACATAAAAAAAGATAACCCAATGTTGTCATTTTGCGGACGATTGTTATTAACATCGCCTTGAGGGTGCGTGAATCGGCCTAACTCGCCGTTTCCGCAACCTAATTGATACAAATAAGAAAATAACACATGAAAAAAGCGACTAAGAAAACGGCTACGAAAGCCGCGAAAAAAGTGGCTAAAAAAGCCGCCAAGAAAACGGTGGCCAAGAAGGCGGTAGCGAACAAAGCGGTCGCCCAAAAAGCTCCGGCAAAGAAAGTGGTAAAGAAGGCTGCCAAAAAATCGTCAGCCAAGAAAGCAGTTGCGAGCAAGAGCTCGAATACTGTTGTCGAAGCCATTGTCGATGTCGGATTCGGCAACCTGCTGTACATTCGCGGCGACGCTCCCGGGCTATCCTGGGAGACCGGCGTGCCAATGGACTGCACAGGCACCGAGTCTTGGTCGATATCCATGTCCGATGTCAATAGCTCGTTTGAATACAAGGTATTGATAAACGACATACATTGGGAAAGCGGCAGCAACAATATCGCGAGTGCAGGTTCGACTACTTCGACGAACCCGTCATTCGAGTAGCTGCATCGCAAAGATTATAATCGGAAATGCCCGCTGGTTTCGGCCGCGGGCATTTCTTGTATCCAGAAATAGAAACAACCTACGCTGTAGCCATCTTTCAAGCTCGCTCGGAGATCGAACTCCACCTTTACATACGTTGATACAGGGTCGCGGTCCCGCAGAGCCCGGGACGCTCCTACATTTGGACTATCCTCTAAATATCCGATGCTCCTTTGCTTCGCGGATGGAATTCTTCATGGGCGGTGCGGACGCGCTCCGATTCGACAGTGGTGTAGATTTGGGTAGTGGAAATATCCGCATGCCCTAGCAGTTCCTGGATGACCCGCAAGTCGGCGCCCCCGGACAGCAGGTGGGTAGCGAACGAGTGCCGGAGCCCGTGCGGCTTAACCGGCTTAGCAATCCCCGCTTTGGCTGCGTATTTCTTGAGCAGGGCCCACACCGTTTTGCGAGAAATGGGGGTGCCCCGATTACTGATAAAACAGGCGCTCCCCGTTTTCGGCTTAACCAATCGCGGCCTTCCTTGCTCCAAATACCCAGACAAAGCGATCACTGCTTGGAACCCCATGGGAACCACTCTCTCCTTGGACCCCTTGCCATAAACTTTCACTGCCCCATTGGCGATATCGAATTGCTGCATCTTGGCCTCGCAAAGTTCGCTAACCCGCAACCCTGAGGCATAGAGCATTTCCAAAATGGCTCGATCGCGCAACCCCATGGGAGTCGTTAAATCGGGAGCTTCCAACAAGGCTTCCATTTCCTTGACCGACAAGGCATCGGGCGCCTTCCGCTTCAATTTGGGCCCCGCTACCAACTCGACAAAGGAACGCGTGATCCACTCCTCGCGAAGCAGAAAGGCATTGAACATGCGCAAAGAACTCAATTTGCGGCACAGACTGGCATTGGAGATACCTTCATCACTCAAAGCATAAATCCAGTCGGAAACGGCCATCGCGTCAATATCCGCCACGCATTCGATTCCCTCCTCGCTCTCCGCGAAGCCGGCGAATTGCTTTAGGTCGCGCTCGTATCCGCTTAAGGAATTTTCCGCGAGGCCTTTTTCCAGAGCGGCAAACGCCAGATAGCTATCAATTGCTTCATCCAAGCGACGGTTCACGGACCGCTATGCTGCATCGACTCAAACAGTCGACAAGCCTGTATTCTACCTGCGCCGCGGCCCGTAGGAACGGATCGGGGCGTTTCTACTCTGAGCGTTGTTCTTCAAGCGGTAGATGATTCGGCCCTTGTCCAAGTCGTACGGGCTCATCTCCATCTTTACCAAATCTCCAGTGGTGATCTTGATAAAGTGCTTGCGCAGCTTCCCGGAGATGTGAGCGAGAACCGTATGGCCGTTTTCCAGCTCTACCCGGAACATCGTTCCTGGCAGTACTGCGACTATTTTACCTTCTACTTGGATGCCATCGTCGGCCATAAATCTCGTCTAAATCAACCGGTAACGACCGGCTCTTGCAATAAGAAGCCTCGTGTCTTTCATATCTTTCCTATTAGTCAAGTGTTTTCACCCGCGCAAACAGATCGTATTCTCTATGGATAGCCCGCTTAAACCCGCTCCCGATTGCCCCTTCCAAAAGCGCTATCCGTCGCAACTTGTTCGAGATGATAAGTTTTACATGACGCTCGCCTACAACGAGGCGATCGATGCCTGGAAAGCCAACGAAGTTCCCATCGGAGCGATTGTCGAATGCCGGGGCGAAGTCGTCGGCAAGGGACGCAATCAAGTTGAGTTTTCCAAAGACCCCACCGCCCATGCGGAAATGATCGCCATCACTCAAGCCGCAAGTTCCATCGGCGATTGGCGGTTAAATGAGGCTACCCTCTACGTGACCAAGGAACCCTGTCCCATGTGCTCCGGAGCGGTGATCATGTCGCGATTGAAACGCGTCCTTTACGCGATTCCCGATCCCAAAATGGGCGGCCTTGGCGGAGCTTTCAATGTCAACGAGTATCCAGGAATGAACCACACTTGCCTCGTCGAATCAGGAACCCTCCACGACGATTGCATGGAGCTTCTGCAAAGCTTTTTCCGCCTGAAACGGGAACGTAACCAAGGATCTATTTGACAAAGTATATTCTTTCTTTAATCCAACCCTCGCCTATTCGATATAAATTAATCACAGAAAACTAATTATGGCATACGAACTCCCAAGCTTGGACTACGCGTACGACGCTCTCGAGCCTCACATCGACGCTCGCACGATGGAAATCCATCACACAAAACACCACCAAACCTACATCAGCAACGTAAATGGAGCCCTGGAAGGGCATGACGACCTAGCCGCGAAATCCGTCGAAGCGTTGATTTCGGATCTGGACGCGGTACCCGAGGGCATCCGCACAGCGGTCCGCAACAATGGCGGTGGACACGCGAATCACAGCCTGTTTTGGAAAATCATGGGGCCCAATGGTGGCGGCGATCCCATTGGCGCTTTGGGCGAGGCGATCAATTCGGAGCTAGGCGGCTTTGAGACCTTCAAGGCCGATTTTGCCAAGGCCGGGGCCACTCGATTTGGAAGCGGATGGGCTTGGCTATGCGTCCGCGATGGCAAGCTTTGCGTATGCTCGACTCCGAACCAGGACTCGCCTCTGATGGATGGCGGCGCGCCCGTTCTCGGTCTCGATGTTTGGGAGCATGCCTACTACTTGAACTACCAGAATCGCCGTCCTGACTACATTTCCGCTTTCTGGAATGTGGTCAACTGGGAGGCTGCCAACGCGAATTACGAAGCCGCGACTGCTTAATCCAGCAGAATTCTGAAAATTTGAGCGCCGCCATTTTCGAATGGCGGCGTTTTTTCGTTTAATTGATTCTTCATCCAGATCCTCGTGTAGAGATTTTGCCAAAAATGTCCGAGCATTGGCGCTCGCTCGTACCTTCATCCGGGGTTGCAATCGCTTCCTAAATTAGCAAAGCTATTTCTAATCTCGAATCGTTGTCGGCACCGGCGCCATGGCATGAAGCAGGTCTACTTTAATTTCTCCAAATCACTATCCCGCCGAACCTTTCTCAAGGGAGCTGGAGCTGCGATGGCCTTACCATGGCTGGAAGCGATGACCCCTGCCTTCGCCGCCACTTCGGCCGCTGCCCAAACCCCTCGGCGCTTCGTCAGCGTCAGCCTGGCTCTCGGGCTGCATGCCCCCAATCTCGATCCGGTCGGATCGGGCCGAAATTTCACCCCCTCGCTATACCTGTCCCAAATCAAGGACCTGCTCGGCGATTTGACCATCGTAACTGGCTCTTCCCATCCACACGTAACGGGCGGGCACAAGGCATCTGGAAGCATCCTGACCGGCGCTCCGTATTCCCGAAACGCGGTTTTCAAGAATACGATTTCTATCGACCAGTACCTGGCCAAGCGCCTGGGGCATCGAACGCGCTTTCCATCCCTCGTTCTGAGCATTAGTGGCAACAATAGCCCCTCCTACACGGAAACTGGGAGCATGATTCCCGCGGAGGACTCCCCTTCTAAAGTCTTCAGTAAGCTTTTCATAGCCGATTCGCCCAAGGAGCAGGCCAAACAGGTTCAGCGACTGCAAGAAGGCCGCAGTATCATGGACATCGTCGCTGACGACGCCAAATCTCTGCAGCGGTCCCTTGGGGCGGGCGACCAGGAGAAGATGGATCAGTATTTCGAATCGGTCCGCAATTTCGAGAAACGGCTCGGGGACTCCGAAAGCTGGGCCCAGAAGCCCAAGCCCAGAGTGGCCGTGAAACCGCCGGTCGATATATCCAACAACAATGAGGTGATCCGCCGGAAACAGCTCATGCTCGATGTCATGTATCTGGCCCTACAAACGGATTCCACTCGATTCATCACCCTCCATATCGACGGCGGGGGCGGCACGATACCCATAAAAGGCATAAACGAGGGCTATCACAGCTTGAGCCATCACGGTCTCGACGAAGAGAAGATCAAGCAGCTCACCCTAGTCGAAACGGAAATGATGAAGACTTGGGGAGGCTTCGTGCGCTCGCTCAAAGAAACGACCGAATCGGACGCTTCTCTACTGGATAAGACTAACGTTCTCCTAACCTCGAATCTCGGCAACGCCAGCTCGCACGACAACAAAAACATGCCTGTGCTATTCGCTGGTGGCGGCTTTAGGCATGGCCAGCACATAGCCTTCGACAAGGACAACAACTACCCGCTGCCCAATCTTTTCGTCAGCGCCTTGCAACGCCAAGGCCTGGATGTCGACACCTTCGCGACCAGCACGGGAACGATGTCGGGGCTGGAAATGATTTAAGACAACCTTAAGAATACAACCATTCGCCAACTGTTAATCGCCAATCCATATGAGTGAAATCACGCTAAACGTAAACGGAGAGAAACACGTCGTCGACGTTCCCTCCGATATGCCCCTGCTCTGGGCATTGAGAGACAAATTGAACAAGACCGGGACCAAGTATTCGTGTGGAATCGGTCAATGCGGTACCTGCACCGTTCTTATAAACGGAATGCCGATGCGCTCATGCATCACTCCCGCCGCCAGCGTCGCCGGAATGGAAGTCACCACCATCGAAGGCCTCAGCGAAGATGGCGAGCACCCCGTTCAACAAGCATGGCACAAAGTGGATGTTCCCCAGTGCGGCTACTGCCAAGGCGGTCAGATTCTCACGGCAGCCTCTCTCATCGAGCGTAACGCTAATCCAACCGACGCCGATATCGACGCCGCCCACTCCGGGAATATTTGCCGCTGCGGCACCTACCACCGAATTCGAAAGGCAGTCAAGCTGGCCGCGGAAATCAAGAAAGGAAACGCTTAAGATGAAGACCAAAGCACCTGTAAATCGTCGGGCTTTCCTGAAAGTATCCGCCTTGGCTTCCGGCGCCCTCCTTATCGGAGTTGGCTATAGGGAAACCGCGAACGCCGCCCACCACGGCAAGAAAGGGAAAACCTGGGCTCCCAACCTTTACGTGCGCATCGATCCCGACGGAAAGATCACCATCGTCAGCAAGAATCCCGAAGCCGGCCAGGGAATCAAAACCGCCATGCCCATGATCGTGGCCGAATGTCTAGAAGTCGATTGGTCTGACGTTCATGTCGAGCAAGCGCCGCTAGACGATCGCTACGGTCGCCAAGTGGCAGGTGGCAGTCGCGGCACGCCAGACGGATGGAATGATCTGAGAATCGCCGGTACTGGAGCCTTGGTCATGCTCAAGAACGCGGCCGCGGAAAAGTGGGGCGTTTCAGCCGACGAGTGCGAGCCCAATATGGATGGTTCGATCGTCCACAAGAAGTCCAACCGCTCTCTGAGCTATGGCGAACTGGCCCCGTTGGCGGCGAAACAGTCCGCCCCTGAAGCGGATTCCCTCAAGCTCAAGAGCCGTCCCAAGGATTTCAAACTGCTCGGCAAGCGCATCCCTGGCGTCGACAACAAGGCGATCTTCAACGGATCGCTGATCTACGGATGCGACACGCGCTTGGATGGAATGGTTTATGCCGTTTTCCAGAAGTGCCCATCTTTTGGAGGCAAAGTACGTCGCGCCAATGTGGAGCAGATCAAGAGCTTTCCGGGAGTCGTCGATGCCTTCGTCGTCGAAGGAACTACGCAATTGAACGGGCTTATGCCTGGCGTGGCTATCGTCGCGGAAACCTGGTGGGAGGCCCAAACGGCCCGCAAGCAGCTCCGCGTTGATTGGGAAACCGTTCAGTCGGACTCTACCGCTGGCTATGATCAACTAGCGGAATCCCTCGGCAAAGAAGAGGGGCAAACCGTATCCGAGGCTGGCGATGTCAATCGAGCATTCGATCGAGCCCACAAGGTGCTCGAGGCCCAATACTACTATCCCTTCGTGTCTCACGCGAATATGGAGCCTCAGAACTGCACCGCCTACTTGCGCCCGTCCGGAAAGATGGAGCTTTGGGCGCCGTCGCAGAACCCGAAGGCTGGACGATCCCTCATCTCCAGCACGCTCAACATTCCCGAAGACCGTATCCACGTTAATCTGACAAGAATGGGCGGTGGCTTCGGTCGACGCTTGACTTCAGACTTCATGGTCGAGGCCGCTTGGATCGCGAGCAAGATCGATCGCCCGGTTCAACTGCAGTGGACCCGCGAGGATGACATGCAGCACGACTTCTATCGTCCCGCTGCTTGGCACAACCTGAAAGCCGCCATCGATAAGGATGGCCAGATGACCGCTTGGGAAAACCACTTCATCACCTTTGGCGATGGTCGCCGCACTGCTAGTGGAGCCCGTCTTTCCGGAGGGCACTATCCGGCTGGGCTCACTCCCAATTTCCGTCTCCGCCAATCCATGATCGATCTTAAGGTGCCTACTGGCCCTTGGCGTTCGCCGGGCCACTCGGCCTATTGTTTCGCCTTCCAAGGGTTCATGGACGAGATTGCAGAAGCGGGTGGGCGAGATCCCTTAGAGTTCCGCTTGGATCTGCTGTCCAAGAAATTCGGTAAAACCGACTTCGACACGGAGCGGGCCGCCGGAACTTTGAAGTTGGTAACCAAAAATGCCAACTGGGGGCGCAAGATGGGACCCAATCAAGGGCAAGGCCTGGCTTTCCACTTCGATCACGGTGGCTATGTAGCCTACGTAGCGGAAGTGACCGCCCAAGCTTCGGGACAATTCCGAGTGGACCACGTCTATGGAGCTGCCGATGTCGGCCCCGTCATCAATCGCAGTGGAGCCGACAACCAGGTAGAAGGATGCGTCATCGATGCTCTCAGCACCGCTTTCTTGGAAATATCGTTCACCAACGGAGCCGTTGATCAAAGCAACTTTAGCGACTACAATTTGCTTCGCATCAATCAAGCGCCATCCATCGAAGTGGACTACGTGCAGAGCGACAACGACCCTGCCGGCCTTGGCGAACCGCCAATAGCTCCAGCTACTCCGGCAATTACCAATGCCCTCTACGCGGCATCCGGAAAACGGGTACGCTCGCTCCCGCTTGGCAACCAAGGACTGTATATCTGAACAGATTGATTCCATCGCCGATGGACCTTAGTAATCGCTCCAAGCGAGTGATGACTCCTCTCCGTGAACGAGCGCCAAGCAAGTTCCGGAGAGGTCTGTCGGCCATAGCTGCTACCTTGGTTACGGCTTCAGCTCTGGCCACTGTATCCTTAGCTTCCACGAGCAACGGCGACATACCCTCTTTCGATCCGGAAATCATCGAATTTCTGGATCTCAATTGCTATGAATGCCACAACGAGGTCGATCGCAAAGGCAGCTTGGACCTGACATCCCTTCCCTTCGATCCCGACAATGCAGCCGCCATGACGCTCTGGGCTCTAGCCCACGATCGCGTTCGCGACGGCGAGATGCCGCCGCCGGAGGATAGTTTGGTTGGAGATGACGAGCGAGCCGGCTTCTTGAGCCGCTTCGAGGATGCCCTTCACACCGAGTCCGCCAAGGTTCAATCCAAACTCGGTCGAGTAAGGTCTAGGCGCCTAAATCGTATCGAATTTGAAAATACGATTCACGATCTCCTAGGCGTCGACATCCCCATCAAAGAAAATCTCCCTGAGGATTCCTCCCAGGACGGTTTCAGCAATATCGCCGAAGCTCAGCAAATATCCCATCACTTGCTGCAAAAATATCTGGAAGGCATCGACCTTTCTCTAGACGAGGCTTTCTCTCGGGCTCGCCACAAGAAACCGTTGTTCTCTCGGACCTTATTTCCCGAGGAGGTTACCTGGAATCCGGAAACCCGTAAAAACGGACGAGGGCCTCACCTGCATGAAGGTCATGCGCTTTCGTTTCTGACATCAGGCAACTATCAAGGCCGCATGCAACCAACCACAGTTGATGAAGATGGCTGGTACCGAATCACTGTACGGGCCAAGGCCCTCAATCCGCCACCGGGGCGTGGTGTCTGGACCCAGATTCGCAGCGGGGTGGCCGCCGCGTCGGCCCCCACGCTCTTCTGGGTCGGCAGTTTCCAAGCCATGCCTGAGCCGCAAAACTTTACCTTCGAAACCTGGATGCAAGCCGGGCACAAACTGGAAATGCGGCCTGGTGACCACACCTTGAAAACGGTCTCCGTGAAGTATGTCGAAAGCGGGGAAGCCTTTGCTGATACGCCTGCCTGCGCCATGGAATGGGTGAAAATCGAGCGCATCTACAAGGGCATGGACCAAGAGCAGCTTCGTCATCGGCTATTCGGCGACCTCCCGTTCGAAGATGGGCGAGTCCTATCCACAGATCCTCAGAACGATTTAAAGCGTCTCATGATTCGTTTCGCTAATCTGGCTTACCGTCGCCAGGTTTCTAATACCGAAATTGCCCGTTATATCGATTTCGCCCAATCGAAACTCCGGCAAGGAGCCAGTTTTGAAGAAGCCTTGCGCACCGGCTACCGAGCCTTATTAACCTCTCCCCGCTTTCTCTACTTCACAGAGAAAACCGGCCACTTGGATGACTTCAGTATAGCGTCTCGACTCAGCTATTTCCTCTGGAGCTCCATGCCCGATCAAGAGCTCCTGGATCTAGCCGATGCAGGAACCCTCTCTAATCCCGGCACTCTCCGACGCCAGCTGGATCGGATGCTCGAAGATCCAAAATCGGAGGCGTTTATCCGGAATTTCACCGACAGTTGGCTCGATCTGATCGAAATCGATTTCACCACGCCGGACAGCAAACTCTACCCGGAATTCGATGCTATTCTAAAGCACTCGATGCTCGGCGAGACCCGGGCTTTCGTCAGGGAATTGATCGATGAAAACCTAAGCGTAGCCAACGTTATCGACTCCGACTTCACCATGCTCAACGAACGCCTCGCTCAGCACTACGGGATCGATGGCGTCTATGGAAACGGATACCAGAAAACTCCTTTAATGCCTAGCCACCGGCGCGGCGGGATTATCACGCACGGTAGCATCCTCAAAGTTTCCGCCAATGGAACCACCACCTCACCTGTCATTCGAGGCGTTTGGCTTCTGGAACGAGTGCTGGGGGAACACATTTCACCGCCCCCAGACGATGTACCGGCCGTCGAACCCGACATCCGCGGCGCGACTTCCATCCGCGAGCAACTGGATAAACATCGTTCCACGGAAAACTGCATGGCTTGCCATCAAAAAATCGACCCTCCGGGATTCGCCTTGGAGAGCTACGATGTCATTGGAGGTTGGAGACAACATTATCGAGCCCTTCCAGAGATAGGCGGATGGATGGAAGGGCCTGAAGTCGACCCGAGTTACGAGCTCCCCAATGGCGAGGCTTTCAGCGATATCGACGGATTTAAAGCGATGGTCCTCGCCCACCCGGAAAAAATCGCCCGCAATATGGTGGAGAAGCTCCTCACCTATTCTACGGGAGCCAGCATAGAATTTGCTGATCGGCGCGAGATCGACCAAATCGTCGAAGACGCTCAGGACGACAACTATGGCTTCCGTTCCCTCATCCATGCGGCCACGCAAAGCTCGATTTTCCAGTCGAAGTAGGATTGATCTGATGATGGTAGGGAGGACCGTTTCGGTCCTCCGTCAGGTTTGGTATTGTATGAGCGGTTTAACCCAGCAAAAATCGTTCAGATTCAATACGTGGGATAAACCTACAATAGCATCATTATGCATCTGAATTTGGAGGACCGAGCCGGTCCTCCCTACCATTTAATTCATGACTATTCGTATCAATTCGAAACAACTAGCCTATGCTCCAATTTAACACCAGCGCCCTAATCTTGGCCTTCACCTGCCTTTCCACCCAAGCCGCTGAACTCTACTTTCGGGAGGATTGGAAAGAGATTCCCGCCGCATTGCCGATCACGCCTGAACATGTGGGAAATGCAAAACTGCGGATGGAAGCGCATGGCCCTGGCAAGCTTGGCATCAAGAAGTCCCACCACGATGACATCCCAAATGATCCCTTCTATGTTTGGTCCGGCCAATGTAGGATGAGCTGGGGTCTCTCTCTCAGAAAAACGGGCTACCTGGCCGATCTTTCCGGCCCAGATGCCAGAGTACAATGGCGAAGTCGGCAAAGCGGCGACCATGCCCTGCATTTGCTCGTCAAATTGCCCGGAGAGCGCTGGTACATTAGCGAGCAAAGCGATGCCGGGCAGGAGTGGCACGAACATGAATTTCGAATCTCGGATCTCGCTTGGAGGCACTTCAGCGTCATCAAAGCCGTTGCCGAGGAGAAGGTCGACACGCCCTCGTTGGATAAAGTCGAGCAAATCGGCTTCACTGATCAAAAGCCCGGAGCAGGTAGCAGATCGAGCTCGCGCATCGATTGGATCGAAGTCTATGGAGCATCCGTCAAAGCTCCCCCAACGACTCCCCCGGCTGCGCGACCCACGAGAGTTACCACTACCTTGCCAGAGAACGTGAATGCCTATGAAAACCTGGTTTATGCCAAGTACGGCGACCGCGAGCTCACACTAGATTTGTATCGGCCCAGCGATGACAGAGGTCCCTTGCCCGCGGTTATCTTTATTCATGGAGGCGGCTGGTACAAAGGCGACCCAAGCAGCTACACCGCCATGGCCCAGCAACTTGCCGAGCGAGGCTATGTTACGCTCAATATATTCTATCGCCTTTCGGGGGAAGCTCCGTTTCCGGCTGCTATTCAGGATTGCAAAGCAGCGGTACGCTGGGCTCGGGCCAACGCTCGAACGTTCCGCATCGATCCCGATCGTATTGGATCCGTGGGAGGATCGGCAGGTGGCCATTTATCCGGCTTGCTGGGGACCAGCGGCTATTCCCGCAAACTCAATCAAAGCGACGGACCCTACGCATCCTACTCGCCAGCCATTCAGGCCTGCGTGGTCATGGCTGGCAGCATGGACTTGACCGATGGCGAGTCCCAACGGTCTGCCAAACAAGACCCACGTCGGCGGATGATGACATTCATGGGAGGCAGTTGGGCAACCGCCAAGCAGAACTACATCGATGCCTCCCCCATAACCCATGTATCCAAACGCGCGCCACCTATGCTATTCATGGACGGCGAGTTCGACCGACCCGGCGAGCGCTATTCTAGCATGATCAAAAAATTGGATACATTTGGCATCCATCACGAATCCCACGTCATCAAGGACGGTCCCCATCCCTTTTGGTCCTCCCACCCATTTTTCAACCCGGCTTTGGACATCTTGACCGAGTTCTTCGACAAGGCCATGAAGGAGAAGAAAACCCAGTGAGAACAGTTTCAGACCGCAATCAATCGTCGCAAAGGCTTCCAGTCTTACCGGGCATAGCTTGTGAGCGGCGACTGGCCTGTGTCCAAAACAGGCAGGATACCTATTCTACTTTTTGCAAACAGTCTCCACAAATCTGTTTCCCAAATCTTTGATTTGCGTTTTCGCCCAGTTTCCCGAGTCATGGGGTAATGTCGTTGACCCAGTTAAGCAAACTCCTCGCCTTTATCGCCCTTTTTTCGCTATTCGGATGTAGCGATTCGCCAAATCCCGCATCCGACGTCGCTAGTTCAGCTCCAGCAACTTCACCATCAATCTCAACCTCGAGCAACGCTCCTGTTGAAGCGCTTCCGCCTATCCCAATCGAATTCATAATGGATTCGGCTCTAAACGGAAATGTGGAAGCGATCGCCCTGGCCCTGGAAGCCGGCATCAATCCTGATTTGACGGACGAGAACGGGCGCACCCCTTTAATGCTAGCGTCCTTTAATGGACATACCGAAATCGCCGAGCGTCTATTAGAGGCGGGAGCCCGTGTGGACCTGCGCGACTCCACCAATCGTACTGCCTTCATGTTCGCCTGTACGGGGCCCAATCTAAAGCTGGTGACGCTCCTCCATCGCCGAGGAGCCAATGTCAATGATATCGATTCCCATGAGAGCTGGACGCCCTTGATGTTCGCAGCCGCGGAAGGGCATCGCGACGTGGTGCAATATCTTCTCAACAACGGAGCCAACGCAAAAGCGGAAGACGTCGATGGGGAAACGGCAGCAACTTTCGCCCGCCAGCGAGGCTTCGCCGAAGTTGCGGCCATGATCGAAGCCCGGATGTAACCCGAGCTCGAGAAAATGCATTGGCGATGGCGCTGTTCAGGACGCCATTAAACTCTAAAACCGATCGCAACTCTTAGTCCTCGCGACTGCGATAAAGAAAGTCTTCAGCGCTTGTTTTGATCCTACAAGGTCCCTACTCTTTCCCCATGCGCCCAAAAACCTACTCTGCTAAATCCCTGCTATCGCTAAGCATTATAGTTCTATCATTCTCCTGCGCCATGGCTCAACGACCCGGTTTCAACTACGACGAGGCCAAGGTTCCCTCGTACCAACTTCCCGATCCCCTCATTTCCGAAAGCGGAAAGCGTATCGCCTCGCCCCGCGAATGGGAGAATGTACGCCGCCCGGAGATCCTGGCCTTGTTCGAGGATCACGTCTATGGACGCCGGCCCGCCCCGCCGGCAAACCCGATCTACACGGTCACCTCTGAATCGATGTATGCATTGGGCGGAAAAGCCACGCGCAAGCAAATCACCATTCGATTCGATGAGGATGCCTTCCGGCAAGCCGTCCACGTGCTCCTCTACATTCCGAATTCCGTGGACGGCAAGGCGCCCGTATTTCTTGGATACAATTTCAACGGGAACCACACGATCCATACCGATCCCGGCATTCATCTGTCTACTACCTGGATGCGGACTGATACCAACGGAAACGTTAACCATCAGGCTACGGATGAAGCTCGAGGCAAAAGCTCGAATCGCTGGCCCGTCGAACGCATTCTCGAGCGCGGCTATGCCTTGGCCACCGCCTACTATGGAGACATCGAGCCAGATCACGCAAGAGGCTGGAAAGACGGCATTCGCTCTCACTACAAGACTGATGAGCAGGGCAATCCTTTGCCTCTCGAAGATTGGAGCGCCATCACAGCTTGGTCCTGGGCTCTGAGCCGCATTGTCGACTACCTGGAAACTGACAGCGCCATCGACACCCAGCGCATCGCTTTAATCGGCCATTCGCGTTTAGGAAAGACCTCGCTCTGGGCTGGAGCCACCGATGAGCGCTTCGGTATCACCATTTCCAACAATTCCGGCTGTGGAGGAGCCGCATTGAGCCGACGGGCTTTCGGAGAAACCGTCGCTCGTATCAATACCAGTTTTCCCCATTGGTTCAATCGGACCTTCAAGACCTACAACGACAACGAAGCCGCCATACCCGTCGATCAACATCAGCTCATCGCTCTCATGGCGCCGCGCCCCGTTTACGTCGCTAGCGCCCTAGAGGATCAATGGGCCGACCCCAATGGCGAGTTCCTTTCCGCCAAGGCTGCTAGCCCAGTCTACGAATTGTTCGGATTAGACGGCGTGGGCGCCGAAACTCAGCCGCCATTGAATACGCCCGTCGGGGGCCATGTAGGCTACCATTATCGTACGGGGAAACACGATGTTACTCTCTACGACTGGGAACGGTATTTAGATTTTGCCGACAAGCATTTTGGGGAATAGCGCTGTTTGATGGAATTCGCGACGAGTTTCTACAAGGGTATATGCTTAAGATTTGGCTTAATCGCGCTTTTCGCGCTTTCGGTATCGCGCAAGCGCGAACCCTACAAATTTCCGCGAACGTAGGCACGCTCTTGCCCAATGCCGCTAGCTCGATTAGCGAAAATCTTGAAGTTTAATAACCATTCAGTAAAACAAACCATAGCCAACCCAAAATTATGAGAACCTCCAATCCAGCTCTTAACGACAAGGCGTTCGACCTCAGGCCATCGGTGGCAGGCGATGTCATGACCATCAACGGCACGGTTAACCGAACCGGCATTCTCTTGTGCATCCTCATGTTCACCGCCATCTTCAGTTGGGATCGAGCTTATAGCGTAGTAAACCCGGGAGCCCTTTACCCATGGCTCATTGGAAGCGCCATTGGAGGTTTCATCATCGCCATGATCACCGTATTCAAAAAGACGGCGGCTCCGATCACAGCTCCTATTTACGCAGCCGTGGAAGGCATTCTTCTAGGAATCCTCTCTGCGTTCTACGAGATGCAGTTTCCCGGACTGGTTTTTCAAGCGATACTCCTGACTTTCGGTACACTCTTCGCCCTACTCTTCGCTTATCGCTCAGGATTGATCAAAGCTACGGAAAATTTCAAGCTGGGCATCGTAGCTGCCACCGGAGGCATATTTCTTATTTATCTAGTGACCTTTGTCCTCGGCTTTTTCGGCGTATCCATTCCTTTCATTCATGGGAGCGGCACGATCGGGATCCTGTTTAGTTTATTCGTCGTGGTAATCGCCGCTCTGAATCTCGTCCTCGACTTCGACTTCATCGAAAATGGGGCTAGGCGTGGAGCTCCTAAATATATGGAGTGGTACGGCGCTTTCGGCCTCCTGGTCACGCTGATCTGGCTCTATATCGAGTTGCTTAGACTTCTGTCGAAACTGCGCAGCCGGTAAGGCTTTATCATCTGTCGAGAATGGGTAGCGGGCGATCTCCGAGCGCCCATCATTCGGGAATAGTATGGTCGCTCGGAGATCGACCGCTACCTAAATCGTCTTGGCCGACGCCCCATACCTGGTTTCGTCATTCCATGAAAGAAGATCCGAATTGTCTTCTCTGCCAAAGTAACCGATTCTCTTCACCAATGCCCCGACTCCTCCGCTGTGTAATACTACTCCTAGCCACACTTGGTTTCGGTCATTCCAGCAACGCTAGCGAGAAGCTCAACGTCCTCGTACTGATGATCGACGACTTGAACACCTGGCTATTGGAGGACCCTAATCGTTACGCAGGTAAAGTCATGGCTCCAAACATCCGTCGTTTGGCGAACAGCGGTGTCCTCTTTAAGAGGGCTTACACCGCGAGTCCCTTTTGTTCACCATCGCGAACCGCGCTCTGGTCAGGAGTCAGCCCATGGAAATCCGGCATTTATGACAATGGTCTGCAAACGGAGCAAAGCGCCGCTCTAGAGCTGGCAACATTCCTTCCGCAGCTTTACAAAGATGCTGGCTACTACCTCGCCTCCTACGGGAAAATAAGTCATGGGTGGGGAGAACGCGGAGTTTGGGATGATCGCATAGCCCATAAACGGGATCCCATTCCGCCCAGCGCTCCGTTCACGCCCGTTTCTAGAGGCGAGCATGACTGGGGTCCGACTCACTTAGACGAGCAAGATATGGGAGACACGACTTATGCTGACGCGGCGATTCGGCAGCTCGAAAGAAAGCATGACAAACCTTTCTTCATCGCTTGCGGTCTCTTTCATCCGCACATGCCCTGGTATGTTCCTCAGAAATATTTCGACATGTATCCACTGAATGAAGTCATCGTTCCCGAGATACGCGAAAATGATTTGGACGATATTCCGCCACTTGGACGCGCTGTAGCGGAGGGAAAACGCGGATTCGTTGAAGACGTCCTTAAACAGGATCTATTGAAAAAGGGCGTTCAGGCCTACCTGGCCACGACTTCTTACGCGGATGCTCAGATCGGTCGCGTTTTAGACGCTTTAGAGGCGAGTTCCTATGGCCGTAACACGCTTGTCATTCTCATGAGCGACCATGGCTTTCACCTCGGCGAGAAGAATCATTGGCAGAAAGGCACGCTTTGGGAGGAGGCCACCCATTGCCTGCTCATGTTCCGCGTTCCCGGGATTACTATAGCTAAAGGAGAGTCTGAGCGTTTCGTTTCGCTGCAGGATGTTTATCCGACTCTTACCGAAATTTGCGGGCTGGACACACCCGACTATGTTGATGGGCGATCATTAGTCCCCTTACTCCGGAATCCAAAAGCCACCTGGAAAAGCACCGCCATTTCAGCGCTTTACGACCGGTACATTAGTATACGAACCGAGGAATTCCGCTATACTCGCTACGAACCTGGTCAGGAAGAATTTTACGATTATTCCCAAGATCCGCATCAATGGACCAATCAGATCGAAAACCCAGAATACGCAGCTACCATCAGGACTCTCAAAGCGCTTCTTCCCGAAATCTCGCAAATGGTCCCGCCCAAACCCCGAAAAAGAAGATAGTCCCGCGGCAATCAAACCCCTAAAATTCACTAATATGAAGAGCCATTTGCCTTTACTATCCCCATCGCTACTTAGACAAATCGCGATCGCGGCTACTACCTTGTTTATTTGCCCATTAATCATCTGCCAAGCGGTCGAGGATGGCCGAACTCCCAATGTCATCTTTATGCTGACGGATGACCTAGGCTATTCGGATGTCAGCTGCTATGGAGCCCAAAAAGTCAATA
Organism: uncultured Opitutaceae bacterium; assembly: GCA_964404745.1. Lineage (GTDB taxonomy): Bacteria > Verrucomicrobiota > Verrucomicrobiia > Opitutales > Opitutaceae > Pelagisphaera. The sequence goes on from CAYOLG010000010.1 coordinate 28,767, forward strand.
CACCGCACATCGACCAGCTAGCGGCGAATGGAATACGCTTCACCGACTTTCATACCGCCGCATCTATCTGCTCACCCTCTCGGGCCGCTTTTCTAACCGGTGGCTATCCGCAGAGAGCCGGCCTCTATATGGGGATCAACCCAAACCGAGATCAGCATTGGTTTTTGGGACTGCACCCAGATGAGATCACTCTCGCTGAACAGTTCAAAAAGCGGAATTTCCAAACGTACATTGTCGGAAAGTGGCATCTCGGAACGGAACCGAAATTCCTGCCGAGGAAGCAGGGCTTCGATCACTACTATGGAATGCCCTGTAACTACGCCCATTCGCCTAAGTTTTACGATGACGACGAAGAAGTCTTCGCCGAGACACCCCTAGATAAATTGACGGAACTCTACACGGAACGGGTTGTTTCAATCATCCGCCAAAACGCCAAACAAGGAACCCCTTTCTTTCTGTACTATGCCCACAACTATCCGCACACGCCCTACGAAGCGGGAAGCGATTTCGCTGGATCATCCGATGATGGCGTCCGCGGCGACATCATGCAGGAGCTTGACTGGAGCGTGGGCGAAATGATGCAGACTCTCGAGGAGGCGGGCATCGCCAAAAACACGATCGTCGTATTCACCTCAGACAACGGACCCACGAAAAATGAATACGCCCAGCCCTATCGAGGAACGAAATACGTCACCTTCGAAGGGGGGCATCGAGTACCGTTTATCTTAAGTTGGCCCGACAAGATCCCATCGGGAGCCGTATCCGAGGAAAAGATTCACGCGATGGACCTATTTCCTACATTGTCGGAGATCATCGGAGCCGAGTTGCCTTCAAATCGCATATTCGACGGGGAGAGCCTAGTGCCTTTGCTCAACGGAGAGTCCTTAAGCCGATCAGCCAACGAGCCTTTCTTTTACTACAATTGCGAGAATCTTCAAGCGGTTCGCATGGGCGACTGGAAGCTGCATTTGCCACGAGAGGAAAAACAGATCCCCTTTTGGGACCGCAACAAGGACGTTTCGCAATTCGATCAACCATTATTGTTCAATCTGCATAGCGATCCGGGCGAGAACCGGAATATCGCTAGCTCCAATCCGGAGATTGTATCGGAAATTCTCGGACTGGCCAAGCAAGCCCGTCGGGAGCTGGGCGAATTCATGCGTCCTGGATCCTCTCAGCGAGCCACCGGCTCAATTTACCCGAATGCTCCCGTAATCAGCCATCCCAAGGATTGGGAACGCGTGCCTCAAGAGGTCATTACGAGATTGGAAGCCGAGCGAAAACGACGCCATCCTGATTTCCAGACGAGCAATTAGCCTCACCAAAGGGGATTCTCATACAAAAATCCATCTCATGAACTGCATGCCGACAATCGGACTCCGAATATTCCTAATCGCCACGCTCGTGTCGCTTATCGGAATCCTACAGCCACCCGCGCGCTCAGCTACAGCAATGCGCAAGCCCAACATCGTTTTTATTCTAGTTGACGATCTTGGATACGGCGACGTTCAGGCCAACAATCCAGGTTCTCGCATTCCCACACCGGCTATCAATCGCCTGGCCGCCGAGGGCATGCGCTTTACCGATGCCCATTCGTCATCAGCGGTCTGTACACCAACCCGCTACGGAATCCTCACCGGGCGCTATTGCTGGCGTACGCGCTTGGAACGCGGAGTCCTCTGGGGCATCGATGGCTCCTTGATTGATCCGAACAGGACGACCATCGCCGACATGCTTCGAGATCAAGGATACACCACTGCCTGTATCGGCAAGTGGCATCTCGGTATGGATTTCCGCGATTCGAAGGGAAATCCTGTTCCCGGCGACCGAAAGTATGAGCTAGTCGAGGGAATCGATCGAGTCGACTATAGCAAATCAATCGGGAATAGCCCATTGTCCTACGGATTCGACTACAGCTATGTGATTACCGGTTCGCTCAATATGTTCCCTTACGCTTACATCGAGGGCGACCGTTTTACCGAGGCGGCGACGGAATTTATACCACGCACGGAACACAACATAACGATCATTAGCGGGGGTCCCAAAGCTCCCAACTTCGATTTCGAGGCGGTTGTCGATGTCTTCACTGGCAAAGCGGTTTCGTTCATCCAGGAATCCAGCCAGGCAGAGAAGCCCTTTTTTCTCTACTTCCCGCTCACCGCCCCGCACAAACCCGTATTGCCTACCAGCGCGTTTAAGGGAAAGTCTGAATACGGTATCTACGGGGACTTCGTTATGCAGGTAGATGACGTCGTAGCCCAAATTGACGCCGCTCTGGAAGCCTCGGGCGCCAGGAAAAATACTCTACTCATTTTCACAAGCGACAATGGATCCTTCATGTATCGCCTGGATGATGACGAAGCCGACCATATTCAGGATTTTCGAGCGCTCGGCTACTATGCAGAGAACCATCAGTCCAACTACATTTGGCGAGGCACCAAAGCGGATATCTACGAAGCGGGCCACCGAGTACCCACGTTCGTACGTTGGCCAGGAGTGGTTGAGTCGGGAAGCGTCTGCGACGAGACGATTACCCATACCGATTGGTTTGCCACTTTCGCGGAGATGCATTCGCGATCGCTGAGATCCAATGAAGCGGAAGACAGTTTCTCGCTCATATCTTTAATGAAGGGTTCTCGTGATTGGCAACGAGCCCCCGTAATACACCATTCCAGCTCAGGCATGTTCGCCATTCGAGAGGGAAGGTGGAAACTGATCGCGGGCAACGGATCCGGAGGGCGCCAGAACCCACGAGGCGCGCCCTTCGAACAACCCTATCAACTCTACGATCTCCAGTCCGATCCCTCGGAAACCCGGAACCTGATAGATTCCAATCCGGAAATCGCTTCACGATTGGAGACCGAACTAGAATCAATCCGCTCTCGCGGCCGGAGCCGGTAACGGAGAGCGTTGATCCCAGGCCGGAATGGATCAATATCTCGGCCCCCGTAGCGAGCGTATCAAAGAGCGTCTATTCCAAGGAAACGATCGCTCGCAAGAGAGCTTCCTACAGCAAACAATCGGCGTATCTAGTTAAACCGATACAGACGTGCAGAGCGTGGGCCGCTCCTACGATGGATGGCGGAGGAGGACCGAGCCCTTCGACGAAACTCAGGCTAAGGCCAGTCCTCCCTACCCTTGGAGAATCTAATTCGAGACGATGCCGCGCACTTCGTTTTGCCAGGACTTGGGCTTGACGGACATGTCGCTGTCGTCCTCGTATTTTTCCACCAAGCCTTTCAGCTCGCGCTTCATTCGGTTGATCAGATTCTTGTACTCAGGATTTCCATACAGGTTATTGTATTCATCCGGATCCGAGCGAAGATCGTAGAATTCCCATTCGTCGAACTGATAGAAATGCATCAGCTTGTAGCGATTGGTGCGAATGCCGTTGTGGCGCGGCACCATGTGCACGCTGGGATACTCGTAGTAGTGATAGTAGATCGAATTGCGCCAATCGGACGGGTTCTCTCCCTTTAAAAGCGGGACGAGCGAAACTCCCTGCATATCGCTGGGGATAGGAGCTCCGGCGATATCGAGAAACGTCTCCGCATAGTCCAAATTCTGAACCATCTTGGTCGTTCTCGAACCCGGTTTGGCGACTCCCGGCCACTTAACAATGAACGGCATCTTGAGCGACTCCTCATACATCCAGCGCTTGTCGTACCAACCGTGGTCGCCGATATAGAAACCTTGGTCGGAAGAGTAGATAACGATCGTGTTATCGTCCAAGCCCAATTCGTCGAGAGTATCAACGAGCCGCTCCACACTTTCGTCGACTCCCTTAACGCTGCGCAGATAATTCTTGGCATAGCGCTGATATTTCCAGCGAACGAGATCTTTGCCGGTCAAGTTGGCTTCGTGGAACGCCTTATCTTTGGGTTCGTAGGCCGCCCGCCAAGCTTTGACTTGCTCAGGCGTCATGCGCTGGAGATTTCTCCAAGCGGATTTGTCTGTCTGGATGGGCAAATCCGGAAAGTCAGGTGTCAGGTCCAGAAAAAGATCGTAGTTGATGTGCATATGGCGATCGATCTCCAGTTCTTGGTAGCGAGCGGCGGGAGCGTTGTCCCGGTAATCATCAAAAAGCGTGGCTGGCTCTGGGATCTCGATATCATCGTAGAGATTCAAATGTCGCAGAGCCGGCATCCAATTTCGGTGAGGCGCCTTGTGTTGGACCATTAGCATGAAGGGCTTGCTCTCGTCACGACCCTCCTTGAGAAACTCGACCGCCATGTCAGTTACGATGTCCGTGCAATAACCTTCTATGGTAACCTGGCCATCAGGGGTAATCATATCCGGGTTGTAGTAGAGGCCTTGGCCGGGCAGCACCGCCCAACTGTCATAGCCTTGCGGGTGCCCCTTCAAGTGAGATTTTCCGTAGATCGCGGTTTGGTAGCCCGCTTTCTGCAGCAGTTTGGGAAATGTTTGCTGATTCCAATCGAAGGTGTTCCCATTGTTCATGAACCCGTTCTTATGGCTGTGCTTTCCCGTCTGGATAACCGCTCGGCTGGGTCCGCAAATCGAGTTCGTGCAAAAGCTATTGACGAAAAGCATGCCTTCCGCGGCCAACTTATCGATATTCGGAGTGGGATTGACTGACTTCAGCCAGCCATTGTAGGCCCCGATGGCATGGGGAGCGTGATCATCGGTAAAGATGAAAACGATATTCGGGCGATCCGCTCCTCTCAACGATGCCGAGATCGAAAGGATTGCCCCAAGAATTAACGTAGCAAAAAAGGGTCTCATCCCCCGAGGCTCAAGGAACGCCGGGCTTATTGCAATACCACAGATTCGCTAGAGAGACTACTTTTTCCGTGGTGGTGGTCCCTCTCCGCTCGTTCCCCACTTCGCCCATCGATCCCTCTCATGATCTTTTCTTTCCGGATCCGAAAAGACGCCCGGTCGAGCCGGTTCATGGGCGGCCTTAGCCAGGGCGATCAATTCTACCAGCTTTTGCGGGCTCCGAACCGAAAGATCTTTAGTTTCACTGGGGTCCTCCTCAACTTGGTAAAGCTCCCAGGACTTGTGCTTGCCTGGCTTGATCGCTTTCCACGGACCGGATCGCACGGCGTACTGATCACGATACTCCCAATAGAAAATATCGTGATTGTAGGGGGTGTCATCTACTCCCGGTCCTCCGAGCAACACC
>CAYOLG010000010.1:34015-38526 GCA_964404745.1 uncultured Opitutaceae bacterium
CGTTTCGCCGACATGGCGATCGGTCATCGTCACCATTGCCGCATAGTTTCTGGCATCCTGGGAAACCTCTGGATCGCTAATCCAGGCTTCATTTTCGTAGAGCTTCCAAGCAGGGTCGTCCTTAGGAATATCATACATCCCGTGAGGCGGCGTTATGGGCAGGTAGCAGAAAAACGGCTCATCTTTATGGTCGCGAATGAAGTCAAAGGCTTCCTCCATTATTCTGTAGTGGGAATAGGTCTGGCCACTGCGACCTCCTCGATTTCCTGGCAAAACCACCTCTTCGCTGTTTCGGACCAGATAAGGAGGATAAAACGTATGGGCATGCACTTGATCATAGTATCCAAAAAACACATCGAATCCGTGCTTTTCTGGGACGCCCGTCGACCCACGACCTCCGGCTCCCCATTTTCCAAACCCTCCCGTTGCGTAACCACGGTCTTTGAGAGATTGGGCTACCGTCACTTCGTCAGCCCGGAGCGGAGTGCCTCCATCGTTAACCCGTACCGATGCATGCCCCGCGTGTCTGCCTGTCAAGAGATTGCAGCGCAAGGGTGCGCAGACCGGTGAAGCGGCATAGGCCCGATCGAAGCGTATCCCCTCTTTGGCCATACGGTCGATCCGCGGCGTCTTAAGCTTTTCGCTCCCCATGTAGGAAACTTCAAAGTAGGCCAATTCGTCCGACATGATATAAACGATGTTCGGGCGCTCATGCGAATCGGCGACAAGGCTTGCCGATGGCGCTAGCAGAACTAGAAAGATGGTGAATCGTAACGCTTTCATTGAATCGAATTTAGTATGCGACTATTTCGTCAAGTGGCTCAGTATCAGTTCTGTGAGGACGTCTGCTTGATCGGTCTTGAAGATGTGTTGGGCGTGAGCATTTCCGGGCAAGATTTTCAACTGCTTGGGACCCGGAGCCTTTTTGCGCTGCTCTCGAGTCGCTTTGGCGAGGCGATCGCCTTCGCTGACGATGAAAAGCTTATCTCCTTTCAGCTTTTCTGGCGAGTCCACGGGTACCGCCGCCAGAAGGATTACGCGATCTACCGCGTCCGATTCGGATGCGACTAACGCTCGCCCGACAGCCCCGCCACCCATACTGGCTCCTAGAAGAGAGACCCTTTCGACGCCATTCGCTTTCAGATAATCAATCGCGGCCAGAATATCCAGCTCCAAGGTTTTTCCTTTCGTCCCTGCTTTGCTTTTGCCGTAACCTCGAAAGTCTATGGCCAATACGCTCAGATCCTTCTTTTCCATTTTAGAAGCTAGCTCATGCCAGCTTTCTTTATCGAAAACCGCTCCATGGGCCAGGACGACAGCGTGTTCTCCATCGCCATAGAGATTGGCGTAAATCTTCCCCCCGTCATCCGTGTCGAAGGACACTTCCCGAAAATCCGCAGCCCAGGTAGACATAATCGCGAAGGCAAACAAAAACATCCTTCGTAGACATCCAATCAAATCTGTATTCATCATTTCAAGCTCTCCTGCTTAAGGCTTTCCGATTTCCAGCAGCAACTCATCTTGGCGACCCTTGCCTCTCACTTCAATCCTATCTTCGTAAATCGAAATAACCGCATAAGCCGTCTCTTCTGTATCGACCATTCCCTTTAAGGTGACGTAGTGGATACCCTTTTTAAAGCCGTAGGCGCCTCGGTGATTGTGGCCATTAATATAGGCAGTCACGGATTCATGTTTTTCCAAAAGGCTAATCACCTCCTCTGCGTTCCAAACGACGTGGGAACCCGGTGGATAGACAGGATGGTGGCTATGCAAGATAACACGCTGCCCCATTCTTCCCGCGTCCGACAATTCATTTTCGAGCCAATTAAGCTGAGTCTCTCCCACGCCCCCATTGTATTTGGGCAGATTTGCGCCCAGCGATTGATACGTATTCAAAGACTCGTTATATTTCCGTGACCCTTTCGGGTAGGCATAGAGGCTGACATCATTGGAATCCAAAACGATAAATCGCCACTGTCCGACAATGAAGCTGTAGTAGCGGCTTTCTAGTCCTAGTCGGCCTGGCACGCGATCTTTGTACCTATCTTCCACCGAAAAGTCATGGTTTCCCAAAACATGTCGAACTGGAGCTTTAGATTCATCCATAATGGGCGCCACCACATCGAAACTTTTCCAGTCCCGATCGATAAAATCGCCCAGATGCACGACGTGCGATAGTTCCTGCGAATTGAAATCGGCGATACACTCCTGCAGTTTGGCCGGCGACAGTCTGTACTTTCGTCGCGGACTATCGGCGTCGCAATACTGGCAGTCCGCTATAGCTCCGAATCTGAGCGGCGGCTGTTCCTGATTGTCCACCTCAGCTTCGACTTTCAGTTTCGGACCCAGCAAACCAGCAACTAGGCCATAAAATAGTAAGAATCTCGAAAGCGCAGCCGCGATACGAATAGGATTACACGCTGTCATATCACCAATTAATATTGAGTATGCGCTATTTTGCTCCCGGCAATGAGAAAACCAGCCAGCTCCAATTCGCTTGATAAGCCTAACTCGCTTCTATTGTTTTGACCTATTGCCATGGAAAAAGACGAACGCGGCATCCACGAGCTATATACGGAAAATCCGCAGCGAGCGGACCAACTGCTTTGGGGTCGCCGAGCCAACCCTTTGACGCGGCGCGGATTCCTGGGCAGATCCGGGCTGGCAGCCATGTCTGCGGTAATCGGGGCAAAAATCGTCTTTTGGGACAAAATGCCTGAGGGGCTCATTCCTGCCGCCTTAGCCCAATCACCAAAGCCGTTTCGACTGCCCGGCAAACATCCAGAGCTAACCGTGCTGAATGACCGGCCGATCAATGCCGAGACGCCCGCCCATCTGCTCGACCATGAAGTAACGCCCGCCGACCGCCTGTTTATCCGCAACAACGGGCACCCGCCTCCGCTCGAGCGAATAAATGCTGATGAGTGGACCCTGGAAATTGGAGGCGAAGCCTGTGAAAAGCCTCAGACCTTTACCTTGGCGGAACTCAAGCGGCGATTCAGCCACCGAACATATCAGCTAACGATTGAATGCGGGGGCAATGGACGCAGCGAATTCAATCCGCCCGCCTCCGGCAACCAATGGTCGGTAGGAGCAGTGGGCTGTCCACTATGGACCGGTATTCGTTTGCGGGAAGTTCTGGAGACCTGCGGTATCAAACCCAACGCCAAATATATCGGCTACTATGGGGCCGACACCCATCTTTCCGGCGATCCCTCCAAAGACGCGATATCCCGGGGCGTGCCCATAGCTAAAGCATTGGAAGACGAATCGCTATTGGCATTCGAGATTAACGGGGAGAATCTCCCCTGGCTGAACGGCTATCCCCTTCGCATCGTGACCGGTGGCTGGCCAGCCTCTACCTGCGGTAAATGGGTGAGAAAAATCGTCATTAGAGATCGCTTACATGACGGCGAGAAAATGGAGGGACAGTCGTATCGCGTTCCAAAATATCCCGTCGCTCCGGGAACCAATGTTCCCGATGAAGACATGGAAATCATTCAATCCATGCCGGTAAAGTCGCTCGTCACCTATCCGAAGTCCGGCATTAGCCATCCAATCGATCGGCCCTTATCTTGCCGCGGGCACGCCTGGGCAGGCGACCTAAGCATCAGATCTGTAGAATTCTCGATAGACTTCGGGACCTCGTGGCAACGGGCAAAGCTCTCTAAGCCAATCAATCGGCTCGCCTGGCAGCGTTGGACGGCAGAGTTCAAGTTCCCTCAAAAAGGCTATTACGAGATTTGGTCTCGAGCCACCGATTCTGAAGGAAAAAGCCAACCCATGGTCTTGCCCGGGTGGAACCCGAAGGGCTACCTAAATAATGCCTGTCACCGGATCGCGGTTCAGGCAGTATAGTAGTGGATTCAGACAATGTCGAGAAAGTACATTTTGGCCCTATTAGCAGCCTCTTTCTTGGCCCTTCCTGCGACGACTGGGCAGGACAAAACGGAGCCCAAGCTCGATCCCGCTACCGGTATGAAAATGACGGGCGATTGGGAGTTAACGAAAGCCCATTGTATCGCTTGCCACTCGCCACAAACTTTTCTCAGGCAACGCGGCACGCTAAACAATTGGAAGAGCATTATCGCCTGGATGGAGGAAAAAGGCGGTCTTCCTAAACTGGGCGAGGAGATCAAGAATCGAATTCTAGCGTATCTATCTCAAAACTACGCTCCTGGAGAGGAGTACCGGCGAGCCCCTATACCGGCTACGCTAATGCCTGAAAATCCGTACATAAGCGAGACGCGCAAGCAGTTTGAAGCGAATAGGAGATAATTTTCCTTGATGAGAAAGCCGCTTTCCTCGCTGCAGAATGCGATCGTATTTCTAGGTTCTCTCCTTCCTACGTTAGTATTCAGCAATCCAATAGATTCCGTCCTAGACCGCCTTATGAAAGACGGGCAGATCGTCGGGGCCCAAGTCTACATTGGCGAAGACGACATTACTGTATTCGAACGCAATTACGGAGTTCGTTCCATCGACGACAAAACGCCTATCAATTCGGAAAC
>CAYOLG010000010.1:38626-119134 GCA_964404745.1 uncultured Opitutaceae bacterium
AACGCAATTACGGAGTTCGTTCCATCGACGACAAAACGCCTATCAATTCGGAAACCCTTTTCTGTATCGGCTCCTGCTCCAAACCCTACGCTTCAGCCGTCATCCTATCGCTCGTCGAAATGGGGGAACTGGATCTTCAATCACCGGTTTCGGAAATTCTACCTGCTTTCTCCCATCCGAAGATAGCTCGTACCGGAAAAACCTCTCGTCCCCCGAATTTACTCGAACTTTTGTCTCACCGAGGAGGCATCTACTCCCAAAAACAGGGGATGAATCGTCGCCAGGCTCGGTGGATACGCGATTTTGGAGTCTCCCTGGCTGAATCCGTCGATGGTATCTCAAAAGAGCCGCTTCTGTCGCAACCGGGAACCGAGTACGCGTATAGCGGCGCTGGATACTGCATCCTTGGTCGCGTAGCCGAGGCGCAAACCGGCAACTCCTTCGAGGAGATACTGCAAGAGCGAATCGGCCAACCGCTTTCATTTCGGCGAACCACCTACTTTCCAAAACGCGAGGATAGGAATATTGCTAGCGGTTCGCTGAACCAGGGCATTAATCCTGCCACTCCCCACCTATCTAAGCCCTTTCGTTTGCCTTTGATCGGCGGCAGTCTGTATTCGACCGTTCAGGAAAGCTCTCGATTCGCTCGCATGATTTTGCAGCGAGGCCGTTTTGGAGAAGCCAGCGTCTTGGCTCCAGATTCGCTTGCATCCTACCTATCTCTTCCCTTCAACGGACAGCCCTATGGTCTCGGCTGGAGTATTCGCGAGGAGAATGGAAGAGCGACCGAAATCTCTCACACCGGCTCCCTTGCCTCGAGCCGGGCGAGCATGCACATCAACCTAGACAATGGCCGCTACGGACTCGTTTTCTACACACTCGCCAACCCCGCTCAATCCCGCGAAATCACGCAGCGCCTGAATCAAGCTCTGATTCAGGTGGTGCGGCGATAAAGCGTTGGAAAGTAGGTGGCGCGGATCGGCTCGATCCTCCAGTGTTGCATCGGTGGAGGACCGAACCGTTCCTCCCTACAAATCGCTGCATCAAGATCCCGGAGCAAGCCCCTAGGCACTATAGGTAGCTACTTTGTTCATGAAGCGCCCACAAAGTTTGTATCTCGGATGGGCACTCGGCTTGCGCCGCCGTAGCCAAACAGCGTAGGCGTGAGATCGCCTCTTACCAACCAAGGAATCACCTGGCAAGCCACGAGACGTTCGGAATTGTAGACGCGATCAGTAATCGCAAAACTCAGTGAGCCCAAACCTTGTTGCCAACTTTGGATACGTCGACGCAACCTTGCCACACCCCCGGAATGAAATCGTAGTTGAGCACGGTTTTCATTACGGTCTCGGAAGTGAAGTAGCCGGTCAGAGCCAGCTCGCGAAATTGTCGCATGTGGCTCGGATTCGATTCCGCTAGCTCCTTCAGAACAGCATCCTGTTGCTCGCCATCTAGATCGGCAAAGCGGGCTCCATAGGCAACCCTGCTATCCCCATTCGTCTGCACGACACCATGCTTCAATTTTTCCTTTTCCTCCGGTGTCATGTATTCGCCATACATGACATCGATATACTCGGGCACGCCAACATCCAAAGCTCCTGGAGTGTCTGTTCTCGGTAATATACGATCAACTACAGCTCGCAAGGTGTCCGCCTCTACTGCCGTGAAATTCTTCAAGGCGCTGCCCGGGGTTGCAGATTGAGACTGAGCGTGAAGGGCCCCGGTGATCGACGATGCCGACAAGGCTGTAGCTCCGAAAAGCAATCCTGTCCGTTTCAGCGCCTCACGGCGATTCATAACTATCGATTTTTCAGATTTTGAATTCTTATCCATGATCGGGTTCTCCGTTTAAGAAAGATTTCCTTTTTTGAGTTCGCTTACCGCCCGATCCGCTGCTCGAGCAGTTAAGGCCATGTAAGTTAGCGATGGATTCTGGCAAGCGGCGGACGTCATACAGGCCCCATCAGTCACGAATACATTCTTGGATGAATGAACCTGGTTCCATTTGTTGAGAACCGATGTTTTCGGGCTCTTCCCCATGCGAGCTGTTCCCATTTCATGGATGCAATTTCCCGGATTACTCTTTTCGGGCGTATCGAATGGCTGGATATCTCTGCCGCCAGCAGCTTCAATCATATCTATCGCCGACTGCTTCATATCCTTGCGCATCTCGTACTCGTTCTCCTTCCATCCGCAATCGAAGGTCACTGTCGGTTGCCCCCATTTGTCGCGCACATCTTCATTGAGATACATTCGATTCTCGTGGTACGGCAAGCACTCGCCCCAAGAGCCGATGCCAAAACGCCAAGGCCCCGGCTCGATCAAATCCGCCTTCAATTCGGAGCCGAAACGAGCCAGTTCGGCTATTCCCCTCGACCAATTGTCTCTGCTCGCCCGCCCTTGATAACCGAAACCACGCACGTAATTCTTCTGCGTCGAAGCTTTGTCTATGTTGCGGAAGCGCGGAATGTAGATGCCGTTCGGACGGCGCCCCTTATAATACTTGTCGTCGAATCCATCGAATCGCGCGGAGGCCCCTACCTTAAAATGATGATCCATCAAATTGTGGCCGAGCTCACCGCTATCATTGCCGAAACCGTTAGGAAACCGGTCTGACTTCGAGTTCATAAGAATGAAGGTCGACGCTACCGCCGACGCGCAGAGGAAAATCACTTTCGAGTAGTACTCGATAACCTCATGCGTCTCCGCATCGATGATACGCACGCCTATGGCCTTGTCTTTCTTCTTGTCGTAGATGAGCGAATTAACGATGGAAAATGGCCGCAGAGTGAGATTACCAGAAGCGAATCCAGCCGGAAGCGTTGATGCATTACTGCTAAAGTAGGCTCCGTAGGGGCATCCTCGAATGCATCGATTGCGAAACTGGCACGTGCCGCGCCCTTTGTGTGGGACGGTTAAATTGGCCGTTCGACCAATTATCATGGTCCGATTGTTGAAGCTCGACTCAATTCTCTGACGCACGTGGGTTTCCACGCAGGTCATTTCCATTGGCGGCAGGAACTTCCCGTCCGGCAACTGCGGTAGCCCTTCGTTGGAACCGCTAATGCCTGCGAAGCTTTCGACATAGTCATACCAAGGGGCTATATCCTTATAGCGGATGGGCCAGTCCACCCCAAAGCCGTCCTTGGCGTTCGCTTCAAAATCCAACTGACTAAGGCGATAGGATTGACGCCCCCAAAGCAAAGAGCGACCGCCAACATGGTAGCCGCGCATCCAATCGAAGGGCTGGTCTTCCGAGTAGGGGTTGTCCACATCGTCAACAAACCAATGAGCCGAGGCCGGGTGCGTCGTGTACCCCGTTCTATCTTGTTTCTTCTGCCTAAGCAACCGTTCTTGGTTCTTGGCCCCGCGACCCGCGAACTCCCAAGGCTCCATGTGAGCTGTAGGGTAGTCGCCGTGTTTAACGTCTCGGCCGCGCTCGAGAACGAGCGTCTTTAACCCCTTTTCACTCAGTTCCTTGGCGGCCCAACCGCCACTGATTCCCGATCCAACGACGATCGCGTCGTAGGTATGTTCCTTCGTTCCTTCTCCTTGAATATTCATTGGGCTAACTGCTCTGGTTTTCGACGCTAACAGGCCGAGTAGGGTGTAGATATATCGTTTATCCAGTCAATAATCCCACTGCCAAGCAACCGCTAATTTTGGAAATTCCTCAATAAAAGGACTGCAAATGTCTCGATCCTGGAAGCTATTTGCCCATTCTCTCGGCTGTTCGATTCATCGCATGATTAGCCATTTGCCCAACATCCGAATACTGGCCGCCTGCCTCAGCCTAATAAGCTCGCTACCGATCGCTTTCGGCAAGCCCAATATCGTGTTCGTCATCGCCGATGATCTGGGCTGGAGCGACGTCGGCTACAATGGAGCCCATTTTTACGAAACGCCTGAACTCGATGCTCTCAGCAAGCAAGGGATGGTTTTCACCAACGCCTATCCCGGAGCGTCGAATTGCATGCCCTCCCGGGCCATTATTATGACCGGAACCTACATCACTCGCACTCAGATGTGGACCCCGGGCAGCAGAGCCAAAGGCAAGATCGAAAACATGAAATTCCTCGTGCCTCGAAGGGGAGACAGCAAAGGCGATGCCGCAATCCCTTCAGCTGAAACACTCGATCCTTCCTTCACCACCATTCCCGAAGTTTTGAAGCCATCTGGATATCGCAGCGCCCACTTTGGCAAATGGCACCTCGGTCCCAATGGACATGGATTCGATATCAATGATACCAACGGGCTGGGTGGCGATCTATCTAAAAAATATTACAACGACCAAACTGCCACGCGAACCCTTACTGATGGAGCTATCGAGTTTGTCGAAAGCGAATCGAAGACTGACGCTCCCTTCTTTCTGTATCTAGCTTATTGGGACGTTCACACTCCTCTCGTGGCCGAGAAAGAACTGATCGATAAGTATAAGCAAAAGCTGGCTGATCGATCCTGGGACCATGAATGGAATCCCGTCTACGCGGCCATGATCGAGGCTGTGGATACCAACGTTGGGCGTCTCTATCAAGCCATACAATCCGCGGGCATAGCGGACGATACACTATTTATTTTCACTTCCGACAATGGAGGACACGCGGGAGCGACGCCGAATGCGCCCTTGCGCGGAGCCAAAGGGGCATTCTACGAGGGAGGTATCCGCGTGCCGATGTTCGCCGTGTGGCCAGGCGAAATCGAAACGAACTCCATTTGCGAGACGCCCATCACGGGAGTCGACTACTTGCCCACTTTTGCCGAACTGGCTGAGGCGCGAGGGCCATCAAATCAACCGGTGGACGGTCAATCCATTGTCCGACTGCTGAAAAGCGATTCCGCATTGGAAGACCGGGCAATATTTTGGCACTATCCGCTCTATCTTCAGGGCAATGGATACAATTTGGTGGTTCCCATTCACGGCACAAATCGCATGTATTGGAGAACGACCCCTTGCAGTGTCATTCGCAAAGGAAACTGGAAATTGATCCAGTATTTCGAAAGCGGCAAAGTCGAACTCTTCAACCTGGGCAATGATCTCGGCGAGCAACGGGAATTGTCGAGCTCCCATCCTGAGAAAGCAGCAGATTTGCTAAGAGAACTCAATCAGTGGCAGCATAAGGCCAACGCGATTATCCCCAAAACCTTGAATCCAGATTTCGCTTATTGAACTCAATTATTCCACTACCGCTATCCATGAAAATCACGCTCCTAATTCGATCTAGTATCATCGCTCTAACCGCAAGCGCCCTTCTGCTCGGGCAGAACCTGGATTGGGAAAACTACGACCCGCCGTCGACTTTGGTCGTGCCAGAGAATCCGGTCGTTCGGGCCAAGTTCCCCTTTATCGACGTACACAGCCATCAATGGCGCATGGGACCATCGGATCTCGCAGATCGTATCGTGGAAATGGATGCCATGAATATGGGCATCATGGTTAATCTAAGCGGTCGAGGCGGTTCGCAACTGAAGGCCATGGCCAACAGCGTAGCCAAGACCTACCCCAGCCGATTCGCCATTTTCACCAATCTGAATTTCAATGGTGTCGATGATGGATCCTGGGCCAAGCAAGCCGTTGCCCAGCTCGAGGAGGATTTCAAAAATGGAGCGAAGGGACTCAAAGTCTATAAGAGCCTAGGTTTATCCAACACTGACGTCAATGGACGACGTGTAGCGGTGGACGATCCTCGCCTCGATCCTATTTGGGCGAAATGCGGCGAGCTGGGAATACCGGTGATCATCCACTCTGCCGATCCCAAGCCGTTTTGGCAGCCGCACGACAATCAAAACGAGCGTTGGCTTGAACTGAAAACGCATCCGCGTCGCAAACGTTCGGATACGGATCCGGCCCCGTGGGAGCAAATTATTCAAGAGCAACACAATATGTTCAAGAAACACCCGAACACGAACTTCATTGCCGCTCATATGAGCTGGATGGCCAACGATCTCGGCCGGCTCAGCAAAGTTCTTGATGAAATTCCCAATATGCATGTCGGCATAGGGGCGATTATCGCCGAGCTCGGCCGTCAGCCACGTATGGCCAACTGGTTCTTCGAGAAGCATCAAGATCGGGTTCTCTTCGGAAAGGATTCCTACAAACCAGAAGAATTCCCCACCTATTTTCGCGTGCTGGAATCCTCGGACGAATACTTTCCCTACTACAAGCGCTATCACGCTTTTTGGCGCATGTACGGACTCGCATTACCGGATGAGATTCTGAAGAAGCTATATTATAAAAACGCTCTGAGAATTATTCCGGGCTTGGATGCATCGCTGTTTCCAAAATAGGCTTGGCAACCACTCGCGAGGAAAAATCGGCCCTACATGAAGGCCGTCACCTATCATCGTTATGGGCCTCCCGAGACGCTTCAAATTCAAGAGCCCCCGCTCCAGAGCCCAGAGATAATGAGATCCTTATCCGCGTCCGGGCTGCAGAAGTAACCAAGGTCGAATGCGAGCTGCGCAGCTTCCGATTTCCATTCAAGCGGTTCTGGCTACCGCCCCGCATCGCCCTAGGAATTCGCCGTGCCAAGCGGCCCATCTTTGGCAGCTACTTCGCGGGAGAAATTGTTTCGAAAGGCTCCCCGGTCGAGAAGTTCCAGATTGGGGAAAAGGTATTCGGGTCTAGCTAACTTAGGCTTTGAGCCTATGGCGAATTCCTGTCTCTGCCTGACAACTACACAATCGCGTCGATGTCTATCATCCTAAACTTCAACGAGGCCGCGGCTATACCGCTGGGAGGCTTGAATGCCTTGCCTTTCCTGCGACTGGCCAACATCGAATCCGGCGAGCGTATTCTAATCAACGGGGCCGGGGAAAGCATTGGGATTCACGGTGTCCAGATCGCTCGATCCGCCGGAACCCAAGTAACCGTTGTCGACGCAGGCCACAAAGCGAAAATGCCGAGCGACCTCGGCATTGATCGCTTCATAGACTACACGCGGCAATCCTACTGTGAAGAGGAGGAGCGCTTCGACGTTATCCCAGATATGGTAGCGAAAAGCTCCTATTCCAAGCTCATCCAATCACTTGCTCGAGGGGGTCGCTACTTTACCGCCAATCCACGCGTGGCCGCGATGATCCGCTCCTTGGCGACCATCGCGTTCACTAACAAATCGGCTGGCTTCGCATTCGCTGGAGAGACCGTAGAAGAGCTCACCTCACTGAAGGAGATGATCGAGAAGCGAACTGTTCGACCGGTTATCGATAGAGTCTACCTGATGGAGAAAGTTGTCGAGGCCCATCACTGAGTGGAGAACGAGCAACGTTTGGGAAGCATGATCCTTTCTATCACCAACGAGTTCAGCCGATATTGCGCCACTTGCCAAAATAATGCCAAAGGCGAGCGCGTCTCGCTCCGCAATCTACATTTCTCGTTGCAATTCTCGGCCTATGGGTATTTCCCAAACTCATGCCTTCAGAGGATTCACCCCGACGCTTGACACCGAATCAATGGCGACTGATTGGCACAGCATTGGCTCTCATCAGCTTGACGATCATCGTCGCCTTTTGCCTTGGCCTTTTTGCTCTCTTCCGCGAATTCGTCACCACATTCGCCCAGGTCCTTTGGCCACTCGCCGTTTCGGGCGTATTGGCTCTCATGCTTCGCCCGATTGTCCAGATATTCCAAGACCGCCTAAAGCTTAGCCAATCCTGGGCTATAATTATTCTCTACGCTCTGGCGACAGGAGCTATGCTGGCGGCACTAGGCCTCCTCCTTCCGACGCTAGTCGAGCAATCCATACGATTCTTCAACTACTTGCCTACCTTTATCGATAAGATTCGCGAGCTTGCGATAGAAAGCTATCCGGCGATCGTCGCCTTCATCGAAGAGAAACTGGGAGCCGATACCTATGCCCGTATTCAAGAATCGCTATCAAACAGCGTCGAGTCGATCGTCCATTCGTCGGAATCGGCTATCAACAGCATCGGCAAGCTCATCGGCAAAGCCTTAGCCATCAGCACCGGTTTGGCAATAATACCCATCTACTTGTTCTTTATGCTCGAGTCCAATCGGGACCTCAGCAAAGACATTCACGAGCAGCTTTCGTTTCTGAAAGACGACTGGAGGGACGACGCGGTTTTCCTGATCAACGAGTTTGTTGGCAGTATCGTACTATTTTTCCGAGGACAGGTCGCGATTGCTCTGATTATGGGCGTTTTGCTGGCAACCGGATTCACCTTAATCGGGTTGAACTTCGGCATCATTCTCGGACTGGGCATTGGTTTTCTCAACATCATCCCTTACTTGGGCAGTATCATTGGCATTGGAACGGTACTGCCATTGGCCTATTTCCAGAGCGATGGGGGGAGCTTGCAGCTAGTAATCTTCGCTTTAGCCATTTTCACCGCCGTGCAAATGATCGAAGGCTATTTGCTCACCCCTCGGATCATGGGTAAATCCACGGGCCTGCATCCCATGGTAATTATCATCGCCATTTTCTTCTGGGGAACCGCCCTCGATGGCATTCTAGGAATGATCCTGGCTATTCCCTTGACCGCCTTTTTCGTTGTCGCCTGGAGATTGCTTAAACGGAAATACCTCCATCTCTTGAAAGAGCGAGCTGTACAGCAATAGAATTGAGAGGAGCACTAAGCCAAGTCTCCCGCCCTAGATACCCTTGTGCGTATTAAAGGCTCTCATACCATCTTGAATAAGGA
Source organism: uncultured Opitutaceae bacterium (assembly GCA_964404745.1). Classification (GTDB taxonomy): domain Bacteria; phylum Verrucomicrobiota; class Verrucomicrobiia; order Opitutales; family Opitutaceae; genus Pelagisphaera. Next base: position 47,285 of record CAYOLG010000010.1, read on the forward strand.
ATGAGCAAAATGGTGCAGCCTCAGATGCAAGCAGCGCGAGGTGGCGATCGCAGAAGCAGTTGATGCTCTACTCAAGCGGTCGCCGCGAGCAGCGACCCTACAAATTTTGGATCTATTGGACACTCTCTTAACGCTCCAGCTTCAAGATCCGATCGTTGTAGCTATCGCATAAATACAGCGTTCCGTCTTGACGCACCCAAACGCCATGCGGACGTCTCAAAGGGGTGTTATCAGGTCCTCGATCGAAGATCGTTTCTACGAACTTCCGCTTCGGGTCATACCGCTTTATCAAGTGGTTCTCTGCGTCCGCTATGATCACGCTGTCATCCAAATCGATACAAATATGCTTGGGCCCATTGAATCCGGCTAGCAACGCCGGCCCGTCCCCCTTATGGGCTTTACCCGACCCCGCAACCGTGTAGATCTTTCCGTCAGCTCTAACAACGCGCAAGGCATGGCCACGTCGGGAAAGAATATATACATTTCCCTTTGAATCCTCAGCCACTGCTCGCGGATCTAGCAGTGGGCTCTCATTCGCCTGAGCGCCATCGTCAGGGATACCCGTTTTCCCATTCCCGGCAAGCGTGTGAATTCGGTTCGTATTCAAATCTATATAGCGAACACGGCGATTTCGGATGTCGGCAATATAAAGCCGCGAGTCATCCGGGCTGAGGCTTATGGAAATCGGATCCGCCAGCAAAGCGTCTTCAGCTATGACGCCCTCCCCATTGTAGCCTTCCTTACCGGTTCCGCTGACGATCGAAAATTTTCCCGTTTCCTCATCAAGCATGCGAATCAAGTTTGCCCGTGTATCGGAAATGTAGATGCGTCCATCTCGGGTGCGGCACAAGTTATGCATTCCATTAAAAGGAATATCTTCACCTAGTCTCTCCAGACCGTCGGTTTCAGAAAACTTCCAAAGCCGATCGCCCTCGTATTCAGCGATGTACATATCTCCCTCATCATTGAAAGCCACCCCAAACGGATTGAACAAGCCCGATGCGGGACCTACAACCAGGGACAGTCCAGCCGACACCCTCAGGGTGAATAGAAAGACGACCAATAAAACAAGGCACACGAATCGAAAACGCATCATCGCTTAACGATTAGTCCAACTCTGCAAATTGAAAAGCCTAATAATAGGGCTGACCAAAGAGACTAATCAGATAGTGGGCGTTTATTTAATCAACGCCCCCGATTTTTCCATCTCCTCCCCGGCCTCGATCTTGGCCGCGGGATCGAAATCCGGAGGGTCTAGAGGTGTTGATTCGCTACCGAACCGCGTCTGAATGCCCAGTACACTTGCGGGCACCAGGAAGAACACGAAGCCAATGTATCCGAATGCCCAGCCTCGATGCTTTTCCGTCTTGTTTCCCAACCACTCTGCTGATCTTACCGGGAGATCGTATAAAAGGGGTACGACCGCAAAGACAATTACCCCGAAAACGTTATATAGAAGGTGCACCAAGGCAATCTGCATAGCCACACCTGCCCCAATCCCCGAGACCGCAGTAGCCGCTAATACCGCTGTTATACACGTACCGATATTGGCTCCCAGCGTGAAGGGGTAAACTTGTCGCAATGATAATACCCCTGCCGCAGCCAATGGGATAATCAAACTGGTAGTGGTGGAAGATGACTGCACTAAAACCGTTATGATCGTTCCTGCCAATATGCCAACGATCGGACCGGCGGCGAACGACTTGTCGACGATTTGTTTCGCTGGTCCTCGCATGACGGAACCCAACAACTTGCCCAATCGCGTCACTGACATAAAGATAAAGCCGATGCCCATTGCCGCCATCAGAATACCGCCGAGCGTATCCGACATTCCATGCAAGAGTTGTTCAATCCAATCGGCAGGAGGCTTTGTGAGCTCCCCAATGAAATTAACCCCCTTCATTGACGCGTTGAATTCGCCCACGAGCAACTTGGACAGAGCTCCCCCCATTCGTTCCAGGGGTTGGAAAATCACTTCTATAGGGAGAAAAATGACAATGCTGTAGAGATTGAAGAAGTCGTGCACGGTCGAGGCCCGAAACGCTTTATTGAAAGTCTTTCCGTCTTTCACATCGCCCAAAGCCACGATCGTATTGGTAATCGTAGTCCCCATATTCGCGCCCATAATAATGGGAACCGCTATCGAAACGGGCACGCCTCCGGCAACGAGTCCCACGATGACGGAGGTCACGGTGCTGGAGGATTGAACTAGGGCCGTCGAGAGTGTGCCTAGAATGACTCCGACAACCGGGTTGGTGGCGAAGGCGAAGATTCGTTCCGCCCCTTCGGCTCCTCCTGAGGCCCACTTGAAGCCCGCCCCTATGGTGCTGACACCGACGAGAAGAAGATAGACGAAAGCTACTACTAGAAGCCAGGTCAGGAACGAATGGTCGCCTGGTTGGCCCGGCGTTTCAACCGAAGGTGGTGTTGAACCATGATTGTCGGGCATAGGCTATTCACAACGTAATAGGGCCCTGTTGAGCTCAAGGCAAAACGCCCCTGGCAATGTTACGAAATGGTGAACAGCCTAGCTACCGCCTAATCCATCTGATAGCCTGGAGTGGATTTCGACAAGGCAATCTCCTCCTCAGTCATGTATTCCTCGATATCGGCAAACAGTGGCGTGGACAAATACCGCTCGCCCGTATCGGGCAACATACAAAGAATCACGGTTCCTGGCTCCGCCTTTTCGGCAATACCCATGGCCACCGCGAACGTCGATCCCCCTGAGATGCCGGTGATGATACCTTCTCGCGCCGCCAATTTCTGCGACCAGGCAATTCCTTCTGCTCCGGGAATCGGCACCAGCTCATCGTAGTTGCCCTTGTCGACCGCTTCTTGAAGCACGTAGGGAATAAAATCAGGAGTCCATCCTTGAATCGGATGAGGTTCGAAAGCGGAATGGCTCACGGCCGGGGAATTATTTTCATCGCGTTCTTGAGCAATACCGCTTCCCAGCAACTGGGCGTTAGCGGGCTCGCTCAAAATCACCTTCGTATCCGGACGCTCCTTTCGCAGCACGCGAGTGACACCGGAAACCGTTCCTCCGGTTCCATATCCGGTCACCCAATAGTCTAGGCGCTTGCCTTCGAAATCTGCCAAGATCTCTCTTCCGGTCGTATTCTCGTGCACTAAGGCGTTGGCATCCGTCTCAAATTGGCTGGCTAAAAACCAGCCATTGGCGTCCGCCAGCTCCTTGGCCTTCTGATACATGCCAAAACCTTTTTCCGCCCGTGGCGTCAGCACCAGTTTCGCCCCCAAAAATCGCATCAGCTTCCGGCGCTCGACCGAAAAACTGTCGGCCATGGTGATGACTAGCGGATAGCCTTTAGCGGCGCAAACCATGGCCAAGCCGATTCCCGTATTGCCGCTTGTCGCCTCCACCACGGTTTGCCCTGGCTTGAGGGCGCCGCTTCTTTCCGCTTCCTCGATAATGCTGATTGCTAGCCGGTCCTTGACCGACGCAGCTGGGTTGAAGTATTCAGCCTTCACATACAATTCAACCCAATCGGGCGCTAGGTTATTTATCCGAATGCACGGAGTGTTGCCGATAGTATCGACAACGCTCTGGTACAAGCGGCCTTGGCCTTGGGTTACGCGGGGATATGATGTAGACATAATAGATACAGGTTGATTGTTAGGAGAGAGTTGCTTGACTGAGGAAAATCGGCCGTTTAGGCCTGCTTCCCAATTTACGAGCTCAAATCAGCAACGATTTCCGAAAAGCCGTTATCCTGATTAATTTATCGCGGATGCCAAGAATTTTGAGACCCATGAACAGCTTTAAAAATGCCGGCAAACAGCCGATAACTGCCGAGTCTCTATGAAAATAGTTTTTTTCGCTATCGCCTGCCTGGCCACTGCCACGCCCGCCTTTTCGGAAAATCGGGGTTCGTATACATTCCAGCTCGATAACGACTTGTTCGCCAACACCGACAAGGACTACACCAACGGAGCGCGGCTATCCTACATCACTAGCGATCGAGAAACCTCTGATTTCACCGATATGGAATCGTGGCTAGCTAGCGTTCAGCGACAAACCCCTGATATCATAACGGGATTCTCCTCCCCAGAAGATCCCGTATACAATTATGGCGTATCCCTAACCCAACTTATGTTTACGCCAGACGACTTAAATGCGTTCGCAGCGCCACCTGGAGAGCATCCCTACGTTGGTTGGCTGGCCCTCGGATTCTCGCTCCACGCCAAGGATAGCAACGCTATCAATTCGGTCGAGCTTTCCCTCGGCCTGACCGGAAAAAACGCCTTCGCCGAGACGACCCAGGACTTCGTGCACAGCGTGCGCGATATTCCGAAATTCAATGGCTGGGACAGCCAGATGCCCAGCGAACTAACGGTAAACCTTTTCTTCACCCAAAAGCGCAGGCTTTTTCGCGACGCCCCAACCGACACATTCTTCAGCTCCGACGGCTTCGGCGAATGGGGACTCGCCCTCGGAAATTACAAGACCGCCATCGACTTCGGCTTCATTACACGAGCCGGCTTTAACCTGCCCGCGGACATATCCGACCCTCGACTCGGTCCCACTTCCTATTCTCACAATATTTTCGATGGCAAGCTGGAGCGGACAAGCAATTGGTCAGCCTTCGTGATATTCGGGGCCAAGGCGGGCGCCAGCTTGCACGACATCAGCCTAGACGGTCCTCTACTTCGGAACTTCGAAATGGGTATCGAGAAGCGACCTATTTCGGGTGAGGCCTATTTGGGAGTCGCCCTTCGCTGGCAGAGCTGGGAACTGAGCTATGTCCATACATTCCGTAGCCGCGAATTCGAAGAACAGCCCAACGGCCCGCAATTCGGCTCGCTTTCCCTTCGGCTGCGATTGTAAACGACACTGCCCAAACTCGTCTACCTCACGAGACTTCTACTGGGCAGAGAATCGACCGCTGGCATGGTTCACAAAGAGGCTTGTTGAGCCATAATTGGTTTGATTAACTATGCTGATATAAGATTTTTTCAGCATAAGTTAATTTGACTTTCTAATAACGAAATGTACCCTTATTAGAAGTTTTGATCAGACCTTGTTAAGAGGTCGAAGAACATACTCCCCACTTCCCTCGCCCTGGCGAGTTTTTCGTTAATTTCGGACCGTCTGCAAGCAGCGGATCCTGAGACATGGACCATCAAACTTCGAGCGGCCTATCTAGAGACGGCTGGTGATTCCGACGCCTTCTCGGCCTTGGATATCGACTTTACCTCTGGCGCCGTGTCCGTCGAAGACAAGTGGATACCGGAAGTTGATATACAATATGCGTTCACTAAAAACGTTTTAGCTGAGCTCGTGCTGACGATTCTTAAGAAGCATGACATTTAACTGGAGGGCGTCGGCAAGCTTCGCCAACTCGAGCATTTGCCTCCAACTTTAAGCCGGGTCTACGAATTCGCTAACGACGGGCCGATTGTGCCTTATATTTCCGGCGGACTGAATTTCACATGGATCACCAATAAACGCTTGAGCGTTGTCGGCATTCCGTTGGACCTTGAAGACTACAGTGTTGGGCTGGCCTTGGGAGCGGGTTTCGTTTCCTGAGTACGCGAAAACTGGCTCTTCGACGCTAGTGTCAAATGGATAGACCTCGAGTCGGACGTTCTCGCTGGAGGAGCGAAACCGACTAACGAGCAACTCGATCCGCTCCTTTGAAGTCTGGGCTTCTCCTATCAATTTTGAGGCTCTCTGAGGCTTGTATACATGGGTAAGAACAAGAGGAGGCCTGATTATCCCGGCCACTTCTCCTTTTAAATTCGAAGTTCGAATCGATCTCAGCTCCCTGACGCCGATTTATCTTAGAAGAGGTGAACAGCTTCATTGAGGGAGCGGCATGGTGACATCCGCTTTATCAAAGCGTATCTTGATTTGCTCCTGAAGCTCGAAAAACAAGTCCCAGTAGTCCTTTACCTTGACCCATGGCCTGAAACCGAAATTGATGCTGATATCAGCCATTTCCATTAAACCAGTAGTTGGCGTAGGTTCTTTTAAAATACGCGGTTCATTGTCCAGAATATCCTACAGGATTCCTTTATCCTTTTGATATCGTCGCCATAGCTCACTCCGTCGACCAGGTCCACGCGAAGGGTACCCTTCTCTGTATAATTTTCGATCACATCGCTAGTCGCTACCGCGTTGGGAACAATCTGCGTGCGATTATCCAGTGTAATAAGAGTTGTAGTGAATATGCTAATGTCCTCTGCCAAGCCCTCCGCGCCACCCGCGACAACGTAGTCTCCTGCACGGTAAGGCTTGAAGATAATGATCAGAACGCCAGCAGCGAAATTCGACAAAGCGCCCAGCAAGGCCAGACCTATGGCCAGACCGGCTGCACCGATGATGGCGACGAAGGAAGTCGTCTGAACGCCAACTTTACTCAAAGCGGCAATGATCACGATGGTGACGAGGGCCGCGTGGAGAATCGCCGTTAAAAATCCGACAAGCGACGGTTCGATTTTGCGGTTCTCGAGAACCCGGCGAGTCAGGTTCGCAACCATCCGAGCCAGCCAGTTACCGACGACGAGGATTAGTATCGCGAATAGTATCTGAGGGCCGGAGAGGATGGCCTGCTCTGTCAGATTCTGCCAAATCGCTTCTAAATCAATGAGAGGGGATTGTGATGATACTTTTTCTTCCATAATGTTTAGCGGTTAATTTTCAAAACACGCGAAAGATATCATCCGCCAGAGAAAATAAGCAGATGGTTCCAAGCCCTCCGAAGCTGTCACGGAAAACCTGGAGAGCTTAAGTTTACGCCAATGTAGATGACGGGGCTACACCCAACATGCAGTCCACCAGACCTCTCGCAGAACGTTCTCAAATACAGTGGTGCTTGCAATCAGGCTCAATCGCCAGAAAATCGAGCCGAATTCATATTGAAGTCTCGATAGTGAAACACGCCATTATACTCAGCTGGGCGCTTCGCCCCCTCGCAGGGTTCCTCTTATTGCTAACAACGGTTAGCGGCAGTTATCCAGAACGGCCCATCAAAGTCATCGTTCCAACGGACCCGGGTGGCAGCATTGACACGGTAGCCAGAACCTTGGCTCGCGTCATCGAAGAGAACGGATGGCTTTCAGAAAAGCTGGTTCCGGTCAACCAACCGGGCGCTGGGGGGACTATCGCCACACGCCGCATCAAGGACGCTCCCAATGACGGATACACCATCGGCCTCTGGCATCAGGGGCTTGTGACTTCAAAGGCCATGGGAATCGTCGACTACGATCACACCGCCTTCGAAATCCTCTGCTCTTCAGGCTACTCCGAGGTTGGGATAGGCACAGGACCAAAATCGCAAATCAAGACCTATGACGACCTGCTGCCGGAATCCCGAAGATCGCCCATCAAATTTTCCACCAACATTGGCCTGCCGGTACACGTCGCCCCAATGATTTTCGCTGACGAATCAGGCGTATCCTTTCGTTTCATACAAGCTGGGGGCGGTTCACAACGGCTAGCATCCGTACTGGGAGGGCATACGGAACTAGGCATATTTTCCTCCCTGGATTTCAGCAATTTTAAAGAAGCTGGAATACGGCCCATTGTCTTTTTTACGGAAAAGCGTGTCGACCTCTTTCCCGATACGCCAACCGCCCTCGAGAAAGGCATCGATTTTCAATATCGAACGCAATACCTTTGGATAACGCCAAAAGGTGTTTCCTCCAGGATCTTGGAAACGCTTGAAATAGCCCTGCAAAAGGCTTCTGAGGATCCGGAGACGGCCAGCTACTTCAAAACTCTGGGCATGGTTTCCCGATTTGAGCAAAGCCAGATTATTCAAACCGCCCTGGACCGCATCCGGGATCGAGCTTTGCCAGTAATCGAGCAGATGCGAAACCATAGATAGCGATGCCCATCAATCGGCAGCCTATTGAGCCGAAAACCCGCTACTTCGAAGCGAGCGGCTCGGATTGCCCAAACAATCCCCAACTCCCAGCTCTCATATATCCCGGTGTTTTCGAGGCCAGTTCGGGCCCCATTGCGGACCAATTCGAACGAGCGTTTCGCGACAACGGCTGGACGGGTTGCTGGCGATGGAGCGTACACGACTATCACCACTTTCATAGCAATGCTCACGAGGCGCTGGGCGTATCCAAAGGTTCCGCAAAGCTTCAGCTGGGCGGAGAAGCCGGCGAGGCATTCGACGTTTCGGCTGGAACACTCGTTATTCTGCCAGCCGGGACCGGACACAAAAAGCTGCAGTCTTCATCAGACTTCTTCGTGGTCGGATCCTACCCGAGAGGCCAAAATTACTATGACACCAGCCGGACCAGTTCAAATAACTTCTATCAAGCCATCGCCAATATAGCGAACACTCCGCTGCCTGAAACCGATCCAATTTATGGGCCTGAGGGACCACTGACACGAATCTGGAAGAGTGATCGATCTCAAAAAACAGGGGATTAGGGACGCAAACGCCGGATCTTATGGGCTTCGCTATCACCAATGTAGACATCTCCATTGTCATCGAGGAATATCCCATGAGGGCGGGCAAGCTGGCATAGCAAGGGATCGCCATCAGGCCCGTCGCCCTTCTCTCCGGTTCCGACAATCAATCGCAAAATTCCTGTAGCCGCCTCGATCATGCGTATCGTATGGCTTTCCGTGTCTACCAAATACGCATCTCCGTTTCGCGCGAGGGCGATTCCTTTTGGGCCAGAAAGAGTCGCCTCAACGGCTGGTCCGCCGTTTCCAGTGAACCCTTTTTCACCGGTGCCCGCTCTGTGATGCATCAAACCCGACTGCAAATCGAGTTGGTAAACCTGGTTTCCATTCCGCAAAACCAGCCATAGATTTCCGTCGGCATCGAAATCCAAGGTTCTCGGCCCATTCAAATCGGCCGTAGCGTAGGGTTCCCCGTCGCGGGACAATCCGTTCTTCCCCGTACCTGCGAAGGTGGTGATAATTCCCGTATCCATATCCACCTTGCGGAGCCGATGATTTCCAATATCGGCGATGTACAAGTCGCCATCGGGCCCAAACTGTATGCTGTGGGGGCGGTTCAGCTGAGCTCGATCCGCGGGGCCTCTATCACCGCTGAATCCCGCTTCGCCAGTACCGGCGATCGTCGTGATGCGCCCTACCTGCAAGTCGACCTTACGAATCGCGTGGTTAAGCATGTCGGCAATGTAGAGATTCCCGTCATCGTCGAATCGTATCTCGTGAGGCCGATGCAAGGACGCCTGGAGGGCCGATCCACCATCCCCGCTAAACTTTCCTTCTCCATTCCCTACCACCGTTGTGACGTTTCCCTCGTTGTCGATGCGGCGAACGGTGTGGCCAGTGTATTCGCAAAACCATAACGCTCCGTCGGGACCTCGAATTACCCCAAATGGATTGTCCAGCAAGGCTCGACCTGCGCTCCCGTCAACCGTCCCTTGCTCCCCTGTACCCGCGACCGTTTCAATTGTATAATCTGGCTGAGGGTCGGAAACCGGCGAACAGGCAGCCAGCAATAGGAGGATGATCGGGGAGCCAAGTAGACGTTTCATCTAAAGGACACTGTCTAAAAAGAGGGACCGCTGTCCAGCATCAAGTTACCTATAGCCAATAGGTAAATCTGGGCAACTGCCCTGGAATCAAGCTCCTACCCGGACACGTAGCCCAGCGAATTCTCTGCCAGCTTAATGCAGTAAGTTTTTTTACGATCCTTTGGTGAATCCTGGCATGATGTAGGCTAATTCGGAATTATCATGTACATGCGCCCAGGCGATCTCTGCCGCGATAACAAGATGGTCGGTTCCAATCAATGGGTGTACTTCGGGATCCATGTAGATATTCCCGTAGTAGGCATCGGTCATTGCGAAATCGCACAGTCCTCGCGTTACGGGATGTTCCGTATCCAGAACCTTAATATAAAGCGTCATATCGGTAAAGTAGGTCGAAAGCTTCTTCGGATCCGTTTCGTAGTTCTTCGAGAACCACTTCCCGCCAACGAGGTCGTGATATTCATCCCACTCCGGCTAGGAAGATAGCGTAAAATGCAGAAACACCATACCCACACCCAAATTGGCCAAATCCATATATTGCTTCCGATTCTTGGCCGAGGTTGGATAATGTTTGATTTGATTGAGAAATAGTATCGCTCCGTACCGCTGGTCGATCTCCGATGCCGGCATTTTTTCCATGCGCTCGGTTAGGACCAAATCCACTTCGATCCCCTTCAGTCCCTCACAAATGATCTCGAATTCCGGAGTGTCAAAACTGTGGCCTCACGCACGACCAATATGGAGAGCGGGTCGCTCGGCGTCCGATGGCAGCCTACGAGAAACCAACTAGCAATCAGGAAAACGGCTAAAAGAGAATTTTTTCGGGTATCGAGTCATCGGAGCGCCGACTGTTGTCGCTTAAAAAAGGCAGTAAGGCGAATTGGATTATTAAAGGCGAAATCAGTTGAATAAACTCAACAATCTATCCAAATATTTCGAATACACGTTCACACTATGAGAACCTATTACCTACCTAGCCCCGAAAATCGAGCATCCCTGATCCCAATTCGGTTGACCATCCTAGCGATACTTTCACTCTGTACGGACTCGGTTCTCGCCGATGTTGGCTCCTGGCGCAATGGTAGCCAAGGGCTATATGCAGGCAGTCAACCCCCCCCCAATTGGGAAGACGAACGAGCGGTTAAGTGGAAAATCGACACGCCTAAATGGGGCAATGCCTCCCCTATTCTAATCGGCAATAAACTGATCTTCACTGAAGAGCCCGCCACACTAGTCTGTGTCGATAGCGAATCGGGAGACTTGCTTTGGCGAGTATCGAATGAATACGAGGATGTCGCTGAACTGACGAGCGAAGAGCGGGCTCGTCTCGAGCAAGCCAAATTGGATCGGGCCCGCATCGAAAAGGAGCTGGAACCAGTCAATCGCCAGCTTTACCGGCTCAACCGGCGCTTCCAGCGGGAGAAGGACAATCAGCAATTAAGGGAGGAAGTGAGAGCTCTGCGGAGCCAGATAGCCGATGCCGAATCGAAAATCGACCCCATTCTTCGGCGCTTCCAAAAACCCAAGACGCATGAGATAAATGGATACGCCTCATACACCCCCTGTTCAGACGGCGAATATATCTACAATTGTAATGGCCTGGGAATTGTCACCAAGCACGATTTGCAAGGAAACCGCATTTGGTCGAAAACCATGGAAAAGCCCGACCACAATTGGGGTGGCTCCTCTTCCCCGCTTTTGGTGAATGGGAAACTAATCATTCGCTTTTCCGACTACACCGCTCTCGATGCTGAAACCGGAGAAGAATTGTGGCGGGTCGCTAATCCGATCAGCTTCGGTCCTCCAGTATCGTTCCAACTGGAAGATCAATGGTTCCTCTACACCACACGGGGTGAACTTATCCGCATTCGGGATGGAAAGAAACTTCCCTCCCAGGATTGGGTCATTCCCCAGAAGAAATTCGCCTTCTTCAACACTAACTTCGTTTCCGGCAATCGTATCTACGCGGTTCATGGAGCCAAAGCCCTACAAGGAGACATGTACTGCATGGAGATTCCACAGACCGTCGAGGAAATTGAAAAGTCTGGCCTTTCGCTGCGATGGCATTCTGAGGTCTCTCAAGAACGCTACTATGCCTCGCCTCTCGAGCACGAAGGGCTGATATATATTTTCTCGATGGGGCAAACCTTCCAAGTTCTGGAGGCCGACTCCGGCGAACTGGTCTACAGCAAGAAGATTCCGGGGAAAATGGACCGAGCCTTTTCCGGCCTTCTCCTCGTGGATGATCTTATCTTCGCTGGCGAGGAGGGCGGGACGGCTTTCTTTCTGAAACCAGGACGGCAGTATCAAGAAGTTTCCCGATTCAATATCGGCGAATGCCGCAGCGTCCCCATCTTCGACGGCGACGTCGCCTACCTCCGTACCCGGGAACGCCTGTTCGCTTTCAGCGCCAGTCGATAAAGGACGCTATTTGTCCGTTTTTACTGGAAATCGGGTAACTTAGACTGGATTTTGAGCTCAACCGCGCCCGCGAACGTTCCCCAGTAATGTCTAAAGACGAAAAACCTCCAGTTTCACGCTATTTCCTAGCGGCCGTTGTAGCTGCGGCCGCTTCGAGTTTCCCGGTAAGCGCGGCCAAAGCTGAAGTCGAAGTTCCCGAGCCCATAAGCTTCTTTTTGGACCTGAATTGCTACGATTGCCACAACGATGTCGACACCGAGGGCGGTCTCAACCTCGAGAATCTCAGTTTCAATCCCCAAGACGCCGCCTCAATGCGGACTTGGATTCTCATTCACGATCGCGTTCGAGATCAGGAAATGCCCCCGAAAGACAAAAAGCATCTTTGGCCTGAACCCAGCGAGCGGGCCGAGTTTCTTTCTCGCTTCGAAAGCTACCTCCACGAAATCTCGGAGGAGCAGCAAAAAGAGCGGGGACGCGTTCGCTCGCGACGCCTCAACCGGACCGAGTACGAAAACACGCTCCACGATCTTCTAGGAATCGACATTCCCCTGAAAACATTTCTACCTGAGGACCCTGAGAAAGAGGGATTCACCAATATAGCCGATATTCAGCAGATCTCCTATCATCTGTTGCAAAAATATTTGGAAGCGGCGGACGCGGGCCTCGATGAAGCCTTCCAGAGGGCGCTGCAACCCGCTCCGCGAGAAACCCGCTTTTTCGAACCCAAAGACATCGCCGTGGGCAGAGAGAGGCGAGGCAATATTCGCGAGCCTTTTTTGATCGGCGATACTTCCGTTTCCTACCCGACTGGACTTTCCTATCACGGACGTATGCGAGCGACCGAAACTCCCGAGAGCGGATGGTATCGCGTACGGCTTCGGGCTCATGCAGTTAACGCGCCCGAGGGACATGGCGTCTGGACCTCCGTTCGCAGCGGCATCTGCTACGCCATCGCGCCCCTAATGTTCTGGATTGGCAGTTTCGAAGCCCGCGAGGAGCCGGAAGAACATGAATTCGTCGCCTGGATACAGAAGGATCACCTTCTGGAAATCCGACCCATGGACCAAGCGCTCGGCCGCATTCCGGGAAATGCGATTACCGGCGGCACCGCCCCCGATCTCGAGGCCCCAGGAGTTGCCGTTGAATACCTAGAGGTCGAACGCATTCACAAAGGGCCGCCATCCGATAAGTTGAAGCAACGGCTCTTTGGCGATCTCGCCTATCGGGATGGAGAGCTCATCAGCGAGAATCCTCCCAAGGACCTCGACCGACTAATTAACCGATTTGCCGAACAGGCATTCCGCCGCCCGGTGAGATCGGATGAGCTAGAGCCCTATATCAGTTTCGCTATCGCCACCTACGATCAGGACCAATCTTTCCTGGAAGCTGTACAAGCCGGCTACCGATCGGTTCTTTGTTCCCCTCGATTCCTATATTTCACCGAAGAAGTCGGTCCCCTCGATGCCTATGCTGTAGCCGCCCGCCTTAGCTACTTTCTTTGGAGCCGTCCCCCTGACGAAGCCCTCCTCGCCTCCGCCAAAGACGGTTCGCTTCTCAATCCAGCAATTTTGGGCGCTCAGGTCGAACGCATGCTCGACGACCCGCACAGCGACGCATTCGTCAAGAACTTTTCAGCCCAATGGCTCGACCTGAAACATATCGACTTCACCACGCCTGACAGCAATTTGTACCCAGAATTCGACGACACTTTAAAACACGCCATGCTGGGCGAAACACACAGCTTCATTAGAAAGCTGATCGACGAGAATCTAAGCGCTGCCCAAATTATCGATTCGGATTTCGCCATGCTCAACGAGCGGATCGCCCGCCATTACGGTATCGATGGTGTTAGCGGTACCCATTTTCGACCTGTGAAGCTGAAACCCGAATATCGTCGAGGGGGCGTAATTACACAGGCTAGCGTTCTCAAAGTCACTGCCAATGGAACCACGTCGTCACCTGTGGTCCGCGGTGTATGGATGCTCGAACGTATCCTTGGCGAGCACATATCCCTGCCACCGGACGATGTCCCTGCCGTCGAGCCCGACATCCGCGGAGCGACGTCGATTCGCGAGCAGCTCGACAAGCATCGGGAAATAGATTCCTGCAATGCCTGCCATGTGAAGATCGATCCTCCCGGATTCGCCTTGGAGAGTTACGACGTCATTGGCGGCTGGCGGGAACGCTACCGAGCTCTGAGCGAAAATGGACGGCTCATGGAGGGAGTGGTCGTTGACTCCAGCTCTGAGATGATCAACGGCCGGCCTTTTGACGATATCGATGGCCTCAAGGAGATCCTCTTGAGACAACCTGAGCAAATAGCTCGCAATTTGCTGAAAAAAACGCTCACTTACGCTACCGGAGCCAGTATAGAATTCGCCGATCGCAGGGAAATTGAGGCAATGATCGACTCCCTTCGAGGCGACAATTACGGTTTCCGTTCCATGATACATGCCGCAGCCGCCAGTTCGATTTTCTTAGAAAAGTAAACGAAGTCAAAACCGCCAGTCCCGATTCATGATGAAAAACGTTAACTTCAATTTCTCTAAATCCGTTTCTCGAAGAACCTTTCTGAAAGGGGCCGGAGCCGCCATGGCACTTCCTTGGCTCGAAGCAATGACCCCAGCCTTTGCTTCTAGGCTGGCTGCCCAGCCTCCCCGACGGTTCGTCAGCGTCAGTCTCGCCTTAGGCCTACACGCCCCCAACCTGAATCCCGTCGAGTCAGGCTATAACTACACGCCATCGCTCTACTTGTCTAAGATTGGCGATCTCCTGGGCGACCTCACCATTGTCACCGGCTCTTCGCATCCGGGCGTTTCCGGAGGCCACAACGCCGAGGGCAGCATCTTGTCTGCAGCTCCCTACTCGAAAAACGCGGCGTTCAAGAACACCATTTCACTGGACCAGTATATGGCCAAGCACTTGGGGCACCATACACGCTACCCTTCGATGGTTCTCAACGTTAAAGGCAACAACAGTCCTTCCTATACTGAAACCGGCAGCATGATTCCAGCCGAAGACTCTCCCTCCAAGCTTTTCAACAAACTCTTCGTGGCCGATTCTCCCAAAGAGCAAGCCAAGCAAGTCAAGCGTTTGAAGCAGGGGCAAAGCATCATGGACGTTGTCGCCTCCGATGCCAAGAAATTGCAACGCAGCCTTGGCCCTGGAGACCTAGACAAGATGGACCAGTACTTCACTTCGGTCCGAAATTTCGAGAGGCGACTGAGCGAAACCGAAGAATGGGCCCGCCGGCCAAAGCCTGAGGTAGATGCCGATGTCCCAATGGACATCACGGACAACAACCAATTCATCGCCGCTAAGAAGCTCATGCTTGATATCATGTACATGGCGATCCAGACTGATTCGACTCGCTTCATGACTTTGCACCTCAACGGCAATGGCGGAACGTCTCCAATAAATGGAGTCGACGAATCCTACCACTCTTTGAGCCACCATGGCTTGGATGGAGAAAAGATCGACCAACTGACGCTTGTAGAGTCCGAATTGGTCAAAGCCTGGGGCAGCTTCGTCCGGCGCCTAAAGGAGACCAACGAAGGCGGCGGCAACCTACTGGATCAAACTAATGTTCTCCTAACTTCGAATCTCGGAAATGCTAGCGCCCACGACAACAGCAATATGCCGGTACTGTTCGCAGGTGGCGGATTCAAGCATGGGCAGCACATCGCTTTCGATCAGAAAGACAATTACCCGCTTCCAAAGCTCTACGTTAGCGCCTTACAGCGGCAAGGTCTAGACATCGATAAATTCTCCACCACGACCGGAACGATGGCCGGTCTGGAAATGTCCTGAGGACAGTCCGCTCGGATTACTCAACTTCGGCGCATTGCAATTCGAATTGCAGCATTTCGTTGTAGGCACGATCGGTCATCGGGCAACCAGTTCAACGACCGTGTCTAGTAAGCCAGAAATTCGTTGGGTCGCCGCAAGCAACGACCCAACACCGAAAACGCGATATCGGTTGCATAGGGACATGCAGCCTTAACATCTCAAGAGCATTTGGCATTTATCGGAACCTCTCTTAGAAATTGCATTTTACCCAAGAAAGTGCAAAGGACTTAAATTATACCACTGAACATTCCTGAAGATTTTGAGGATCCGCTCGTTTCTCCAAAACACGAATACGTCGAGCCCTGAAGCCATCGATACAAATGAAACTCTCTTCGCTCCTCACCCTGGCCCTATCGGCCTTTCTATTAGCTTCCTGCAGCCCGCAAAGCCCAAAGCTGAAAGCCCTTATTGTCGATGGCCAGAACAACCATGGCGTCTGGCCCCAGTCGACCTACATGATGAAACGCTACCTTGAGGAAACGGGCTTGTTCACTGTCGATGTCGAGCGTTCCAAATACACTTGGAAGGGAGATGAACTGATCGGCCAATACCCTATCAAAGGCTTGCCGAAAACAGAAGCCTTGCCCGAGCCCAAAGCAGATCCCGATTTCGCGCCAGACTTCGCCAAGTACGACGTCGTCATCTCCAATTTCGGATGGAAAGCAGCTCCGTGGCCCGAGAAAACTCAGTCCGCCTTCGCAGCCTTTGTTCGGGAGGGTGGCGGCTTTGTCGTCATACACGCGGCCAACAATTCTTTTCCCGAGTGGAAAGCCTACAACGAGATGATCGGCATTGGCGGTTGGGGTGGTCGAACGGAAAAAGACGGACCATATCTCTACTTCGACGCCATGCAAAAACTTGTTCGCGATCCCTCCCCTGGAAGCGGTGGTTCCCATGGAGCTCAGACGCCCTTTCTCGTAACCATGCGCGACGCCGATCATCCAATAACCCAAGGACTGCCTGACCAATGGCTGCACAGCAAAGATGAGTTGTACGCTCAATTGAGAGGTCCGGCGGAAAATATCAACGTGCTCGCCACCGCCTACTCCGATCCGGAAAACAAAGGTACAGGGCGCTACGAGCCTATGTTGATGGCTTTGAGCTTCGGCGAGGGTCGGGTTTTTCACACGACACTAGGCCATGCCGATTACTCCTTCGAATGCGTCGGCTTTATTACCACCTTTCTGCGAGGAACCGAGTGGGCCGCTACTGGAAAGGTCACCCAATCGGACGTGCCCAACGACTTCCCGACTGAAAAGGCTGTTAGCCAACGTCCGTTTGATCTTTGATGCCAGACAAAACCGCTAAGCCGATCTCAGTTTAGTCCCCTAAGCGGCATGCGAGCAATTTACGAAAGAGCCGCCTAGCACTCGATTTCCTGCTCGTGGCAGCGGCATTCGTCGTCGATGGTAAAGCTCTTGAGAGGATACCGGAATAGCTTTCCTTCGAAGTTCCGGAAATGGATGGCTTCGTCGTCTATTTTGGTGATATACTGAGGATTGATCGGCACTTTGCCTCCACCACCAGGAGCGTCAATAACGTATTGGGGAACGGCGTAACCTGTTGTGTGCCCCCGCAGTTTCTTCATTATCTCCAGCCCTTTACACACACTGGCCCTCAAGTGGGCGCTACCTGTAATCAAATCGCACTGATAGATATAGTAAGGGCGCACGCGCATTCTAAGCAAACGATGTATCAATGCTTTCATGACATCTACATCATCGTTTATCCCGTTCAGCAAAACGGACTGATTCCCCAGCGGAACACCGGCGAATGCAAGCCTTTCGCACGCGGCTTTCAACTCCGCCGTGCACTCTTTGGGATGGTTCGCGTGAATACTCATCCAAATAGGGCCATGCTTTTTAAATACAGCGCACAGGCTTTTCGTGATTCGCTGCGGCATGAACACCGGAATCCGCGATCCAATGCGAATGAATTCCACATGGGGAATTTTACGCAAACGTCCCAGCAGATAATCCAGTTTGCTATCCGAAAGAAGTAGCGGATCGCCCCCGCTAAGGAGCACGTCGCGAACCTCTGGATGCGATTCAATGTATTCTAGCCCTTGTTCGAACTCGGGGTGGAAATTATAGTCTTGAGCATTGCTGACCAAACGGCTTCGCGTGCAATACCGACAGTAGGCAGCGCAGCGGTCAGTCACCAAAAATAGCACTCGATCCGGGTAGCGATGCACCAGACCCGGAACAGGAGAGTGAGCGTCTTCGCCAACCGGATCGAGCATCTCCTCTCCGGAAACGACCATCTCGCCAGTCCGAGGAATCACCTGCTTGCGGATGGGACAATCCGGATCGCCGCGATCTATCAAATTGAAGAAGTAGGGAGTGATCGCCATGGCTAGTTTTTTATTGGCGTGCTGACATCCTTTCCGCTCGTCCTCGGTCAGCTCGATCAACGACTCGAGTTGCTCAAGAGAGGTGATGCGATTCCTCAGTTGCCAGGTCCAACTCCTCCAATCCGATTTCGGAACGTCGCCCCAGATCCCTTGGCCTTCATACCATGTAGTTCGATCTTCTGTATACGGCATAGTCTTGCGCAGCCTTTCTGACAATTGAAAGACGAGTCATAGCTCGTTTTTCCTGCATGCCAATGCATTTGTCCAGGCGTTCAATGTTTGAATTATTCGATAACCCACAAAAAGAGATTGGCGCGCTTCCGTAAACTACGTTTTCTCGAAAATCGAGATGAGCGATTCACGGACAGGAGTTTTGGCGTTAGAAGATGGAACCGTATTCAGGGGCTGCCCTTTCGGGGGCAAAAACACGGTTGTTGGAGAAGCCGTATTCAATACGAGCATGACCGGATACCAAGAAATCCTGACAGACCCGTCCTACTTTGGTCAAATTGTGACCATGACCGCCCCCATGATCGGGAACTACGGAGTGAACATGGAAGACACCGAGGCCGAGTCACCCATGGTTCGCGGATTCATCGTTCGCGAGCTGAGCCCCATTGTCAGCAATTGGCGCAGCAATGAATCTCTTGGCGACTACCTCGAACGCTATGGTATTCCTGGACTCGACAGCGTGGATACCCGAGCGTTGACCAAAAAACTACGGGTTCACGGAGCAATGAAGGCCTGCCTGAGCACCGAAGGGATTTCCGACGAAGAAGCTGTCAAACGAGCTCGCGACTGGGAAGGTATCGTTGGCGCTGACTATGTGAAAGAGGTGACAACAGATTGCCCCTACGTGTACTCGCTTCCAGAGAGCGACCACTGGCCCTATAATCCAACGGGATCCGAAATCCGCCCGCATGCTCAAGACAAGCGCGTCTTCAAGATAGCCGCTTTAGACTTCGGGGCCAAAAAGTCGATTTTCCGGGAGCTTTCCTACCATGGCTTCGAGGTCCATGTTTTTCCAGCTACGGCTAGCGTTGAGGAGATCAAAGCCATCGAACCGGAAGGAATCTTTCTTTCCAACGGGCCCGGCGACCCGGAGGCCGTTACCTACGCCCATGAGACCGTGCGGCAGCTAATTGACGAATACCCGACCTTTGGAATTTGCCTCGGTCACCAGATCATCACGCACGCCATTGGGGCCAAAACCTACAAGCTGAAATTTGGTCACCGAGGAGGCAACCAGCCCATCAAGAATTTCGAAACTGATTCCGTGGCCATTACCGCCCACAATCACGGATTCGCCACTTCCGAAGAGGGCCTTGAAGAAGCTGGGGCTGAAATCACGGAAATCAATCTCAACGACAAGACGATCGCTGGCATTCGGCTAAAGGGTAAACCGGTCTTTTCCGTACAATACCACCCCGAAGCTGGGCCAGGGCCGAGCGATGCCAATCCGAATTTCCGCAAGTTCTACGATCTAGTAGCGGAAAACGCAGCTACTCCTGCCTAGCGAGCATTTCGGCTGCCTTCAAAGGCGGCGATTGACTAGGCCCTATATCGAGCGCTCGAAAGCCGCTGCGTCTTCGATAGTGTCCACCCCAATCGACGGGTCTTGGGTAATGTCGACATCGATCGAGTATCCATTTTCCAGAGCCCGGAGCTGCTCCAGCTTTTCCGTCTCCTCCAGGGTGGTTTTCGGAAGGGAGCAAAACGTATTCAGGAATTCTTTACTGTATCCATATAAGCCGAGGTGCCGATAGGCGGGAAAGCCCGAGATTGCCAATTGACAATCGTTCTCCTGCCCATCCCGATCGTAGGGAATCGCCGATCGAGAAAAATAGAGAGCCCGACCTTTAGAATCGAGAACCACCTTGACCTGATTTGGATCCAGGAAATCAGCCCATTCGACAAAGGGAGTCGCCAATGTCGCCATCGCCGAACCCTCCCGCAACTTGGCCTCCAACGCTTTGATCTGACCTCTGGTGACCAAAGGTTCATCTCCCTGAACGTTGATAATCCACTCCGCGCCAATACTTTCGTTGGCATCCGCCAGACGATCCGTTCCACAAGTGTGGTCCGGTCGCGTCATAATCGTAGCAAATCCAGCTTGCTCTAATGTATCCTGCAAACGGGGATGATCCACCGCGAAGTAACGGGGAATGTCCGGGGCTTGATTGGCCAAGCGTTCGGCCACCCAAAGTATCAAGGGTTTGCCTTTGATCTGATAGAGCAACTTTTCCGGAAAACGTGTGGAGGCCAGCCTAGCCGGAGCGATGATAGCAATCATAAATAGCTTTAAAACCGGGTCTCACCGATTTGTGAACTCGCAAATTCGCGAATAATCGCTTGTTCTGTTGGGAATATCTCTATTTTTACCCCCATGGACTCCGCGAATCTGCATCCCGAAGGACAAAACGTCGAACGAATCCTGCTGGTCGAGAACCAGATGGGGATTCACGCTCGTCCCGCAGCCATGATCGTGCGAGCGGCCAATAAGTTCGAAAGCGATCTCTTTTTCGAGAAGGATAACGAGCAAGTGAATGGCAAATCGATTATGGGCCTCATGATGCTCGCTGCTGGAAAAGGAACCGAACTGAAAGCAATCGCTGTGGGAAGCGATGCCGAGTCCGCGTTAGAAGAGCTGGCCCGCTTATTCGCCAGCAAGTTCGACGAAAAATAGAGGGCTAATCTTTCAATCCGAAGAATTGGTAGGCGTTCTTTGACGTTTTTTGGGCGAAGCTCGCTTCGTCCATACCAAACAGTTCCTGGCAATAATTCGCCGTATGCCGCAGATACGCGGGTTCGTTAGGTTTACCTCTATGGGGAACGGGCGACAAATAAGGAGCATCAGTTTCGATCATCAAACGATCAATCCCTTGAAGCCTCGCTGCCTCTCGAATGGACTCGGCATTTTTAAAGGTAATTATCCCCGTGAAGCTCCCGAAACCACCACGATCGAGCAATTGCTGCATCTCGCCGGGGCCTTCAGAAAAGCAATGGAATACAACGCGTGTCCAATCCACATCCGATCGATCAATTTCTTCGACACATTCCGTGAACGCTCCGCGGGAATGGATGACCATCGGGGTATCCAAGCTTTTCGCAATCGCCAACTGCCTTCGAAACGCGGCCTTCTGCCGCTCAAGAACCGTTTCCGCATCCGACGGGTCCTTGGGCAGGTGAAAACGATCCAAGCCAATTTCGCCAAGAGCGACTGGCGGGCGGGAACGCTCAAAATAGGGAGTAATGCTTTCAATTAGAGTCTCCCAACTTTCGTCTACCGAAGTCGGGTGAATGCCGACCGTGTAATCGACCATTCCCGGTGTCGATTCCGCTAAGCTGGCATACAATTCCCAGTCTTCTCCATCCGTACCCACAGTTATCATACGTGTAACCCCTGCAGTCAAGGAGGCATCAAGCGCGTTGCTTAAGATGCCTTTCTCGTGAAAGCTTTCCAGGTGCGTATGCGTATCTACGATCGAATTCACAGAGAAGCGACTAAGCGAAGAGAACACTGAGGCAAAGCTAATCTTTTTATCAGTCTCTCATTGCCAAATGATGGGCTTGTTGCCATCCCATCATTTACAGAAATTCTAAATAAAGCGCTTTCCATCAGAAAATGTCCGACGAAATCGAAAACGTCCTTATAATTGGAACTGGCTGCGCGGGCCTTACCGCAGCTATCTACACGGCCCGGGCCAACTTGAATCCCCTAGTGCTCGAAGGCGATTTGCCCGGAGGCCAACTCACGCAAACGAGCGAGGTAGAAAATTTCCCCGGTTTTCCGGAAGGAGTAGACGGTTTCATGCTGATGGACAATTTACGGAAGCAAGCTAGCCGATTTGGAACCCGATTCAAACAGTCGATGATCGAATCAGTCGACTTCTCGTCATCCCCTTACACCGTCCGCTCAAGCTCTGAAGAGTTTAAGGCTAAATCGGTCATCATATCGACCGGCGCTTCGCCTCGTCTGCTAGGAATTCCCGGCGAAAAGGAAATGTTTGGAGGCAAGGGCGTTACGACCTGCGCGACCTGCGATGGAGCCTTTTACCGCGATATGGAAGTCGTCGTTGTCGGAGGCGGCGACACGGCTTGCGAGGAAGCCCTTTTCCTGACCCGCTTTTGCAGCAAGATCACCCTTATTCACCGGCGCGATGAATTAAGGGCTTCAAAAATTATGGCTGACCGAACTGTAGGCCACGAGAAGATCGAGACGGCTTGGAACTCAGTCGTAGAAGAAATTCTGTCTGACGACACCGGAAATGTCGCAGGCGTACGCGTGAAGGACGTCAAAACACAGGAAACGCGGCAAATCGATTGTAAGGGCGTTTTTGTCGCCATCGGCCATATTCCCAACACTGGGCCCTTTTCCGAGGTGATCGCGACCGACAACAACGGTTATTTTAAACCCGACAACGGCAGTCAGGTCAAAACCTCGATACCAGGCGTTTACGTCTCAGGCGATTGCGCTGATCACGTCTACCGACAAGCAATCACCGCCGCAGGGATGGGCTGCCAAGCAGCTATCGAAGCGGAACGCTACCTGGCCGACTCCGAATAGACGGCTAAACGCCGTTTCAACGGCGGATCAAGATGCCTCTCCATGACTATGAGAAGATTTTGAACCGCTTCTGCGCCAACTAGAATTGGAATAATTCTAATTTGCTCTTGATATTTAGAATTATTCCAGTTTCCAATTGATACTGAGATTGATTCTTAGTATCGCCAGCAACACGGCCCTTATGAACGCTGAACCCACAACCGAAACGCTAACCCGGAAGCTTGCCCAAGCCGGGCTTCGCACGACCCGTCAACGCGAGATTGTCTACGATGCCATCCTTACGAAGCCCGACCACCCTACTGCTGATGAGATATTCGCCCGCGTCAAAGCGGCAATGCCCTCGATTTCGCTGGCAACCGTATACAACTGCCTCGACACGCTAGTGCAGTGCCGGCTGGTGAAACAGGTTCATTTGGAGCGGGAATCGACCCGCTACTGCCCTAACCTTTCCGAACACGCCCACTTTCACGACGATGACACCGGCAAGGTATATGACGTCCAACTGAGCCATGAAGTTCTCGAAAAGCTATCCGGCTTGCTTCCTGAAAATTTCGAGCCCAATTCGATCGACATCACTTTCCGCGGCAGAAGCGCCCGCCCCGAGACACCTACCGAAACTGAATCCCACTAAAATAGCTACTTTCTTATGAGCCAATCACTGGAAATAAAGAACCTGAACGTAAACATCGGCGACAAACGGATCATAAAGGATTTCAATCTAACGATTCCCAAAGGAGAGATACATGCCATAATGGGGCCGAACGGAACAGGCAAGAGCACGCTAGCGAAAGCCCTTGCTGGGCACCCTGATTACGAGATCGCCAGTGGCGAAGTGCTGATGGATGGCGAATCAATACTCGATCTAGAAGTCGATGAGCGATCGCGGGCCGGTCTCTTTCTCGCTTTCCAATACCCAGTGGAAATTCCTGGGGTGACGATCGCCAACTTCATTCGGGCGGCTAAAAATGCCCGCCTTCCCGAGGGCGAGGAACTTAACGCCCCAGCCTACTATAAAGAGCTTTACGAAAAAATGGATGCTCTCAAGATAGACCGAAAATTCACCTCGCGGTCCGTCAACGAAGGATTCTCCGGAGGGGAAAAGAAGCGTTGCGAAATTCTACAAATGGCGATGCTGAAACCAAAGTACGCCGTCCTCGACGAAACCGATTCTGGCTTGGACATAGACGCTCTGAAAATCGTCGCCGAAGGTGTAAACACCTTACGCGGTGGCAATCTTGGAGCGCTGGTCATCACTCACTATCAGCGACTGCTTAACTACATCATACCCGATCGGGTACACGTAATGTACGACGGCCGTATCGTGAAGAGTGGCGACAAAACTTTAGCTGAAGAGCTGGAGAGCAAGGGTTACGATTGGATCAAGGAGATCACGGAAGCCGCCGCATAGCTCTCTTGTAACTGAGAAGGTGATATCATGAGCGCGACTGCAACACAACTCGACATAGATCGCGACAAAGGCGATTTTAAATACGCGGAATCTCACAAGTACGACGCTGGCGTAGGCTTGAACGAAGGGACCATTGACTACATTTGCGACGTAAAGGGAGAAGCTGATTGGATCCGGGATTTCCGCAAACGGGCCCTGAAGGTTTTCGAAGGAAAGCCCATGCCAACCCACTGGGCAACAAAGGATCTCGACAATATCGACTTCTCAAAGATACGGTATTACCTTTCTGGAGACAACCGATCGAAAAAGAGCTGGGACGAAGTGCCGGAAGAGGTTAAGGAAACTTTCGAGCGTCTTGGGATCCCCGAAAACGAGCGTAAGTTCCTGGCCGGCGTCGAGGCTCAATTCGATTCGGAAGCAGCCTATTCCAACATCAAGGAAGCAGTCGCTAAAGATGGTGTCATATTTTTGGGCAGTACTGAGGGCCTGATGGAACACCCGGAAATTTTCCGGAAATGGTTCGGGAAAGTGATCCCAACTGGCGACAATAAATTTTCGGCTCTGAACAGCGCTGTGTTCTCGGGCGGGTCGTTCATCTACGTGCCACCCGGGGTTAAGGTTAGCCATCCCCTTCAAGCCTACTTCCGTATCAACGCGGAAAACTTTGGCCAATTTGAACGCACCCTGATCATCGCTGACGAGGGCGCCGAGGTTACTTACATGGAGGGTTGCACCGCCCCCAAATTCGACACGGCTACCTTGCATAGCGCAGTCGTGGAGCTGGTCGCTATGCCGGGCGCGAAAATCGAATACATAACCGTGCAAAACTGGTCTAGCAATGTATTCAACTTGGTGACCAAACGGGCAGTCGCTCACGAAGATGCCGTCGTCAAATGGATCGATTGCAATATCGGATCGCGACTGACCATGAAATATCCAGGGGTCATACTTAAAGGACGTCGGGCTCGGGGAGAAGTTATGAGCATCGCCCTAGCCAATGATGGCCAGCACCAAGATACCGGAGCCAAGATGATACATGCTGCCGACGAAACCACCAGCAATGTCATCTCGAAATCGATCAGCGTGGGAAAAGGCCGATCCACCTATCGCGGCCAGGTCCACATGCCCAAGCATTTGAAAGGCTGCAAAAACAATACCGAGTGTGACGCCTTGCTCATTAATTCAGAGTCCAGAACAGACACTTACCCCGCTATCACTGTCCGGGGCGAAGAAAACTACGTGCAGCACGAGGCTTCCGTGAGCAAAGTGTCCGCGGAACAAATATTCTATATGCAGCAACGCGGGCTCAGCGAGGCCGAAGCCATGAGCCTGAGCGTCAATGGATTCGTTAACGATCTGACACGCCAATTCCCTATGGAATACAGCGTCGAACTCAAACGCCTGATCGAACTGGAAATGGAAGGGTCTGTGGGCTGATTTCGATCGTCCAGTCAAGGTCGATAGATACCTCCAATTTCAAAAACCGTATTTACATTTGTGAGCTCTTTAACTGAAAACACTTTGATAGAAGACGATAATGGCCTGGAAAATCCGATTGAGCAAGCATTCCAAGAACATCTAGATGGTCTGGATACCGCTGCTCCCGCTTGGTGGAGGGAATTTAAACGCCGATCATTTGGCACCTACTCGAATATACCCATGCCATCGCGCGCGGATGAGCATTGGAGATTTTCCAACCGAAGCCGGCTAGCGAGAATCGTGGACTACATTTTCGACGATTCCAATGCGGCAGAACATCCAAATTCTTTTGCGGAAGGGACCCCACTCACCTCAAGCGAGACTGCTAGGCTCGCTTTCGTTGACGATCATCTCGTTGACGCATCGCCATTGCCAAACGAACTTAGCCGAGTCGGCGTTCTTTGGCTTCCGATAGCCGAGGCGATTCGGACTCATGGCGATCTACTGAAAGACTATTTCATGAAGCAGGCTGCCAATTTGGGTTCAGAAAAATTCGCCCATTTGCACGCCGCCTTCGTTAAGAGCGGGGCCTTGCTCTACATTCCAAAAGAAGTCGAAATTGAAAGCCCGTTCAGCGTTTTCAATTGGAGCAGCCGGCCCAAAGGCTCGATTTTTCCTCACACGCTCGTAATTGCCGAAGAAAATTCGCGGGCCAGCCTAGTCGAATTTCACGGATCTATAGGCGAGAACCCGGCCCTATCATGCGGCGTCACTCACTTGTTCGCAGGAGTTGGCTCGAAACTCGACTACACTCTCGTGCAGAATTTTAACGAGCAAACACTGGGCTTCCAGTTCAACTCAAACGTTGCCGGTCGAGATTCGCAAATCGATATGCACAGCATCATTCTGGGCTGTCAGCAGTACCGATCGGAAACTCATGGACAAGTCAAAGGAGCTGGGGCACACGTCGACATGCGTTCCATGGCCCTGACCGAGGCTAATCAAGAAATCGATCAGCGTACTCTCCAGACTCACGCAGCGCCCAACGCCACGTCGAATCTGCTCTTCAAGAACGCCTTGATGGGCGAATCCAAAACGATTTTTTCCGGCCTCATCAAGGTCGACGAAACCGCTCAACAAACAGACGCTTACCAAACTAACCGCAATCTGCTCTTGAATCCATCGGCAGAAGCAAACTCGCTGCCGGGGCTAGAAATCGAAGCGAATGACGTCAAGTGTAGCCATGGAGCGACAACTAGCGAAATCGACGAAGAAGAAATCTTCTACATGCTCGCTCGAGGAATCCCGAAACCCGTCGCTCAGGAACTGGTGGTCTACGGCTTTTTCGAAGAAGTTCTCGATAGAATCGCTGATAATACGCTTGCCGAAAGCGCTCGCCAGATGATCAGGAACAAGTTCCGCCACTGAGAATCAGGCATTCCCTGAACTGCCTGCCTCCGAGCAAATTATCGGATACCGTGAAACCTAGAAGCATTCAATTATCATGTCGGAAGAGTCGAAAGAACGCAGCCTAACTCGCGAAGTCGAGGCCGTGCAAATACCCAGTGGCGAGCCTATCGAGCTCCCTGCTCTGACCAAGGTGCGGGTAACACAGCAACTCGGAGGGAGCTATACGGTAATGACCCCTTACGGTCTTGCTCGCATCGATGGATCCCAAGCGGATGCCCTCGGCCCTGACATTGCCCAAGAGCGAGCAGCCCAGCCCGAACGCAAAGGCGGCGAGCCCCTGCCCGATGGAGAAGAACCGGACGAAGAGGCAATCTGGCAACAGCTTAAAAACGTCTACGATCCTGAAATTCCGGTTAACATAGTCGACTTGGGCCTTGTGTATTCGATGGCTGTCGAACCGACCGAGGAAAATAAGAATCTTTACAAAGTCATCGTGCAGATGACCCTGACCGCTCCCGGTTGCGGCATGGGTCCCGCCATAGCAGAAGATGCCAAAAGCAAGGTGATGCTAGTTCCCGGGATCGACGAGGCTGAAGTGAATCTCACCTGGGAGCCCGCGTGGGACCAAAGCATGATCAGCGAGGAGGGCCGGATGATTCTCGGTCTCGTCTAGACCCAGAGTTTCTTGGCTAGCGGGGCTTGCTCACGCAATCCAGCGATTTTGAAATTCGTGTATAAGTTCGCCCTGCCCTGATCAGGAGCAGTTTCACGTTGAACTCTCTGCTAAACCGCATTTTTAACATATGAAGAAATAATTTTCTCACTACTTTCCATGCCTGAAGAAGACGAAAAGCGAAACGATCCTCCCGTAAGTGCGATTATCCAAAGGAAGTTCCTGGAAGAACGAAAAATCTTCCTCTGGGGAGAGGTCTCCGATGAATCGGCTAAGGATATCACCGAGAAGCTCCTTTATCTGGAAGCGGATGCCCCGGATACTCCGATCTTTTTCTACATCAACACTCCCGGCGGATCCATAACTGCCGGTATGGCTATTTACGATACGATCAAAATGATATCGTCCGATGTTAGGGTGATCGTAACTGGTATGGCTGCCTCCATGGGATCAATATTGCTTTCCGCCGCTGAAAAAGGAAACCGATACCTGTATCCGCATTCCTATGTCATGATCCATCAACCTCTGATCGCGGGACATTTACGCGGCCCAGCCGTGGATATTCATATCCATGCCCAATATCTCGAGCAGTTGCGGACCCGGCTAAACAAGATTCTCTCCGAAGCTTCTGGCCAACCGTTGGAGAAGATCGAAGAAGATACCGATCGCGACTTCTACATGACAGCGAAAGAAGCCATTGAATACGGTCTCGCCGACAAAATCATAGAGAGTTCGTAACGCAATCTTTCTTACATTCCCATTATGAGCTCGGAAACAAAAGCTGCCCGAGCTTTATGCCAGCGTAGACGGACAATAGACAGCACACCACGCTGGCCAAGGCATTCGCGGATGCCATCCCCACGTGACCCGCTTGAGCCAGTCTCAAAGTCTGTAAACTGAAAGTAGAAAATGTGGTAAAACCGCCCATGATTCCCGCGGTAAGAAAGAGTGGAGCAAGCGGATCGCCATTCCAAGCCACACGCTCCAGTCCCTGGGTCGCTATGCCTATCAGAAACGATCCTAGTATATTGACAAAGAGAATGCCAATAGGGAATGGCGAATCGATTTTCCGCTCGATCCAGAGCACGGAAAGATAGCGGAGGCTTCCGCCTATGAAGCTACCCAATCCCACTATCAATGCCGCTTTCATACCGCTTCCCAAAATTTTGCCGAAACTTAACCCTTATGGAATTCTATTCTTGGGACAATAATTCGAGGATAGCTTCCGACAGAGACTTGGCTAGCCTCTGACGAAAGACGGGCGTGTTGACCAGCAATGCTTCTTTGTCATTCGACAGGAATCCGCACTCGATCAGGATACCAGGACAGCCCAACTCCGTCAGCACCTTAAAACGGGCCCGTTTCAAACCGCGGTCGACCCTCTGGAGATCCGAAATCAATTTTCGTTGCACCAAGAAACCAATTTCAAAATTGGCGTAGTCGAAACCGTTACCCGCGAGCCGCCCTTGCCTCAAGCTAGACAGGCTGTCGTTCGAGGAAACAGCGATGGGCGGAGTCAGAACATAGGTTTCAATCCCTTCCGCTTTTAAATTGGGAGCCGCGTTGAAGTGGATACTGGCGAATAGC
This sequence comes from uncultured Opitutaceae bacterium, assembly GCA_964404745.1. Classification (GTDB taxonomy): domain Bacteria; phylum Verrucomicrobiota; class Verrucomicrobiia; order Opitutales; family Opitutaceae; genus Pelagisphaera. Next base: position 76,467 of record CAYOLG010000010.1, read on the forward strand.
GCCGGCTTGGCTCGGTTGGCTATTTTCAGCCGATCTTCTAGGGAAACGACTCGATCGTCATAGCGAGTCATCACCACATTGACGCCTTCGTCCTCAAGCAGGTACCTCACCCGGATCGCTACATCGAGATTCAATTCCTTCTCGAAGACCCCCAGGGTTTCATTCCGCGTTCCCGTCTCCGTTCCACCGTGTCCAGGATCAATCACCACTCGCCGGGATCCCAGCTTCAAAGCCAAGGGATACATGGCCGGCTTTAGAGTGTATTCATAATCCAGTTCTCCCAAACGAAGCGTGTCATCACGCTTAATGAACGCTTCGTTCAAAAACAGCACCGTCCCGTTCAACTCCGCAACCCGGCTTTCCTCAGTGAGAACGAGCGAGCGGTCGCCTTTGGATATCTCCCATTTGTCATCCCCTTTTTTCCCGGCCTTCGCCCCAATCGCCCGAGCCTGCGATTCTATATTCAGCGATGGCGAGGGTTGCGGGACAATCTCTGGAGTCTTCTGGATGTCAATCTTGGATTCAGGCTCGTCACCCCTGACTATCTCAGGCTCCGTGGGCGAGTGCTCCGAAGGGGGAGCGTCCTTGGCAGCTCTCTCGGGTGGCGTTTGGCAAGAAACCATCCAGAACCCGGTGCACAGGAAGATCCATAACAGCTTTCCTTTAGCTCCCATCCAGGCCGCAAACTAATTTCTTTGGATACGGATTATTCGCCGGAAGCTTCGCCCTCCTCTTCTGAGGTCAGCTTTTCTTTATCTGGATCCAAAAGATGGTGACTGTACTTAGGCTTTCGCTTGTTAGCCGGCAAAGGCGTCAACATGACATTGATATTACGGCCAACTAGTTTAGGCGCATTATCCGCCGTCGCCATATGGCTGATGTCTTCGATCGCCCTTTGAATCGTTTCGAAGCCAACTTCAGTGTGGGCCATCTCGCGACCTCGGAAGGAAAGCGTAAGTTTGACCTTGTTCCCTTTATCCAAAAATTCCTCTGCTCTCCTGAGCTTGGTCATGAAGTCATGAACATCCACTCGAGGACGAAACTTGACCTCTTTGGTCTTGCTCGAGCTCCCCTTCGAATCTTTCGACTTCTTTTGTTGCTCATAAACATACTTGCCGAAGTCCATGATGCGACAAACAGGGGGATTGGCCTGGCTGGCAACCTCAACGAGATCCAACCCTGCCTCCTTAGCAATCTCCAAGGCGTCTTTCGTATCCATGACGCCCACTTGGTTTCCCTCTGGGCCGACAACTCTGATTTTAGGGACGCGAATCCGATGGTTGCGTCGAATTTTCGCGAATGGGTCCTGCTTTTGGGGCGGCCTCCGTTTACCTCGTGGTTTTGGCATTAATTAGCTATACAAATCTGTTAGTCTGATACAGTTACCGGGGACTTATCGGCCAATCAGTGGGCCAAATCAATCTTTTTCCCATAGGCGCGAAAAAGTTAACCTAATTGGCGAGACGATCAAACGCTGAAACTTTCTCCACAGGAGCAACTCGAGGTGGCATTGGGATTGCTAAATTTAAAGCCGCCAGAAATCAGGGCGTTGGAATAGTCCAACTGGGCGCCTCTCAAATAGAGAGCGCTCTTGCTGTCGACAATCACTGGCACCCGACCAAATTGAACGAGGATATCGCCCTTTCGAGCCATCTGGGTGAATTTCATCTGATAAGAAAGGCCATTGCAGCCCCCTCCAGAAATACCAATCCTCAAAAACGATCCATCCGGCTCCTTTTCAATCAGGGCTTCCGTTTTCGATATAGCCGAATCCGTAAGGGCAATCAGTCGACTGTCTCCCACCCGAACGCCTTCGGGCAACTCTGCGCTAGCAACATCCATCTCCTCTTCTCCTATCATTCCCCTCGAATCGATATTATCAAGCTCTTCTGAAAGCTTAAGCACCCGCCTAGCTTCATCAAGTTTCCCGATTCCGGCCGGCTAATTGAATCGCTAGCTCAATAGCCCGGGAAAAACTCTTAGGCGAGGCCTCTCCAGTACCCGCGATTTCATAGCCAGTTCCATGGTCTGGGCTTGTCCGGACATAAGGCAAGCCCAAGGTGACATTCACGGCTGTCTCGAACTCGACTGCCTTTAAAGGGGCCAAACCTTGATCGTGATACAAGGCGACAACTACATCGAACGCGCCGTTGATAGCTCGATAGAAGAGTGTATCTGCCGGTTGACACTTGCTGACACTGGGGATCGTTTCCCCCAAGCTTTCGATCAGCGGATCGTATATGGCCACTTCTTCATTGCCAATCAATCCCTCTTCGCCTGCGTGCGGGTTAAGACCGCATACGCCAATGCGCGGGTTGGAGAATCCCAAGCGGACGCCCAATTCGTGAGCTCGATCAATCGCCATGGCGAGGGCCGATTCCGTCAAGTAATAGCGAATCGTGGCGAAAGGCACGTGCCATGTAGCTAAGACGACTACCAGTTTGCTGCCGACAAAGGCCATCGTCGGCACGCCTCCCCAATGAGATGCAAAAAACTCGGTCTGTCCTGGATGGGAAAAGCCTACCTCCGCGCAGCGCGATTTGGAAATCGGTCCTGTGACCACCGCATCGAATTCTCCCAAAGCGCAGCCACTAGCAGCCTTCTCCATCGCTTCCAAAGCGATCTTCGAGCTTTCGGGATTCGGTCGTCCGGGCTGGTGATCCCCATACGCCAAACCCACTTCAACTCTTCTAAACGGACGGGACCCGCCCACCTCCAGGGAGTCCAACCAATTAGGCTGGCCAATGATGGAGAGATCTGCGTCACCACCGATACCTTCTTGCAAACAGAGGGAAATCAGCTCGGGCCCAACGCCAGACGGATCTCCACAGGTAATTGCTATCTTGCAATTCTTCATCTCGATCTTGGTCGAGCAAAGCCCCTTTCACCCGAGAGAAAAAACTCCAGGAATGAACGGCATTCTCCAAATTCAGCGACAGGCGTGTCCAACAGTAACCTAGCCGTTTCCTGCACCCCAGAAACACTGCCCAGCACCTCCCGATAGCAGCGTTTGAGAGCCCTCACGGCTTCAGGTTCGTGCTTTCGCCGTCGTAATCCCACAAGATTAAGCCCAAACAACGTATTGCGTTCAACCAGCATCGTGTAGGGCGGCACGTCAACCGTCGCGGTCGAATCGCCGCCAAACATAACACCCTGGCCAATACGGCAAAATTGATGGATCCCAGAATCCCCCCCAAGAAAGGCGTCATCGCCCACGGATACATGCCCCGCTAGCAAGCTGTTGTTTCCGATGACAACCCGGTTTCCCACCCGGCAATCGTGTCCCAAGTGAGTAACCGCCATGAGAAAACAGTCTTCCCCCACGCTTGTGGAGCCTCCAGCCGTCGATGCCCGGTTTATGGTCGAACCCTCGCGAACCACCGAACGGTCGCCTATGGTGGCATAGGTCATCGTCGCCGCATCGAACCCCAAGTCCTGGGGCAGGCCCGCTATTATACAAAAACTCTCAATCGTAACCGATTTCCCGATACGAGTTCCGGATTTCAGTATGGCATGGGCAGCTACTTGGCTACCATCGCCTATCTCGACATCTTCTTCGACAATAGCGTAGGGGCCGATCTCGACATCGCTGCCAATCTTGGCTTCACTGGAAACTATAGCCGTTGCATGAATCATCGCGCCTAAAGAAAGTTCATTTGCGAATCCTTGATCAAGTCGAAGGTTTTGAAGGTCCTCACTATTTGAAGCAAATCCGAATTGTGATAGACATGGCGTGTATCTACGCGATCGATAATGTCGAGCAGCATCGATTTGAATGAAAGAATTCCGTCGACGCCTTTCTCTCTCAAAGCAGATTCAATGCGGGCCCGATACGCCTCTTGAGCCGGGAAAGCGGGCGCTACGAGGATCCGCTTTGGAAACGATGTTTCTCCCAACTCCCGCCAATGCTCGAACTCGAACCACTTATCGACTTTTTTCAACACATTGCTTTCGACGTAGCGAAGCATGTCCGCCCCGTTTTTCATGGCCGCTAAAGCGGCTTTTTCATTGTGCCAGCCACGTACGCAAACTACCGCGCTTTGCAAAAGCCTCAGCTCGCTGGAAAACAATAGAAATGCAGGTGGGCGGTCCCCTTCCGCAAATCGCGTATTGCGAATATACAAATCCAGACCTTCTTCCCCCTGGGAGCGCTTCGACTGGGCCCGCCCCTTTCGCAAAGGCATGGTGACGAATCCATTTAGTTCGAGATATTCCCTGGCTATTGATTCATCCATCGAAGAAATCCGCGAGGCTCCAACCCGAAAATCGCTAATTGGTGGCCCCGATTTCTCTCCAGACCGACTTCACCAGTTCCGGATCAATCCCATCCTCAGTAATCGCTTCACCAATACGACGCAAGACAACGAATCGCAGCATGCCCGCCCGAACCTTCTTGTCTTTCCTCACTGCGGACATCAGATCCTCATTTTCCAAGGACGTCTTCAGCTCAATCGGTAGCCCATGGGTTCGCAAGACGCTTATTATTCTCTCGACTTGAGCGGCATCGATGTATCCAAGTCTCTGGCTCAAAATCGCGGCAGCGACAAAGCCGACCGAAATGGCTTCGCCGTGCAAATAGTCTCCGTAACCTGCGACATTCTCTACCGCATGCCCAAAGGTGTGCCCCAGATTCAGCAAGGCCCTTCCCCCGGAGCCAGCCTGCTCTTTTTCATCGGCATTAACGACATCCGCTTTCGCTTGGCAATTGCGCTTGACGACTCCCGCCAAACGTTCGTCGCGAGAGTCGAGCAGTGGATCGGTTTCCAGCATATCGAACAATTCTGGATCGCCCAGCATGCCGTACTTTATTACCTCCGCCATGCCGGCCATGAATTCTCTTCGCGGCAAGCTAGCCAGAAGATCCAGGTCCTCGTAGACGGAAATCGGTTGGTGAAAGGCCCCCACTAGATTCTTGCCAGAATCGATATTAATCCCCGTCTTTCCCCCGACCGAACTATCCACCATTGAAAGTAGCGTAGTCGGAACTTGGATAAAGCGAATGCCTCGCAGCCAAGAGGCGGCGGCAAAGCCGGTCAAATCCCCGACCACGCCGCCTCCAAACGCGATAGCGACACCCCCTCGGTCCAATCCATTTCTGGCAAAGAAATCGAGAACTCTACCGAACTCCGACAAACTCTTGCTGGTTTCGCCTGAGGGAACCTCGATAGCGGGGATCCCCTCAAAAGGCCCACTGAAGTATTGGGGGATAGCCTGGCGAACCGCCGTATCCGTTACGATCGCCAAGCGCGAGCCCTGGGCTTTCAAGCTATCGATCTCATCTGCTATCGCGCGCTGCAACTGTCGCCCAATGTATATAGGATAGGACTCTCGAGCAGTCGTTACCTCTATCCTGATTAAACTAGAGATATCGGAATTCAAATTTCGGTGGAGCTAATGCTTGCTAGTTGATAGAGACCAAATTCGCGAAATTCGTATCCATTTGTCCCAGACCTAGCTGTTCGGAATAAGCCAATATCTTCAAGTCCTCAGGCAACGGAGCAAACCCATTTTTCTTGCGATGCTCATTTATTCGCTCCCGCATAATGGAATCTAGCAGGACTGGGTTGTCCGAAAGCATGACGACAGGTTCGGAGACCGTGTACATGGCATTGAATATCGGACCACCTACATATTGGAATCGCTGCAAACTGGCGATATTCAACGCCCACGTTTCCCTAAGCTCCGGGACCGCGCCCATTTCTGCCACGGCTACGGGGGCTGAGGCCGGGCTCCTCAAAAAGCGAGAGGTGTTGCTGGCATTCCAAAGCGTCGCGTTCATCAGGGCTCCATTGACTCCCAATGTCGGATGATCCGAATAACAAGGAAGATTTATCCAGAAATCGACTTCATGCATCAAAGGCATAGGCAAATAGCTTTTCCGGGCATTTTCCTCTCCATCTTGAGATCCCACAGCATTCTCCTGTTCCAGATTTATCCAGTATTGAGCTGATTGAGCGGGAAGCGGACTATCATAGAACCAGCGCTCATCGTAATACCTGCCGGAATCCAAGGATCTGACGAAGACTTGGTTGAAGTACATGGACCGCCTGCTAAGCGGAGGCAAAAAACCAGACTCGCGCAGCATGCGCCCTTTTAGCCCTAAGATGAAAATGTCCGAACGCTGGAAGCCTCGCTTGACCAACGACTGGACGACCGCTTCTACCAAATTGGCAGGCGTACTAAGTCCGGGTCCCGAATCGCTGTAGACCTTGAGCCCGACCTTCCCTTTCTCACCAGGCTTGAAGCTGACTTCCTGTGTACGTTCGTAGATTCCCAGCAAATTCTCAACGGCAGCCGTGTAGCTGTTTATCTCGAAGTCTTCAATTTGGAACTTGAATACGCGATTAGAGGGTTCCGCAACTTCCGAGAGTTCTCCGATCAGGTTTTGGCCTTCGACCAATGGACATAGGCCGGCAACTATCCCGAGAACCCCGAGATGGCTGCCACGGCGCAATAAGCGGTACGCTTGGGATAGATTCATGAACTCGCTAGCTAAACCAATAAAAGGTCAAAGATTGCAAAGGTTGCGGAAAAAAATCCGTTTCATCAAGCATTACGGATTCGACTCTAACCTCGTTTCACTGCCTCAGCTTTAGACCGACTTTTGTTTCGGGCCAAGATAATAGGGTTGCTAGCAGCTTCGTAGGGCCGACAAATGTAGGAAATTCCGCCAACTGAATCCTTGCAATTACTTGGCTTTCAGCTCCCTTTCCCCCATTAATTTACCTGAATGCATCGAAATAGGCCTATTTTACTGAGTAAACGGATCATCGCTCCGCTTTTGCTAACGGTCCTGTCGCTGTTTTCCGCTTGCTCGAGCCGGGAAGAGCGAATTTCCCGGGCCATTTCGAAAGCGGATGAGGCCCGGCAACGGGATGAGACTAGCAATGCTCTAACGATTCTGGGAAAGGCAGCTTTGAAAAATCCCGACAGCGCCCCCCTCCATGAAGCGCTCGGGAACACTTACCTGGAAGCAAATGACCCGCTATCAGCCATCGAAGCCTTCGATCGAGCGATTGAACTCGATGCCAACCGACAGCGCCTTTGGGTCACAGTGGCCGATCTCTATGAGCGCCTTGGCGAGTATCCGAAGGCCAAGGAATCGTTAATCAGCTACTTGCAGAGCTTCCCCGACGACTTTTTGGCGTGGAAAAACCTGGCAGCTATTCACGAGGCCCAATTCGAACTCAATGAAGCCATACAAGCTTGTCTGGAATGGAATCGCATTCGCCCATCTGCTGCCCCAACCTTGAAGATAGGACAACTGTTCCAGCAAATGGGAAACGATCCTCAGGCCCGTTCTTGGATATCCCAAGCTTCTGCCTACACGAATGATCCCCCGGCTCAAGATGCGCTAGCAGCTTTGATCAATCTAGAGATTCAACTGCAGCAATACCTGCCAGCATCGACTTGGCTCGAGCAATACGACGAGCGCTACGGAGCGAGTGATACCGACCCTCGAGTCCGAGGTGCCCGATCAACGATCGAACGCTGGAGAAGAGCCCAACAAGAAATTGCCGAGGCAGCTGCGGAAATCGAGCGCAAACGCCAGCAACTTGAACAACAAGCTATCGAGGCCAGAAAGCGACAGGAAGAAGCGGCCCAGAGAGAACGCGAAACCTTACTGGCAGACCGGGAAGCCGTTGCCAAGCCCAATGGGATATTAACAGAAGCTACGAGTCTGACGACATCGCCGGACCCGGTTTCGCCTGAGAGCAACGATATCGAGAAACCACCCGTGGCCCTGGCTGATTCAGCGGAGCCCCCAGCCACCGAGCCTATTGAGATGCCCAAGGTCGACTACCTTTCCCAAGCTCGATCCGCTCATGACAACGGGGAAATTCCAGTGGCTATCGACCTCTACTGGCGAGCTCTCGGCCCCAATTCTGAAAACGCGGAAATATGGCACGAACTCGCCGACGTCTATGAAGAGTCGCGCAATTGGCTAGACGCAGAGGCCTGCATTCTAGAGGCCAAGCGAAGGGATCCTACTTCGGTCTCCATTGCCAGTAGCTACCTATCAATCATCTCCCAGACGCAAAGCGCCAATCGGGTCGTCGAGGAGGCCGAGGCGCTGGCCAATCTCTTCCCTCGCAGCGCCCCCATATCTCTGGTCCTAGCCCAAACGCTAAGAGGAACCAATGCCCCTCGAAGCCGGATCGCTCAAGCCTACGAGGATTTCCTGCAAAAGGCGTCCCCCAGCGAGCCTGGAGTCGAAGAAGCCAGAACCTACCTAGGTCGCTAGTTTACCTGCCAATCCCCGACTCGATCTCGCATGCCAGCCATCAAGCCGAGCAGTATTCGCGATCTCAAAGACCGCATCAGCATTCTCGATGTGGTTTCCCGGGAAGTATCCCTGAAAAGGGCTGGATCCAACTACAAAGGGTTAAGCCCGTTCAACAACGAAAAAACCCCGTCCTTCTTCGTTTCTCCTGACAAAGGATTCTACAAATGCTTTTCTAGCGGAAGCGCGGGCGACATCATCAGCTTTGTCATGGAAACCGAACGACTCTCCTTCGTCGAGGCGGTGGAAACCTTGGCTAGCCGATTCCATATCGAGCTCGAATACGAAGCGGATGGACGCCCCCGCGAAGATCGCAGTTTGCGACAGGAACTATTCGATTTGCACGCCTTCGTGGCAGACTATTACCAAGAGGCTTTTACCTCCAATAGCGACGACGGCCAATGGATTCGCAATTACTGGGTCCATACCCGCGGATTCGAGCTTTCCGTTGCCGAGGAATTCAAAATCGGTTTCGCCCCAGTATCGGGAACCGAACTGGGAAAACGGGTCATTGATAAAGGGTTCTCAGGCAAAGCGATCGAGGCTAGTGGTCTCTTCTATACCCGTCGTGGGCTCGATCCAGAATCAATGGGCTACCGATTCCGAGGGCGCCTGATGATTCCCATCCGCGATCACCAAGGGCGGATCTCCGCTTTTACGGCCCGGCAATTGGAGCTCACTCCCCAGGATGATCCGAGTCGCGAGGCAAAGTACGTTAATTCCCCCGAAACCCCTTTGTTTAATAAAGGAGCTCTTCTGTTTAATATGGACCGAGCCCGTATGGAAGTCGGGCTCGATACCCCCTTTATAATGGTCGAGGGCCAACTCGATGCTATTCGCTGCTGGTCCGTTGGAGTCAAAGGCGTCGTCGCCCCTCAGGGAACAGGGATAACCGAGAGCCAGCTACGCCTGATCAAACGATACGAGCCGCGCGTGCGATGCCTACTGGACGGGGACCAGGCGGGAAAGCAAGCAGCCTTGAGAATACTGCCAATCGCCCTAGCCCAGGGGGTTGAAATCTCTTTCATTCCGCTCGGCGAGGGCGAAGATCCAGATGACTTTCTACGAGAGTGGGGATCGGATGGATTAGAGGAGCTACTGACTAGGGAACTCGATGCTATGTCCTTCGCCACCAACGCCATAGTCGAAGTTCCTTGCCATCTGTCGCCGCAAGCCAAGGCCAAGGCGGCTGGCGAGCTTTTCGGTATCATAACCAAAGCGGATTCAGAAACCGCGCAGTCGGAATTCGTCAAGCAAGTAGCAGCCATACTGGAAATCGACCAAACAGCAGCCGTTCGCGATTTCGCCCGCTTTAGAAATAGGCAATCCAGCAGCCGCGGAAGTAGCAACCAACAAGCTGATGTCCAGAATGAACCAAATGGTGGTAAACCTGTCCGCACCGTGGAACGGGACCTGCTCACGCTCTGCTTGAACGAAGAAGAGATCAGCCATAAAATTGCTCAGGCAGTCGACGAGACATGGATCGATACCACCTCTCCCGATGGAGAACTGCTCAATTTAGTCTTGAACGCCATTCTCCATGACATGTGGTATGGACCCGATTCTATTAACGATCAGATAGAAAAAGCCGAACTAAAGGCCCTCGCCGTCGACTTGATTTTCGACAAGCCCGAATACGAAAACCCGGCCCGTTTGGCGAACGAAGCCGTTAGGCGCCTGTCAGTCAAATTCGCCGATCAGCAGATAAAAAAGATAAAACTTGAAATTGCCCGGAAACAATCCGAACAAAACGCCGACTCAATCTCTCTTTTTGACGAAATTGTAAAATTACAGCATATTAAAAACCATCCACCACAAATCGGGTAGTCACATCTCACAACGCTTCAGCCCATTTTAAAATCCACGCCACACAAGCCAATGCCACGCAAAAAGAAAAGCTCCGCCAATTCTTCAAAAGGATTGTCGAAACATCAAGTGAATGAGCGAATTCGCCTGCTCATCCGCCAGTCCAAAGAGCAAGGCTATCTCACCTACAGCGATATCAATGGGGCGCTACCAGAGGGCGTTAATCGCCAGGACGATATCGATAACATTGTGTCCATTCTGCAGAATCTCGAAATCGAGATTCTAGATCCGAGCGAGGTCGACTCCTTCAAGGCCAAGCAAGAAGAGCAGGAAGAAGCCCAAACGAAGAGCAGCGGGCATGACATCCTCGACGATCCCGTTCGCATGTACCTCAAGCAGATGGGCCAGGTACCCCTGCTGACTCGCGAACAAGAAGTGGAAATCTCCAAACGCATTGAGAACGCCGAGCTCAAGGCCCAAGAAACCCTCTTTTCTGTCGGTCTTACATCCGAGTTCACCCTCGATCTCGCGGAAAAATTGCTCAATAGGGACGAGCGCTTCGATCGCATCGTCATCGATAAGAAGATCGAGAATCGTGAATCCTATTTCCAGGCCTTGCCCACGCTGCTCGAGCGATCACTCAAAACACAGGACCGCATGCTAAAAACTTGGATCGAATTGCGAGCCGAGGACGATGCGGATGAACGGAAGAAAATCCGTTCCAAATTCCGCAAGCAGGAAAACACGCTAAGGGCGAATTTTCCCAAGTTCTTTTTCAAACTCAAGGTTTACGAAGAGCACATCGACGAAAACATCAGTAAAGACCTGAGTAGAATTAGCCGCATAAATCGAGATCTGGAGCGGGCCCGCAAACCGAAGACTCAGAGAGATACCCGCATCAATGCTGAGGCCCTCAAGCTCGAACTAGAGGAGATTCACGACACGCACCGCCTAGATCCCGAGAAACTCGTTCGATTGATCGGCGATGTTCGCAAGCACCTCAAAGATGCTCACCGCGCGAAGACCGAAATGGTAGAAGCCAACCTTCGGCTCGTTATATCGATAGCCAAAAAATATACCAACCGGGGCCTATCCTTCCTCGACCTGATCCAAGAGGGCAATATGGGACTCATGAAAGCGGTCGAGAAATTCGAATACCGGCGCGGCTATAAGTTTTCCACTTACGCTACTTGGTGGATCCGCCAGGCAATCACTCGTTCCATTGCCGATCAGGCCCGGACGATTCGTATTCCTGTCCACATGATTGAGACCTTGAACAAGGTCATGCAAGTGCAGAAGCAGCTGCTTCAAGAGTACGGGCACGAGCCCACGCCCGAAGAAGTCGCCGAGGAAATGGCCCTTCCCGTCGAGCGAGTGCAAACCATCATGAAAATGGCCCAGCAGCCAATTTCGCTGCAAAGTCCTGTGGGCGATGGTGATGACACCAATTTCGGTGATTTTATCGAAGACAAGTCAGCCGAGAATCCCTACGACCAAACCGCTTTTAGCCTCCTCCGAGAGAAAATAATCGACGTCCTCGATAGTCTGACAGAGCGTGAGCGTCGCGTCCTTTCGCTTCGATTCGGTCTCGTCGACGGCTACAGCAGAACGCTCGAAGAAGTGGGCAAGCAATTCAAAGTTACCCGCGAACGTATCCGCCAAATCGAAGCCAAAGCCCTCCGGAAGATGCGACACCCCACCCGCATTCGCCAATTGCATGGCTTCTTCGAAAGCGAGCAGTTCGATGGTCCGAATACCTTTCTGAACGGCCCTCAAAGCGGGCCAGTCGATACTGACACCAAACAATAAGAAGAAACACCACCAACGAACTGATTGAAATATCCAGCGCAAAGCAGGATTGCCAGACCGCTCAAAATCGGGCAACTTGGTGACGCTTATCGTTATCAAGCCATCAATCATCAAAGGATTTCAAAATGGAAACCATCAATTCACTAGCATTTATCCAGAATCTCAATTGGACCGAAGTCGTTGTTATCCTCATCGTTTTCATCCTCCTATTCGGAGCGAAAAAGCTTCCAGAGCTAGCTCGCGGAGTGGGAAAATCGATCAAGGAGTTTAAGAAAGCGACTAGTACAATCGAAGACGATATTCGAAACGCCATGGACGAGGAGCCGGAGGTCAAAAAGCCCATCGAAAACCCACGTTCCGCAGATCCGGAGGATAAAGAGGCTGCTTCCAGCGAGAAAACCACGTCTAGCAGCTCCTAGGAGATGTCCTGGGAATCCGGTTACGCCTCGACCTAGTAGGTCGCGAAAACCGACCCTAACAGACGAAAATCCATCCGGCAACCGCGGCCCTAAATTGATTTAGAGAAATCCTCCCGAGCCATCTAAAACCGACCCAACAACTTGAAGCTCGGGCGTTTAGCAGCTTTTTATCGTATTCAAAATTGCTTTTGGGCCGAGCGGCGTTTAAACGCTTGCTTCAAAATGCCCTTTCGTTGAGCATTTTAGCCATTCATGTTGCGCAATTTTCTCGGTCTTTTCTCAAACGATATCGGTATCGATCTTGGCACGGCAAATACCCTGGTCTACTCGAAGGACAAAGGCATCGTTTTGCGGGAACCGAGTGTCGTCGCCATCCATAGCGGAACACGACGCGTATTGGCCGTTGGCGACGAAGCCAAAAAGATGTTGGGCCGAACACCCGGAAATATCACCGCGATTCGTCCTATGAAAGACGGCGTCATCGCCGATTTCGACATCACCGAGGCTATGCTTCGCTACTTTATCAAGAAAGTGCAAACCGCCAAAATCATCCCCCCTCGAGTGGTCATAGCCATACCATCCGGAATCACCGAGGTTGAAAAGCGCGCGGTTAAGGAGAGCGCCACCCATGCCGGGGCGCGTGACGTGATGCTTCTGGAAGAGCCTATGGCGGCTGCCATTGGCGTTGGGTTGCCAGTCGAGGAACCCGCAGCGAACATGATCGTCGACATCGGTGGCGGCACCACCGAAGTGGCCATCATTTCCTTGGCTGGCGTCGTCTACGCTAAAAGCATTCGAGTCGGGGGAGACGAATTGGACGCCGCTATAATCAACTACATGAAGCGAGCCTACAATTTGCTGATTGGCGAACGCACCGGTGAGGAGATCAAATTGAGAATCGGCTCGGCCTACGGTCTGGACGAAGAAATGAATATAGAAGTTAAGGGCAGGGATTCTGTGGCCGGCTTGCCCAAAACTATTCAAGTATCGTCCCAGGAAATACGGGAGGCCTTGAACGACACGGTCAACGCCATTGTAGAGGCAGTAAGAAGCGCTCTCGAACGCTGTCCGCCAGAATTATCGGCCGACCTAGTTGACCGGGGTTTCGTCTTGGCCGGCGGCGGTGGTCTCCTGCGAGGCATTGACCAGCTATTGCGCGACCGGACAGGACTGCCCGTGACAATCGCCGATGATCCGCTTAGCGCGGTGGCCAATGGGACTGGGGCGGTTTTAGCAGAATTGAATGCCCTCCTCCCATACGTCTCAAGCGATTCGAAGGACTGAACGGTATAACTGGGCAGGCACAAGCTTCTACTCGGCCTCGCTAAACTTGCTGCCACCTCTCTCCAGACTTTCCAGGAAAGACTCAAAAGCAAACCCACTAAGATCGGTATCGAATTGCTTAAAAAGCGACTCTTCAGTAAAAAGCCTTTCGCTATTCTATTGGCAGTAGCGATCTTCTGGATTCTCGTCCCTTACATAGTTAAGACCGCCCTACGGTCGGCGTTTTACGAGTTTCAAGCCCCCATTTCAGCATCTGCCTCCTACGTTCGCGAACTGCAAAACTTCTGGGCTGCCCGTTCCAAATCGAAGAGCGAGCTTTACGAGGCAGGTAAAGACCTAGCCCATCTCAATGCCACTTACGAACTGATGATTCTGGAAAATCAGGCGATGAAAGAAGAAATCAGCCGTCTAGAATCGCTACTGGCCCTGCCATCGAGGCCTGAATACCGATATGAGATCGCTAGAGTGGTAAACCGCGATTTTACCTCTTGGTGGCATCGCCTCGAGATTCGTAAAGGCTCGCTTCACGGCATACCAATGGGAGCGCCGGTCGTATTCGCAGGAGGCGTCGTCGGCCGTATCAGCGAAGTGCATCAATACGCCTCGACTGTCGAGCTGCTTAGCAATAGCCATCTGCGCATGGCAGTCGTCATAGAGGGAGACAATCGCCCGATGAGTTTCCGGGGAGCAGGATTTAGACTGTTTCGATCGCCGATCGGACTTGCTCAATACGTTCCTACCGACATAGCCGTTGACCCATCCGACCCTCCCAGAATTCTAACCTCGGGCATGGGAGGCGTCTTCCCCGCAGGTCTTCACATTGGCCACTTGGTAGCCCTGCGCCCCGGATCAAGCGGAATGTTTCAAGACGGGGAAGTTAGACTAGAACCTCGGCTTTCCAATTTGACCGAAGTGGCCGTGCTGATCGCCATTGGGAAGGAAAGCCCTGAATGAGTTTCTTTTCTCGGAACCGTTGGGCTATCGTCGCCATTTGCCACTATGGGGCACTGCTTCTGTTTTCGGAGATCAACTATCATATCGCGTATAGCGGTATCTATATTATAATTACAGGAATGCTTCTCACTTCTAGCTCCTTGATCTTAAGTCCGACGCAAGGCGCCCTTTCTCTCATTCCAATCGCTCTCTACATCGATAGCCGCATTCCCATCCCATTTGGATCGAGCCTTGTAATGCTCATCGGCTTGCATTTCGCCATCGTCCTCTTTAGGAGCCAGATCCAACGGGAAACCGATAGCCTGGCCATAGCCACAGCTATTTTCGCCAACTTGCTGGTTCATCTCGGATACTCGCTTTTCTCGCGAGTCTACATGGGAACTATCGATCTCGATCCTTTACTCATTAGCGTAAACGCCCTGTCTAGCAGCCTAGTCGTCGCCTTGCTCTACACCCTCTATGCCCAGTCCTTGGTCGACGTTCTCGGACTTCTGGGAATAAACGTAAATCAAGAGGCTCGCCGCAAACGATGAATCCAGACAATACCAAGAAGTACCAATCACGACTTTGGATATTCTACGGGCTTCTGGCCATTCTGATATCCATCCTCTACGGAGGCCTCTTCTATCGACAGCTCGTTGAGTCGGAATCTCACGCAAATCGAGAGAAAATCCAAAACCAGCGGCGCATACTGACTCCTGGACCGAGGGGCAATTTGCTCGACCGCGAGGGCAGAGTCCTAGTCGCCAATCGATCTAAATTCTCAGCCGTCGTCTTTCTCTCCGATGATCTTGTTCAGAGCGCCTTCCGCAACCACTACCGTGGCCTAGTCCGCGACTACCGAGATCGAGGCGAGGAAATCGAGAGCTATTCTCAGCTGAGGGTGCGCTCTCGGGCTATGGTCCTGCAGAGCTATCTAGCGGAAGTGAACCGGCTCATCGGGGGGCGGGAAGAGGTCGACGCCAACGACATATCGAGGCATCTGTACGTTAATCCGCTGCTACCTTACCCCCTGGTAGAGAACCTGTCAGCTTCGGAATTCGCTGTTCTCCTCGAATCGCTACCCGTCGAATCTCCCGTTCAGGTTTATGTATCCAACATGCGTCACTACCCCTACGAAAACGCCGCTGCCCATGCCTTTGGTTACGTCGGGCAAAGTCCTCTCGAAGTCGAAAGCGACATGCCCGGAAACGAGCTGAAGACCTTCGCCACGAAAGGAACTTATGGAAGAAATGGCGTGGAAAAGCAATTCGATCAAGTTTTACAGGGAAAAACCGGTTCGGAAATCTGGGTCGTCGATCCCAGCGGGTACCAAGTCGAGCCCGTTCAGCAAACGTACCCCGAAAAAGGAGAGAGTATCACCTTGTCAATCGACATCGACCTACAGCTTGCTGCGGAATCTGGATACGATTTGTACCAGGACAAGGGCGCCCTAGTAGCTCTCGATATCAATCGCATGGAGATACTGGTCATGCTAAGCAAGCCCGACTACGACCTGAACGCCACCTCGCCCTTTATACCGAACCGCGTATTTGCCGAGATAAGCGAGCGCAAAGCGTGGGAGAATAAAGCAATCAGAGGCCTTTATCCCCCAGGATCGCCCTTCAAGCTCATAACAGCCATAGCCGGTTTGAAAGCAGCTAAAATCGAAACGTCCACTATTTTCGAGTGCGATGGCTCCCACCAAGTAGGGGGACGCCGGTTCCCTTGCATGGGCCGCCATGGAGAGATCGACCTGAGAACGGCAATCGAGAAAAGTTGTAACGAATACTTCTACCGAGTCGGATTGGCGACTGGAGTAGACGTTTTAAGCCGGGAGGCAATTTACATGCGTCTCAATGCCCCCACTCATGTAGATCTGCCTAATGAAACTCAAGGGATGCTCACGCCTACCCGAGAATGGAAGGAGGCCCGTATTGGCCAGCTTTGGTACCCAGGAGATACTGCGAACATGTCCATCGGGCAGGGAGCTCTAACGGTGACTCCCCTACAAATGGCTGTGCTTGTAGCGTCCATAGCCAAGAACCAAGTCTACTCCCACCCCACAATCTTGAAACAAAGCGCTGCCCAACTGTTGCGACGCCCTCCACCCAAACCTCTGGGCCTTCCCAAGGAAATGCATCAAGCAATCATAGAGGGAATGGATCGCGTCGTCAGCCCTACTGGTACCGCCCGGGCAGCTATTATCGACGGAGTTTCCGTGGCCGGCAAAACCGGCACGGCTCAGATAAACAAAGCGGAAGGTAATTTAGAGCTGGCCTGGTTTGTCGGTTTCGCACCCGTGAAGGATCCGAAAATAGCTATTGCCGCAATCGTCGAAGGACAGGAGTTGAACCAGAGCTTCGGCGGAGGTCGCTACGCTGCTCCCATGGCCCGCTACGTGCTGGAAGCCTACTTTAAAAAGCATCCGGAGTACCGGGATATTCAGGGAATGGAGCCTATAGCAAACGTCTCGCTTCCCTGAATACAATCCGCGGTTCTTTCCAAGATTCCTTAGGACCGAAACGCAGCCGCTGGAGTTCCGATATTACTGCTTTTCGCCGAGCAGCCAAATCTTCCCTGGTTTCTCCCGCGCTTCGCTCGCTTCTTTTCAAAAGCTTGCTCGCCTTGCGTCGAATCGGATCACCACGTTTAAATGGAGCCAAAAGCAGTTCTCGATAATTAAGAGCAAGATTTCTCTGGTAGATAAGAACCAGTACGGCGATTATGAGGGAAAGCGACGTCGTAGCGAATTTTCTCATACTCCATGGAGCGACAATCCAGCCGTATAATTCATTTGCTCCCTTTGTCGCCCACTCTTCAGCTATCTGCAAATAAGCGAGCATGAAGTCCTTCACTTGGATGGCTGCCTCTTTCTGAGCCTGTTCGTCAAAATTGACAATCCTGCGATACCAAAGCATTCTCAAGCTATCCAGATACGCCCGCGAACCACCTTCAGCAACTTGCGAACCCAAGGCTATGGTCTGCGGCGCAGCTGTAGGCAAACCCGATCCAGGCGTTGGATCCACGCGAAGCCAGCTCCCATGGCCATCGTTAATTTCCACCCAGGCATGAGCATCCGAGTTGCGAATCATATAGTAGTTTTCAAAGGCGTTCCAAGAACCTCCTTTAAAACCGATCGCCAATCTAGCTTGAAATCCCGCTGCCCGGGATAGCAACACAAGCGATGAGGCGAAAAATTCGCAGTGACCATCCAATCCGGCCTTCATCCAGCGGGCAATCGGATCCTCTAGCTCGGTGTCGGTCGGAAGAGCGGAGTTTAGGGAATATCCATGATTGCTGGCCAAGTATTCCGTAGCCCGGGACGCGAAATCGAGAGCGGTCATGGGCAGACCCTGACGAATTTCGTCCACCACCCGATCGATGAATTCTCGCGAAGCCGAATCCATGGAGAGCTCCAGCAACGTTTTTGGATAATCGGACTCTTGCTTCAACTTCTTTTTCTTCGAATCCAAGTAGACGTCTTGCAAATGCCAATACGCATCAACAGCTGGAATAGTAGCCGATAAACCGATCCCCTCTAGCTGATAGGATACCATCTTCGATGGCGTTTCTTCCAAAGAAAAAGCATACTCGTATGGACCAATGGATATCTTCTCGAGATCGGAAAACGTGAGCTGCCGAAACGATCCTAGTACCGGCAGGAACTTACTCACCCCTGGCTCTAGGAAAAAGGTCCAACGGTCTCGCCTGGAATCTTGGCTGGGGGCATCGGCAAACGAGCGATCGCTCCAGAAACGAATGGCATTGTACGGAGTCACTTGGCCTTGCTCCAACATTTCCTTTAGCGCCGGAGAAACGCTAAAGCCTCCTTCCTTGTACTCATCCAAGGCTAACATGCGCCAGTACGGCATAGCCGGAACAAAGTTTCTGCCCGCCACGTCGACTCGCAGAGCCACTCGATTATCCTTTTTGATATTGGTGACTTCCCCCAATTGCACCGACTCACTGAATCCAGTCTGCGAAGAAACGGCCCTCATTTTGAAGAGGTCTACCTTCTCGTCTAGGTCTACCCGCGGAATGAAAAGGAATGCGAGAGCGGCTAATCCTAGTAGCGACGCGAGCATCGCCGACCCGATCGCCAGGTTACGATACCGCATTCGATTCGACAAATGCATCCAACCTTTGTGATGCTTCCAAGCCTCTCGCGGATCAATTTCTTCAGATTTTCCCTGCGATTTGCTTTCCAGCAATGTTCCCGAGGTCAAAAACGCCATTGCCAGTCCTGTAAAAATCAGTAATTGCAGCCCAATTACAAGAGAGCTTGTTAGCATGCCCGCCATAACCAATAAAAATAGGCAAAGAAGGACCAATTGCATTTCTTCACGCGGCTTTTGGTGATTTAACCCCCGATACAAAACTAGCCAAGTGTTCAGATTTAGCAAGGCGGCAACCGTCTCCTTGGCGAAAACGTCAATCGAAACCATCGGTACGATACTAAAGGCTAGCAGCTTCCAGAGAATCGGGGGAGCGCTCACATAAAGTTTCGGAAAGGCAATGCATATCAATAGAACTGCAAAACAGATTCCTCCAGGAAGGAGCGTATGGTTTTCCAGATTGAACAGCGAACTGACGGACACCGTCGCCATGGTGGCTCCGACGAGCCACTTCACGCGAAACATGTCGTTCACACTAAGCTTTAGCGATTGCCTTGCCATTCACGTAAGCAACTACCTGAGTTCCATCTTCCTGCCTGAAGATGACCGCGTTTCCGGGGTCTTCAGACGCTCCCATTTCAGATTCCCCATCCCACTCCAATGAAGAAATCTGATCGAAAAAAGTGCTGAGATCCGACACGCGGCTAATTTTAACTTCAGCGCCCCCCTCGATTCTGCAATAGTCCAGATCACCGGCCAAAAAGAGATCCTCGGCCAGACTGGCGACGAAGGAACACATACGCTCGAAAATCTCCTTGCTCGGCCACAAGTACTTGGAGGGGTTAACTTGCAAGGTATAGCGGGCCTGGCTTTCAGCCGCGTTTTGCTTGACCACCAGGGTACCTTGTCGGGCAGACACTTTCCAATGGATTGAACGGGGAGCATCACCCCTGCTGTATCCACGAAGGCCAATCAACTCTCCCGTCGTACCCTTCGCCTTCGTACTCGCTCCCTGCCAGCCAAAACCCGATCCAAGATTCTTCAAGCGCCTGTATTCGATTCGAGCTGGCCAGATGCTAACTTCATTTGAGCACCCCCCAGGAACGTGCTTTTTGAGAAAGCCGAAGGGAAAAAGCGAAGTAGCCTCTAGAATACGGATTGTCGTACGGCAACGCATTGTCGGTTTATAGCGCCAAACGAGACGGGCGGAGTCTCCAGGAGCTATACTGTCCTGTACGTACAGTTCTCGAAACTCTTCCGTTTTCTCGCTTTCCAGCTCGAATTGCAGACTGAATAAAGGGAATCGTTGTCGCGCGTTTTCAACGACAACAGCGATTTCCCCCTCCTCCCCCACGCGAAACGTCGGACCCGTCTCTAGCCTCCATCGGGCCGATATGATATTCGACCAACAGAAAATACCGCTCATCACAATCGTCGCAATCAGCAATGACAAGGCGATGAACAGGATATTGTTTTCCGTGTTATATGCAGCCAAGCCCAGACAAAGGCCTACCAGAATAAGCATCATCCCCGAGGCCGTTGGGAGCACCTTCTCGCCCTTTGGTGGAACGAAAAGCTCCACTACTCGACGTGAAAAAGGCTTTGGTTTCCTTGTCGAGGCCGGACCTCTCCAATCGAACTGGTCTTTTGAGACGATGAGAGCCATGAAACCCGGCCCTACCTACTTTGGCTGTGGAACTATCGCCAAGATTCTGGATACAATTCCCTCCACCAAGCGACGCTCCTCGATGGCATCGGAAGAAGGTCTACGAAGATTCAAACGGTGACTCAATGTCGCGGGCGACACCGACTCAACGTCCTCTGGAAGCACAAAATCGCGACCCAAGTAGAGGGCCCTGGCTTGGGATGCTGTTTTCAATGCCAAGCAGCCCCTCACGCTGATGCCCGCCTTGAATTCAGTTTCGGTTCGGGTCGCCGTTACAATCCCGAGAATGTATTCGAGTACGCTATGCTCTACGTAAACGCTACCTACGGTATCGCGAACGCTGATTATGTCCTCGCGGCTGACTGGATCCCCGAATTCGAGATCGTTGTACCCCGAGTTTTCGCTCGAGAGAATCTGCAATTCGTTATCATGACTCGGATAGCCCATTTGCAGACGCATGAGAAATCGGTCCATCTGGCTCTCCGGCAGCGGAAACGTGCCTTCGTAATCAACCGGGTTTTGAGTCGCCAACACGATGAATGGATCGCCAACCGAATAGGTCACCCCATCGATGGACACGCGTCCATGGTCCATAACCTCGAGCAGACTGGATTGCGTCTTCGGTGTAGCCCGGTTAATCTCATCTGCGAGCACGATGTTGGAAAAGATTGGCCCCTTTTTGAATATGAACGACTTCTCCTTCTCATCGTAAACCGACACACCCGTCACATCAGTAGGCAACAAGTCGCTCGTAAATTGGATTCTCTTGAAGTCCGAGTGCATCGCCTTCGCCAAACAGTAAGCCAAAGTTGTCTTTCCAACTCCCGGAAGGTCTTCGATCAGGGCATGACCGCCAGCAGCCAAGCAAATGAGTATGTTGTCAATGACCTCGCCTTTGCCCTTGATTCGGCTCCCGATCAGTTGTTTCAGCCGCTGAAACACCTCACGAGATGAATTCATGACTTCGGTTGGGAGAAATTCGCTCATTGTTTTTTCCATGCTAATCGTCGCTGACGATAATTCCGCTTGATATCGACAACCTTCTACCCATCGGCCAATTCAAAAGGGAATTTACAATTCTGACCCATTTATCCCCCGTGCTGCTAAAATTCAGCCTCAATCTTGAAAGAGCTCCAGCGATACCGCGAGCGCCTCGTCCACAATTTCCTGATTTTCCTTCACCAGATACTGAAACGCCTCATAGCTAAGTTCCTGTCCTCCAAAACCATGAGCAAAATTATCTATCATACATAGCGAAGTAACCGAAATCCCACTCTCAAGCAGGAGATCGCATTCATTCGCCAGGGTCATTCCGACCACGTCGCAACCCCAATTTTGCAGAATTCTTACCTCAGCTTTAGTCTCGAATCGAGGTCCCCGGGTTTGGGCATAGGTCCTGTCTTTACTAATCTCGCGGGACAGGCGAGATTCTAGACTTTCCAGCAATTGATTGTCTATGCGCGGGGCAAATCCGCTCGGAGCATCGTCGATAAATGTGATAGGGGCGAAACTGACGTAATCCGAACAAGACACCAAGCTCCCAGGAGGCAGATCCTCTACGAGCGAGCCCACCGAATTCAGGGACAGCGTAGCTTCGACGCCAAGCTGTTTTAGCAAGTGAACATAGCCGCGATAATTCGTCCGGTGGGGGGGTAATGGATTACGAAACCCGTGCCGGTTGACCACGACGACCCCACCAACTTGCTTGAACTCCATCTCCCCGTAGGGCGTTGACGCCAACTGTAGATCCCATTTATCGAAAATTCCGGACCGGACGATACTGGTTCCGCTAACAATCGCCACTTTCATGGTTCCGATGAAACGCGCTACCCGCCTGAAAATCAATCAACATCAGAACTCATGCTCCCGTAAGTCTACACTCAGCGCTCAATAAGCGATCCTAAGTGTCGATAGGAAAGCAATCCGTCATGAATCGTTCTATCCCCTCCACAATCGCTGCAAGTCAACAAGATGCAGAGCAATGCCGCAAGTTTCTAGCCGGAAATCGATCTTGTTTCTACCGAGGATTCTGGAAAAACGCCCCCTTCAAAGGGGCCGCTAAACCAGACTCGAGCAAAATCAAGTCGAGCGAGAACTAAGCTAGCCAAGGCCCGCGTGGGCAGCGGGCTAACTTACCATTCGCGAAACCCTGGATTGGTACATGCCTGCTAGCCACCTACGCCACTCTTTTTCTATTGATTCAACTGCTTGCAGCGCTACGTTTTGCGACTCTGACAGCCTCGTGGTGTAATGGTAGCACTAAGGATTCTGGTTCCTTCTGTCGGGGTTCGAGTCCCTGCGAGGCTGCCAAGCCGAGACGAGACGAGAAGCCCCTGGGTTTGACGCAGGGAGCGCCAGCGACCGGAGATGGGGCCCGCGATAGCGGGAGGACACAGTCCCGAGCGGGGCGAGCCAATCCCTGCAAGGTTGATTTCAGCCGCGGAATTGGCCCTCGGCCACCTCTACGGTTTTCCAATCGCTACTCCGGCAAACCTCTGGCCTTTCTGTGCCTGTAGCGATTAATTGGATATCATCAATTAGTAGTTCCCAGAATCGCTCCCGCCGATTCGTATCGAGCTCGGCAAAGGCATCGTCCGCCAAGGCGACAGGGAGCAATCCCATTCGATCTTTCCAGTACTGAATGATTGCCAAGGACAAGGCCAATGTAATTGATCTCTGCTGTCCCTCCGAGGCGTAGTCGCTAGCCGGCAATCGATTGACGAAAAGCGCATAGTCATCCCGATGAGAACCTTGACTGGTAGACTGCAAATAGCGATCCCGCTTCCGATTTTTGTCGAGAATATCCAAAAAATCCCCTTCCTTCTCGACTGTCGCGCTTGGAGCATACTCGATACCCATCTTTTCCACTTTGCCTGCAAGAGTTTCGTAAATGGGTTCCGCTATTTCCCGAAGCTCTCTCACGATCTCCCGTCGAGTCCAGCCTATCTTCAACGCGGGGCCATCCATCTGCTTTTCGAAGGCCGCGACAACCGTCTCGCTCTCATCCGATTTGAGTAGGGCATTTCTCTCCTGCAAAAGCTTCTGGTAGGTCTGCAGAGAAGCAAAATACTCCCTGTCAACTCCGCATATAAACGTATCAAAAAAACGTCTACGTCCACCGGGAGGCCCTCTGGTTAATTGTAAATCGTTCGACGATAGCACCACCGTGGGATATCTTCCGGCGAAATCGGATAATCGCTTGACGGGATCGGAATCTATTTTCACTTCTTTGCCGGATTTCTTGATTCGGGCCTCAACGATAGTATCCCCAGACTCTTCGCACTCTAAGTCGTAACGAATCTCCGAATACTCTCCCTTCGGTCCGATGATAACCTTGTTTTCATGGGTTCGGAATGGTCTCAATGCCGTAACCATTGCCAATGCCTCCAAAAAGTTCGTCTTTCCCTGTCCGTTCGCCCCGTGCAGAAATATTCTTCGAGAATCCAGATCAATCCGAGCCTGGCTAATGTTGCGATAGTTGAAGAGGCTGACTTTTTTGAAATTCATTCTCTGGGATCGGTATCAGAATCCAAGCTTTGGGTTACCGCCGAGCGGCTTTGGAGCAGCCGATCCTGTATCTAGAATGTCCGCCTGGTAGAACTTGTGGGCTTGAATACCTGCCCTGAAAGGCGAGCCGCGCCGCTTAACAAATTCGGTTATCTGGTTTAAAACATCGGCTTTAGAATGCTGCGACCATTCTGGATTTAGCCAAATCGGCCTTTCATCAGTGTAGCCGGAAAGAAAGGCAACCCACTCATCTAAGGCCCCGCCGTTATCAACAATCACCTTGAATTCATTTGCTCTCTCCAGGACGCTCGGCACGGGCAAAGACTCCCTCTTAGGGCTTAGTGTAACCCAGTCCCATTCGCCTGATAGCTCGCGGCATCCTGATGTCTCTAAATGGCGAGGCAAACCCGCTCTACCCAACTCAATTGTCAAGCTCTCCAAATTGTGGACTACCGGTTCTCCGCCTGTTACAACAACGATTTCCGGCTCCGCCTTCAATGCCAGTTGGGCCAATTCCCTCGCTTCTAGCTTGTCAATGCGAGCCGGAACATAGTCTGGATGCCAAGTGCCAGCCGAATCGCACCACGGGCAATGAACTGGACACCCGAATAGGCGAATAAAGAACGCCGACTTGCCAAGATGGGCGCCTTCACCCTGCCAAGAATGGAAAGTCTCGTAAACCGGATAAGGCATTAAATTTGGTCCGGAGCAAAGGTCGCCCTGTTTCTAGAATCCTCGATCACGGTCACCGAAAGCAGATGAGCCCGACCGTCGGTAAGTCCGCGTATCATAGGATCTCCTACATGATACAAGTGCTTCGCCAACCCCTCGCTCGAACACTGATCGACCACATAAGCCTTGAATACGTTCCTCCCCAGCTGATCCATCATGCCCGTGAATTGATCCAGCATGGGGTCGTCCTGATTGAAAACACAGGCGTGATCCAGGTTTTCCGATATCCAGTCGCGCAGCGGCTTCAGCTTTCCAAAATCGACAACAAAACCACATTCGTCCAATCGCTGGCACCCGAATTTAAAGGTAAAGCTCCAATTATGGCCATGGATTTGCCGGCAATGCCCGTCATGCTTGTGTTGCCTGTGAGCAAAGGGGATGTCGGAATAGGTTTTCTGGCAAGTAAACATTGCCTCTATGTTGGCAAACGCCAGTCCGCATTGACAAGCGTTTCAAGCTCGGGGGCATCAGCTCCGTAACGCGTCGGATCCTCGACACCGGCCAAATAGAAAGCTTCCCGCCGCTCTATGCAGGTACCGCACCTCCCGCAATGCAAGTCGCCTCCCTTGTAGCAGGACCAAGCTTCACCTAGAGGCGCATTTAGCCGATTCCCTTCCGCCACGATCTCCGATTTCGTCGAATCGACGAACGGGCGATACAACCGAACCGAGGCCCAATCACTCTGCTGGATGGCCGCGTCCAAAGCAGCCGCAAACGACTCCCGACAATCGGGGTAAATGGCGTGATCGCCAGAGTGGGCCGCATAGGCAACCGCCTCCGCTTCCTTGGTGATCGCCCAAGCCGTGGCCAGAGAAATCAAAATCATATTCCGATTTGGCACCACCGTCGACTTCATCGACTCCTCTTCATAGTGCCCTTCGGGCACCGCCGACTGCGAATCGACTAATCCACTTTGGCCAAAAAGGCCAGCAATGGCCCTCAAATCCGCTACTTGATGCTCGATATCCAGCGATCGGCAAACGCTAGCAGCAACATCGATTTCTTTGCGGTGCTTCTGCCCATAATCGACACTCAGAGCTCCCCTGATATCTACACCGAGCTCTCTCATAGAGTAGAGCATAACCGTAGAGTCGATCCCACCTGAGTAGACAGCGACAACAGATTTCGGATGCTGAGCAGGGCCTAGCGACATCGTGGCGGAGATAGAGAGGCCTGGAATTCAAGTCAAGGAGTCCTTTGGCGAACCCTCGGGCCTGAAAACGGCGGAAGTCATCTGATTGATTGTAATTTAAGTATCCGAAACGATCATGGAAGCGGACTATATCACGCCTACTCATTTCGAGCTACGGCGCCGCAAGTCGAACGCCCAATCGAAGAGTAGCGCAGGCATTCTACCTGTACCCTGTATAGTCCCGTCGCCCCGGGGTGAGGACGGATCCCCACGCTTCCGCAATCACGAAACAATTCGGCTGGTTGTGAAGAACCAGCCCTATAATCGGCTAGACGACTCGAAAATACGGTATGGCTGCTTGCATGCCAGGCGTAGTCAAGCCATTGCGGAACGGCGTCGACTTAACTATTGTTTGCGGGATTGGACCAGCCGGGACCCGTCTTCGCTTCGACATTCGCCGAGCCAAGCTGTCGTACTCCTCCTTCGAAGACAATTCAAAAAGGTGGAGCTCGACCTCCGGGCGAGCTTAAATTGATGCCGAGCTCCTTTAGTAATCGCCCAAGCTCATACCCGAATTTTCAGTTCCTTGAATCCAAACGGGTAATTCGCACCCGCTGGCCTTTACCCGCCCCAGCATCTCCAGTTTCTTCCGGCATGGCTAGGATGTAATCGCCGCCCGATAGCGGCAAATAGTCGAATTTACCGGGTGTCGAATAGGTCATTTCCGGCTTGAAGCGAACCAATCGGGCCGATTTCCGATTTCTCGGAATCAGCAATTCCCCTTTCGCGCTGGCTATCAAGGTCCGACCATTCGGAGAGATGATCATACTGGCCAAGGATGTCAGTTCTCGAACGACAGTCTCAATCTTCATGACCTCCGTGAAATTGCGGCTGCTTACCTTGAATACGGATCCTCGCGAGGCGCCTTGCAAATGATTGGCCAGAAAATATACCGCATCCTCCTG
Organism: uncultured Opitutaceae bacterium; assembly: GCA_964404745.1. Classification (GTDB taxonomy): domain Bacteria; phylum Verrucomicrobiota; class Verrucomicrobiia; order Opitutales; family Opitutaceae; genus Pelagisphaera. The sequence goes on from CAYOLG010000010.1 coordinate 103,122, forward strand.
CGGGTGGTAGGAAATATCTCCGGGGATACTCGATATCTTCATGACATCCACTCTAGATGGGCTCTCGCCGCTGAACATTTGCTGCATACCGGAAACGCTAATTCGGTAGATGACTGGCTGGGCCTTGAGACGATTCCTAAATAGATTTCCGCCGATTCCAGTATCCGCAATGTAAAGGTTTCCACTCCGATCGAAACTCATGCTGTTGGGTGAGATTAATGGGTGCTCGCCATTGAATCGCAGATCCGCTTCTGGGCTGAAATCGGCTTTGGCCAGCGTTTTGCCAGTCAAAGGATCGAAGAGCGTGAATCCTATCAAATCGTCGGACGCATTTTTCTCCATCCTCCCGTCTTCGGATTCGATTAGCGGCGTTCCCGAAACCAGGATCAAGGAACCCTTCGGAGCTACGCCTTCAAGCTCGACCGGTAAAAAGTCTATATCCGACGGGGCCGTCAATCCGACGACAAAGCGCCTGCTCGCAACCTTGAACTGCAAGTCCGCGTTCACCGACATTTTCGTTATCGAGCCCGCTCCTCTTCGGGCCCCCACCTCTCCGCGAGAGCGATTGACGACAAACAAAGCCTTCCCATCTGGAGCGAAAACCGTGGCGACCGGTCGATCAAATCCCGACAGATCCTCAAGAACCTCGGGCCGTGCCGAGCCCAACGAAGCGAAACTAATCGAAATTGCAGCAACTAGGAAAATACGAAGCGAATAAGAGGTCATACGCGCAGGAGATCGTTTGAGAAGCTAGGCAAGATTTGCAGCGCTGTCAAAGCAAGCGTTTACACCTCGATTGTCGAGAGCGTAGACCACGTCATCTCCAACATCTTCGGACGCTAAACCATCCAGCCAGATGTCGAACCCCATCTAATCCAAAAGCTCAATCTCCAGCTTGTAGGGCTTCGGAATGGCCAGTCTATGGATCTCGTCCTCCCACTCGCGAGCGCGTTCCAACAATAGCTGGCCTTCAACTTTGATCGTTTCCAACGCGACTCGAAAAGCGTCGGAATCAACTCCTTCGCGCCTCCGCACAGCCTTAAGCCTTGCCTGTAAATCCCGGTGAGGGCGAATTGCCCGGTCATTTCGCAGAGCATTCAATTCCGCCAGCCTCAACGATTGACGATACCCAGGGGCGTTTATCCTGCTTTCCAGACTGACGCCTTGCTCGAGCTCCCGGTCGCTCGCAGTCAACACGATTACACCGTTCATCTTAACCTGGAATCGCCCACTCGGGAGTCCGCGTACAACTAGGCTGTCCTCGTTGATCGGCATCTGCTTTAAAGCGTCTAGAAATCCTTCGCTCGGGTCGTCCACATAAAGCCAAGGTTCAGGCCCAATTGAACCCGTTGCGATCAAAACCCAGGGCAGAAACTTGGGAGTAATTGTCGCTATCAATCCATCCTCGCCAATCCGATCCAAACGGACAGCTCCATCGGACTCTAAGCTGCCGCTGTCCTGCAAATCGACAAGCGCGTGATTGACCCGCTTCCTGGCGCCCGCAAATGATTGAGCCATATCCACCGCAATCCAGGCCATCCCCGATGGATCCGGGTGTATCGAATCGGGAGAAAAGGCAAACAAGGGATTCGACTGGCGCCGCCTCGCTGTTTCGTTTAACATCGTTCGACCGATATCGATGAAGACTAGGCCTTGCTCAGTTGCTAGATCCTCTAGCCAATCGCCATAGTGGACTAGCTTTTCATTGTATCCAGAATAGGCATTCAGTCTGGCAAATCTGAATTCGGGATCGCCCAGTCTTCGAGCGTATTGCTTGTAGTCGAACATAGTCGGCGACAAAAGCGCTACACGGGTTCCCAACGAGGCAAATCGCTCGACAGCTTGCGCCACGCCACCTTGGTATTGAGCAAAATTCTCTTTGTCGAACGGCATATAGCGGCCATCGTTCATACCGAGCAGCAACGTAGCCCACTGGGCCTTCCGCCAAGCGACATCCACATCGAAGCGATCAAGCAGATCCTTAGCATCATCGCCTTTGATTCCCGCATTGGCGAAACGCAATTTCTTGTCATAGAAACGTGTATACAAGAAATTCTCCAAATACTGGGTGTACCCGCATTGATGAGTGATCGAATCTCCCGCCCAAAGCACGAGATCGCCCTCCTCCGGATCAAACCAATCGCCAGAGCTCGCAGTGACTAAAAAAAGAAGCCAAAAAAATAGTCCCGCAAGCGATCGAACCATCCCGAACATAACTTCCCGAGCCAAGCAGCCTAGCGTTTTCGAGGCAAGCAATTAGCCGAGTATAGGTTCCGGATAATTTAGCTGATACCATCTTTAGTAAATTTCCCTCGGCAAGCCCCGAGGCCTTTACCCTGAGTGAATAAAGATGGTATGAAATCAGCGTTTCGATAGCTTCGATAATGGTAGGGCGGTTTGTCCCCAAGCAGCCGCGTGATTCAGCTAACTCGGCTGTTCTTCCACCTATACGCTTGCGTCAGGCTAAGGAGGAGTAGTCGAGCGTAGGATCAGCCCTGCCTTTCGAAAATCACTGTCCGGATTCGCATAGGGTTCCAAATCTTGGCCGCGAATCATCTTGAGAAGCTTACCAACCGCTTCGTCGTCGGCATTCCTGAAATTGAGAAACGGAGCATGTAGGTCCGGTTTCGCCGAATCGACTGCTATCCCCCATAACGGGTCGGCCGAATTCGGAAGCAACGCGTAACGAGCGTCGCCAATGACGTTATCCCGATCCGGATGCCAAGCCAAATAGCCGTCAGAGAAGTGATTGAATCGGTCAATGTCACGACTGAGCGTCGAACCCAGTTCTATGCCCGCCTTTAATTCGACTAAGTCCACTCCCTTCGCCACTGTGCCGGGATATAGTTTTGCTTCCGCATCGAATAAGCCAACCCGGATCGCTTCGACATGGATATCCCCATCCCATATGTAGAGGCCTCGCCAGACAAGCAGATTGGCAAAGGATGGCTTCACCGTAAATCGGGCCGCATCGTAATGCCCTCTTGAGAGAGCCAGTTCCTCCAATGCCGTGCTCGCTCGCTTGTTTTGAACCAGACCGAACAAGAGATATAGCCCAGCATAGACGAATGCGATCCGAGAGAATAGCCGTTTCTTAGCGATGAAGGTCGCTAGCAACAGCGCGAGAATGCCACCCGTGAATACCGGATCGATTATAGAGATGATATTCCAGGCAATACGGGACTCCGAGAACGGCCACAGTAAGCGTGTCCCGTAACTTGTACAGGCATCGAGCAACCCTGCCGTCGCGTATCCATAAACCGAATATAAATACAACTCGGAAATTGCCAATCGCTTACGAAGGAGAAGCCATAGGACCACAGCGCAAACCAGTCCTCCGATAGGAATAAAGGCAATCGAGTGACTGAAGTGACGATGATACTCAATATTCAGAAGTGGATCCGCTTCCGATCGGATGAAAATGTCCGCATCAGCGAGCATACCCGCAGCCCATCCAACGCCAATCGCTATTCTAGATTTGCTTCCTTTGCTAAACGATGCAGCGGCAACCGCTCCCATCGCCCCTTGGCTAATCGGATCCATTCTCCTGCCTTTCTTCAGCTCCAATCATCAAAACTTGTCTCTCGCAGCCTTGCATCACTGCCTGCAGATGGACGCAGATGAACCCGGATTTTTCAAGAGGTGAATTGTCTGTAGAGTTCGAATAACCAATGGGTAATCCCGCATTCACCTATTGGCGTCAACTTTAGTCACTTACAGCGCAAGCGAGTTTCTTATGACAAGCTATACGCGTATCTTCGTTAAGTTGGCGCCGACGCACATCCACGGGCAGACATCCGATTTGCCCGCCTAGTTCGACACGGGGAGTTGGTAGCAGGCCGCTTCCAGGTGATTTCTCACCAGAAGATAAGGCCCTACCATAGCGGGCGGATTCCACGTCTTGCCCTTCAAAGCTGCGAATCTCCCTAGAACAATAACCTCGATCGGATTGGGATCCAGGAGGATTACCTCACCGTTTTCCGCCATCAGCAACAACCAGCGATCTCCCAGTATCACCTGCCCATGACCATATCGGCCCTGCTTCCACGCTCTCCGGCCCGTCTCGACATCAACGCAAGTTAACACGCCATCATCTAAGCCATAAAGGTATCCATCTCTGAATACGAAATTATTGAATTTGGCTTTTAGGTGAAGACTTCGCCAAACTTGTTCAGCCCGAAATGGCCCCTCGGACAGCGTTACCTCGAAAAGATCCGCGCCCGCGCCGTATCCACTAGAAATGGCGAATCGATTGCCTGTCGTTCTAACGGGTATAGCTACTCGAGGCGTGCCCTTGGATCGCGTCCAAGGGTACTCCCAGCGGATACTCCCGTTTTCCACACTATGGGCCGCCACACCAGAGGCGTTGAAAATCAAAACCTGTTGCTCCCCTTCGATTTCATGAACCACTGGCGAACTCCAATGGGCCCGATCGCTTCCCGCTGCCCAAACAAGGGAGCCAGAAAACTTATCGTAGGCCACAAGCGAATTCCCATCAGGCCCCCCGGGACTCAGAATGACTAGCCCGTCATGAACCAGTGGCGAACCCGCGACTCCCCAATCCGGAAGCTCAGCCCCGTGCCTTTCGAGAATATTTAAGCCCCAAAGCTTCTCGCCCGAAAAAAGTTCTAGGCAACTTAACTCGCCAGTAGCCCCGACCGCGTAAACGCGATTCCCATCGATTGCCGGCGTCGCCCTCGGTCCAACTCCTCCCAGAACATTGTCATATCTGGCGGATACGCTGGACTCCCAAAGCTTTTCTCCGGTCAGCAAATGGTAGCACGAAACCAGCTCGCTATCTCCCCGTTGCTCTTGGGTAACCGCCTGCGTACCGGAGATAGCGAATCCAGACCAAGCCTCTCCCATCCGCTGACGCCAAAGCAACTTTGGCCCATTGGTGGACCAATCGAGGGTAAGATCAGCGCCCGTTACAGTAGCGTTACGAGTAGGGCCCAGAAACTGCTGATAAACCCCGCCGATAGCTATCTCTTCAACCTCAACGTCGACAGTCTCCGATTTATCAGCAGAAGACCAACGCCACTTGATGATGGGTATTAAGTCACCCGAGACACCCTCATAGCGAAACAGGGAGACTAAAAGGACCGAAACCAAACCGATGAACCCCAAAACCCGGAGGCGGGCTCGCCAGGCCATTCGCGAAAACGAAACCGACCACAACAGCGAAAGGGTTAAGCAAAACGCCAGAATTGCCATGTTTCGAATAACTCCTTGTTGACGTGAAACTTCCTCCCCGAATTGAGTGCTCACTAAAATTCCCGCAACCCCTAGGCCCCAGATAATCCACAGTGGCCACCAACGAATTTGTCGCTTTTCCGCGGTTTTCATTCCTGAGTACTAAGTTTGGACACCGCTCGAGGCAAGAATTCGAAATGGAGAATTGCTTGGCGCAAGCGATCCCGACAACCCAATCAGGGTCGGCCCCAAACTCCCCGGTTTCGTTTCGAAAATGTAACCTTGTAACCTAATTGTAACTACGTTTCCAAATTGTTGCAATTGGCCGATTGTTGTCCATCCGAGAATCGGAAAATCCCATTCCAATTGTGAGAGCGTATCTCCGATAAACCGATTCGTATCATAAATTCACCCGCAAAAACATAACGTAAACAAATGAAGTTAAAATCCAAGCTAATGTCGTCAATGGCTGCCTTTGTGGCGTTTTTGACTTTAACCCTCCTATCCGAGGGACCAGGTCAATCGAACCAAGGCAACTCTCAGGCCCAAGAGAAAATCCAGAAAGCGATCAGCGAGATAAGCAGCTCCCTGGAAAACGCTAAGAAAAAGGGAATGCAACGCCGCTCGCGGGAGAAATATTTCACCCATGTCGCGAAATTTCCTGTCTTTTGGAACACCAACAGCGCACTGGAAAAAATCGGCTTCGTCGATATTTCCAATCCATATGAGCCAGAGCCCGGCGGAGTCGTTGACCTAGATGGCGAACCTAACTCAGTCACCGTCGTAAACAAATACGCTCTCGCTTGCATAAACACGAGCGGAAAACTCGTTGTGATCGATGTCAATAGGCACGAAATCGTCCGCGCAGTCGAACTCGGAGGACAGCCCGACGCCATCGCTGCCAGTCCTGATGGGCGTTACGCGGCCATCGCTGTCAAAAATGAGCGGAACGAGGATCTCGGCGATGGCGCTCCCCCACAGGACCCAGCCGAATTCTTAGTAATTGTAGATCTCGTTGGCAATCCCGACAACTGGTCTACTCGCAATGTCGACCTCAACGGAATCGCCAAAAAATTTCCCGAAGATCCTGAAACCGAATTAGTTGATATCAACTCCCGCAATATCGCAGCCGTCACCTTGCAGGAAAATAACCACGTTATCCTCGTACGTCTATCCTACGGAGAGGTCATTCATGACTTCAGCGCGGGTACGGTTAGTCTGTCGCAAGTCTACACCCTCGAAAACGATCTGATCGAGCTAACGGATACGCTTGTGAACGTGCCTGGAGAACCGGACGCTTTGACCTGGATTGGCAACAGCCGCATCGGTACTGCCGACGAAGACAATCTGGATGGCGGCAGCCGTGGATTCACGATTTTCAGCCGGGGCGGCAGCCTCCTGCTCAACTCGGGCAACAATAACAATTATGCCACAGTCATGCTGGACACTACCCGGAAGACCGTTCGGAAAACAAGGGCAATGAACCTGAAGGCATCGAGTAAGCTAAATACGGCAATGACGAAATTCTCTTTGTCGGTTCGGAGCGTTCCAGCGCGATTTTGTCTACAAACTGGACAGAAATCGCAAGGATCCGGAATTCTCGCAAGTGCTTCCCGCTGGGCTGGCTCCAGAAGGCCTCTTGGCAATACCTAGCCGCAACCTGTTCGTAGTCGCTAGCAAAGACGATAGCCGCGAGGACAAGTTCCGATATTCCATCACTATCTACAAGCGCAATTCTCGCGAACCGACCTAACCGACGATAGCTTCCGAAGATCGTCCTGATGGCACGCCCATTCCTTGGGCCGCATTGTCAGCTCTGGCAGCCCATCCAGAAGATGGCGACCGCTTGTGGACCGTCTGTGACAGCTTCTACAAAAAGAGCCGCATCTTCGAAATCGACAACGAAGGCAGCCCGGCTCTCATTACCGGGGAAATCGTTCTCAAAGACACCTCAGGGTTCTTTGCCGACGCAATCGCTAATGCTCAAGGCGCCTTGAAAGGCCAAATCGTAGCTGACTACCGCGAAGACTTCTTCGATCTAACCGAAGAACGCCTAATCAATGCGGACGGTACCATAAATGTAGACCCGGAAGGTACGGCTCTCAGCGAAGACGGCCACTTCTGGCTGGCTACAGAGGGCAACGGAACCGTCGGCCAATTCGTTCTCTCGACTGGATCTTCAAGGTCGACTCCAATGGCAGCATCCTCGAAGTAGTGAGCTTGCCTTTAGAGACAAATCTTAAACAAGTTCGCTTCGGATTCGAAGGCGTTGCTTCGGTCGGTTCTGGTGATAATGAAGTGATCTACGCCTGCATGCAACGCGAATGGGCCGGCGATCCTGACGATCACGTTCGTATTGGCCGCTACGAAACTTCAACCGGCGAATGGACCTTCTTCCTCTATCCGATTGACACTCCGACATCGCCTGTTGGCGGTTGGGTAGGATTGTCGGAGATCGAGGCCATAGCTGAAGATGTCTTCCTTGTCGTGGAGCTCGACAACCAAGCTGGGTTGGACGCGACGATCAAAAAGGTCTACGCATTCTCCACCACCGGCATTGATTCTCAAGACGAAGCAACCCTAACCGCTAACATCGACAGCGGAGATATCAGCTCTCTAGCGATCGTATCCAAAGAACTGATCAAAGACCTGATTTCGGTCAACGGCGTTGTCATCGAAAAGGTCGAAGGACCAGCGGTAGCTGGCTCCTGAACGTAGCACCTCTCCAGTAGCCAATTCAATAATACAAATATTTTCTATACGTCGGCTCCTAAAGGGGTCGACGCTTTTTCGTGAGCAGTTTTACCCAAAGGATTTTACACCCATGAATTTCTCGAATTGGAGAATTGTTGGCAGTGAGGATGTCCTCTAGCTCTCGAGTTTCAATGCGCCTATATCATTATGGGTAGCTGGCGATCTCCGGACGCCCACAATTTTGAATCTCAATTGGGCGATCGGAGATCGCGCGCTACCAGGCGCCACAGCTGTAAAGCCAATTTTATTGTCAGTTCACCCAAAGCCCATGCGTGAATATTCGTGTAATTCGTGGGCGAACCCGCCAAAACCTACTTAAAATCTTCATTCACTTTCCGCCGAAGGATGTCCTTGGCGAAAGCCGCGTAGAGCCATACCCCATCGGGGCTGATGCGAGCGTAGTTGCAACGCGGGCGTCCGTCAGGCGAGGGAACCACGATCAACGGGCCCGACCCCTCTTTTCCCGCAGGATAGGCAACCTGAATCCCCAAAGCAGTACCGCTGAGCAAACGATCTCCCGACAGCGGTTGCATGCCATCCAAACGGCCTAGCCCATTGGAAGGAATTCCCAATCGGTAGGCGATTCGATGCCGTCCTGTGAGGACGCTGTCCCTACCAATGTCGTACCCATGAATCCGGCTTGAATTGAATTCCGCTACTAAGAGAGTCCGCTGATCAAGCAACAATGACATCCCATTGGGAGCCCAACCTGTATCCAGCGCCTTACTCAAATCTCCAGATGCGAAATCTACTCGCCAAACCGCCCGCTCAGCCGGATCGGAAAAGAAGATCGTGCCGTCATCTAGTATGGCAATGTCATTGGAGGCCGGTCCTCGGGCGACAGGCACCTTACCCCAGGTCAATGGATCCCAGGCATAGATCGTTCTCGCCCCGCTAGCGCAGCCGTAGAGTCGGCCATCCGGTCCAAAAGCGATCCCATTGGCTCGGCCCGTGTTGTCATCAAGCAACACATTTTCTCCCGTATTGGCATCAACCTTGAAAAGCTGAGCCCGCGGCACGTCGGTGAAATAGAAATGCCCCTCTTTATCCCAGGCCATCCCTTCAGCAAATTGGTGGCCGTCCGATACTAGCTCCCATTCCGATCCGTCTTGGAAAATGAGATCCTGTGCATGAGCACTCGGAAAGAGAAGTAGTGAAATAAGGCCTATTTGGCTCGGCGTTAAGATACGCATGGGGAGGGAAAAACAATTTTGCATGCCCAAAATCTGACCCCTTTCGCTATTCGAAACAAGGCTTCAATGCGTCATGGCGTATGTGATGATATTGATGCCCATGGGATAGGAGCTACGCTCGGAATATTGGCGAAAAAAGCCTTCGTCTTCACCTTCCCGCTCCCAGCCATCAACCAAATCGTTATTATGGCACAAAATTACCATCATCCGGCCTCTATCGTCGAAGATTCCATAAAAATGGGGATCGGGATCCTGCTCAATTCCGGGCACGGGATGGTAGCGATATCCTTGTCGCCAGAAATGGATAGCGACCACTTGAGGCTTCTCTTTGAACGAATAGACATTGTGGAAAATCTCGTGCTCGAGCGGCAATTCCTGGGGCTCGTATTCCGGCAACACCCGCTTCATTTGCGCGTAGAAGTGATCCCATTGCTCTGGTCCCCAGAATTCGTCCACCATGAGGAACCCGCCACTTCGCAAATAGTCGCCCAGAGCTTCTGCCTCCGCATCGGTAAAAATCACTGACCGTGGAGCTATGATAAAAATGAAGGGATAGTTTTTCAGATCTGGATCAGTCAGGTCGAGCACTACAGGATTCGGGTTCACCTTCATCGAAGTGAGCTCCTGCAAACGGTAGGAAATATTCAGGTCCGCTTCCGGGTAGTCCCCATCCCAGCCGCGAAAGTAGTGGGGCGTATAGCGAATTCGGGCGAAGGTGAAAACATCCTGCTCGAACTCCGGCCTGTTTTCCCATGTAGGAAATTCGCCGCGATCGGGATAGGAACGACCCCTTCCGCTTTGCCGAAAGGATCTTTGCGAAAAACAAAGGTCCAATAGCAAAATCGATGCAAGCGTTCCCAATACAATTCCAAGCCTCACCAGTGGCATGGAAGCTAGGCCCGTCCCGGTTGATAAGTCAATCGCTACTGAACGACTACGGCTACGGAATCCGTCTTGTACTCAATGCGGAATCGTTCGCCATCGGTCGTCACGACCTCATCGTTGGCATTGGAAAATCGGCCTTTCACTGAATTGGCATTAATGATCTCGAAACGCTTTCCCTTTTTGAGAGAACTGCCACTTGAAACGACGATATCCAGATTGCCGCTAAGTTGAGCCGATCCGCCAATTCGAAATTCTCCGTGCACTTGTAATCCTATAACGACCACGAGCTCGCTAGAATCGGTACCAGTGTAGTTAGAATCTACGTTTACCGGAGCTTTCGCTGTGATCATCCCCTCAGAATATAGCGACGATTCAATCGCGCCCCTACCGAGCAATTCGCCACCAGCTAGAACGTCCACCCAGCGAACCGAAGAAACGCTCCCCCCATTTAGCTCGAGAACGCCATTGTTAGAAACGCGTATTTCATTTCTTCCGACAAGCTCAACTCCATCCGGAACCTGCACGACTTGCCTACTTTTGGCTCCCGCAATCTCTAGGCCCAGGAAGGCTGTGTCCCTATCCACGCTGATTCCAGAATCACTGACCCCCTCATTGGCGACGCGAGCCACCCAGGAAACTTGCGGATCCCCATCATCTGTCATGTAGGTGATCCCTTCGTTGGCATAAACGTAATCCGACCAGTTTCTTCCTTTCGAAAATGCTCCATCGTCACTCCCGATCCACTCGTGATAAGTGTTGGCAAAACCTTTGGGCTCATCGACACGCTCGGCGAGCATCAACGCGTGCAGTTCTTCCACCATTTTGGGATATCGACCTGCCAAGTCCTTCGATTCGCCAGGATCCTTGCTAAGATTGAAGAGCTCCAATCCCTCCTTGGACCGGACGAGCTTGTAGTCTCCTCGGATGATCGACTGGCCATTCCCCGCTTCATGTATCAAAAATTCTCTCACGCGTTGCTGCCCCCTGCCAGTCAGTGCTGGAGCCAGCGATACACCATCTGCCGCGAGAGGCACGGACACGCCCGCCAGTTCGCAAAAGGTGGGCAGGAGATCCGTTACGTCCACCACTCGGTCCGTTTTCGAGCCAGGCCGCAGATCCTCCGCTGGCTCAAAATTGGCTGGCAACCGCATCATCAATGGCACGCGAATCCCGCCTTCTTGAATACGCGTTTTGTATCCACTCAGATTAGCGTTAGAGGCAAATGTATCCAATCCAGCTCCTCTAGGACCTCCGTTGTCGGATTGGAATACGATCAGCGTCTTTTCAGCAACGGAATCCGATTTGTCTCCATCGCCATTCGGGTCTTCCAAAGCTTCGAGGATATTCCCAAAATGGCCATCGATCCGAGTAATCATCGCCGCCCATTGCTTGTCTTGATCTGGTAGCTTCTTGAACCAAGGCTTTTTTCGGTAAGCTCGATCCCATTCTGGCAGTTGCTCAATTTCCCCAAAGGGGGAATGAGGCACCTGTCCAGCCAGCAATCCGAAAAAGGGCTGGCCGGTAGCGTTGTAGTTCTGGGCCTGAACGCGTACAAAATCGAGCGCGGCAAACGCGTATACGTCATCGCAATACGCTATTTCCGGATAGTCCGGATGGTTTTGCAAAGCCGGCGTGTTTGGATAGGCGGGATGGTTTTCATAGCGCTCCATTGAATTGGGAACGAGCTCCAATCCTCCCCTCGTTCCGGGAACGGCCGGCGCCTTCCACAAGTTCGGCTGGAAAAAGGTGTGGGCCCGAACATGATGCAGCTCCGCTATCACATGGTCGTATCCATGAGAGGTGGGCAAGGTCTGTACATTGAGGATCTTCGGATAGGGATCCTTATTTGCGGATCCGCCATAACCCCACTTGCCCCAATAACCAGTTACGTAGCCCGCTTCGGAAAGCATATCTCCCATAGTGAGATCTTCCGTGCGTATCGCTTTCTTCGCGTTATCCGTATCGTTCTGGTCGGCGTAGGTATGCCCCTGATGGAAACCCGTTTGCTGCGAAGAACGGGCTGGCGAGCAAACGGTACAACCGTATGACCGAGCAAAGGTGATACCCTCTGTTGATAGGCGATCCAGCGTAGGCGTTATCAAATGCGGGAGTCCCTCGGCTTTCCGTTCAAATTGACCGTTGGGACCCAGCGCCCCCCAACCCATGTCATCCACATAGAAATAAAGAATGTTTGGCCGCATTGGCGGATCTGCTTGAACAGCCAGTGAAAACACCAGGATAGCGAATAGATAGGCTAAAAATCGATTGAGGGTCGATGACATCGAAAGACAACGGATTAGATCGGGAACAAGGTCTAGTCAAAAGCAGGGCAGAGGGCGATCTCTGGGCACCCATTTAAGAAGAAATAGCGAAGGCATCCTGCCTTGAACTCAGTGGCAAGGATTAAAAGCTAGAAGCTTGTCTAATGCCACTAGGTCGCTCCTCTCGCGCTGCCGTCGCCAATCGGGCTCGGAAGTGCGATCGCTCATTACCAAAAACGCGCTCCCTAGGTATCGGGAGCACGTTATGTTGGCAAAAATTCTAATAATATCCTCCTAGGCGCCGGATCCCATCTGATTTCCAATTGCCTCGGCCTCAGCATCATCAACACCGACCGAGATCTGTATATCCATAAACTGGTTCCAGGCTAACGAATACGCCGACAACGCGGCAGCGCCATCAGCTTCCGTAAACGCCACGCCAACGCCGCCGACAAGATCATGCCACCGGCCGAGAAGTTTAACTTTATCGCCTATCATAGCCTACTCTTCGTCGTCGGAGACTCGAGAAAACAAGGAAAGCGTTTCATGGAGCTTACCCTCGCGCATTTGCCAAGCAAATAGGAATTTCGAAGTTTAATTTTAGCGAGGGTTGATTTCATTGGACGGAAAGACTGCTCGGCCAGATCAAGCGGTCAGGCCGGCGCGTTGAATATCAATTAAAAGAGAAATCGCCCCGAGTTTGGTGCTTGGGACCGAAATCACAGCCTCTTTATGAGCATATTTCTCGAGAAACAGCTCTCTCACGGAATCCGGCAGTTTCTCCAGATCGATGAATCGAATACTCCATTCCGTGAAAAGGGGGCCCTCGGCGCTTTCAAAGGAAATCAACTCAACATCAGTATGACGGGGATCGTTGGCTATGGAGTGGTACAAGCGATTGACAAAGCGATAAGGTCCCTCAAGAGCCTGAAGTATCTGATCACCGGTAAGAGCCAGAACGCCGGTTATGCCAAAATCTTCATTTCGGTGAGACGCGGTTTCGGCCAATCGATCCAGTTCTCCAGGCTGCTTTAGGGCCGGCGTGGCAACGCTCTTGTAGATGAGGCTGCACTTTTTCACAGGGTATAAAAGTTGATGACCAAATTTAAAAACCTCTGACGCTAAAGATAGAAGGAACGGATCCGCTCCGTCAACTCTGTCCGAACGGAGAGCTGGAAGCATGTTGTTAACCCTTTTTTGGGGCATGAGCCACATTTGAACATGCATTGAACTAGTTCAAATAGCGAGCCACGACGTTTACCAGTTGAGCCAACTCCCACTTCATCGCGGAATACGACACATGAATACACTACAACTACTTCTTAGCCTCGCTACAGGATTCGGACTACTGTACGTTTGGTTAATCCGTTTCGGCAAACCATCGCCCTACCGAGGTGGCCGAGCCAGAGATATGGTCGAGGAATTCTCCGAATACGGATTACCAAAGAGTTTGGTCTGGATCGTGGGGGCAGCAAAGGTAACAGCAGCGATCGCTCTAATCCTTAGCTTAGTAGTTCCTTGGCTACTTCTTCCCTCGATCGTAGTGATTGCTTTTCTGATGTTGGCCGCCATCTCCATGCATGTCAAAATCAACGACCAGTTTCGCAAGTCTCTGCCAGCAGCGACGCTGCTCGTGATGACTTTGCTTATAGCCGCTTCGTCACTCCTGGCAACTGCTTCCTGAAAACGCCAACTCCGCGCTAATAAGCCTTGACCGTTGGACGAACCGATCCATCACCCCGATGCGATAATTGTTGGCGCTGGCGTAGCTGGTTTACGCTGTGCCTTAGAGCTCCAAGATCGGGGCTTCAAGCCCCTAGTTATTGAAGCCTCCGACCGCGTAGGAGGTAGAATAAAAACTGATTCAGTCCATGGCTTCAAACTCGACCGGGGCTTTCAAGTGCTTCTTACAGCATATGACGAGTGCCAATCCGTTCTCGACTACGATACCCTGAAGCTAGGCTATCTGGAACCTGGAGCAATAGTCTGGACTGGATCTAAATTCGAATCGGTCTCAGATCCGTGGAGACGCCCCAGCTCAGTTCTGCGATCCGCCCGTAGCCCGATCGGTTCATTGAAAGACAAACTCAAAATCGCCGGACTCAGAAATCGGCTAACCCACACCTCCGTCGAACAGATCTACAACGAAAAACAAGATATCCCTACAAACGACTATCTAGAGGAGCTTGGCTATTCAGGAAAATTCATAGCCTCGTTCCTGCGGCCTTTTTACGAAGGAATCTTTCTCGAACATGGACTAGCCACAAGCCGCATCATGTTCGATTTCGTATTCAAAATGTTCGCAGAAGGCTATGCGGCACTGCCAGAGAGTGGAATGAGCAGGATACCAGAACAAATGGCTTCAAAGTTGCCGCCCGAAGATATTCGCCTGAGTACTCGCGTTGCCACGGTCCAACCGCAATGTTTACAACTGGCAGACGGAACCGAAATCCGCTCCAATTACATTGTTCTCGCTACTGATATGACAACTGCGGCTACTTTAATCGGGGATGATTCCTTAGATCGGGGCTGGAATAAGACTCACTGCCTTTATTTCTCTAGCCCTCGCAGTCCCTTACCAGGAGCGTACATTGCTCTAAATGGCTCTCAGACGGGAAAGATTTCCAATATAGCCGTTCCCAGCGATGCGGCCAATGGCTATGCCCCAGACGGCAAATCGCTCCTTTGCGTCTCCACTAATGGAGCTGCTTCTCTCGAAGAAATCCAAAGCGAACTTCGCTCTTGGTTCGGCAGCGCAGCGAAGTCGTTTCGCTTTCTCAAGCAATACTCAATTCCAGAGGCCCTACCGCGTCAATTGCCCGGAGATAATGGATACGGGGAAAGCTCCGTCCAACTGGATTCCGGCTTGTGGATATGCGGCGACTACAGATATTCCGCTTCCATCCAGGGAGCTATGGCTTCTGGCAGAAAAGTCGCGGAGGCGATATCTCAGGTACATTGATATTTGGCAAACAGCACCCAGCCCTTGAATTCACTAGCCATCGACCTTGGCCGTTGCCTAGACGTAAATGGATCCTCAGGCAACGCTGGCTGAATCTGGTTTTTCTGCATTGGGAAATCGACTACATCGACCTGAGAAAACGAATACCTAACGATCTGGAAATCGATCTGCACGACGGCAAAGCCTGGATCGCTATCGTGCCCTTCGACATGCGCGCCGTGACCCTACGCTATTTCCCCGCTTTTTCCCCGCTATCGAATTTCCCTGAGATCAATGTGCGCACCTATGTAGTTCACAATGGTAAGCCCGGAGTCTGGTTTTTTAGCCTCGACGCTCCTTCGCGATTCGCCGTGTGGGCTGCTAAGACATTCTTTAACCTGCCCTATCGCCATGGTGATGTGAAAATCGAGGATCAAAACGGCATTCACCACTACACCAGCCAAGTCGGGGAAGATCGCTTCGACTCGATCTACCAACCCATAACCGGCGCCGCAGCCTTGGGCAAAGGTTCATTCGAAGAATGGTGCACTGAGCGCTACTGCCTCTACTGCCAGAGCAACGAGGGCCATCTCTATCGCACGGAAGTCCAACACCAAAAATGGCCGCTGCAGAACGCCGAAATCGACCTTCGAAAAAATAGCCTCCTCGACCGTTTCAATGTCGGAGAACGGCGCCCCTCGGTTTTGTATTCTGAAAGCATTGATGTAGTTGCTTACGCTCCAGAGCGGATTGCCTGAAAGACCACTCGTCACCACCATACGATTA
>CAYOLG010000010.1:119234-135262 GCA_964404745.1 uncultured Opitutaceae bacterium
AGTTTCTCATAACGATCGGCGGCATTCTCCTAATCGGTCTAGTCGTATCCAACTTGGCCTAACGCGCTTTTCTGCCGAGAGTGACGATGCTTCTCGCCTTCGGGGCTATGATCGGCACGCAGGGGCTCGATCTGTTCCCGCATATATTCGAGGACCGTTTCGAATTTATCGCCGATATGACCTCGCTGATGGTCGGATTTCTGCTCTGAGGAAAACTAACCCGCAAATCGCTTCAGGGATACAAGCGAAAGGTATTCTGGATATCCATTAGAGCCGCCATTATCACCGCTGTGTTCGTGAGCCTTGGTCTGATCGCCCTTCGCGCAAGTATCGAGATCGCCGTTATACTCGGATGCATTGCCTCGGCCACCGCTCCCGCCGCTGTGCTAAATGTCGTCACCGAAACAAAAGCCCGTGGTAAGTTAAGCAGGCTCCTGATATCGATAGTGGCTTTGGACGATATTTGGGCCCTGATGCTTTTCGGTTTTTGCATGGCATCGTTGGATTCCTTAATAGCAATGGCGGCGAATCCTACTTCGCTGTAGTCGCTACCCGGGAAATTGGAGGAACCCTCTCGCTGGGCCTATTAATGGGACTGCCAGCATCCTTTTTGACTGGACGAATAAAATCAGGGGAACCTATCCTATCGGAGGCTATAGGAATCGTTTTTCTGTGCTGCGGCCTGGCTATCTGGCTGGAAGTTTCGCACTTAATCGCGGCAATGGCCATGGGAGCCGTCACCACTAATTTTGCGGAACACCATGCCCGCCCCTTCCATGCTATTGAGGGCATCGAGTGGCCATTTATGGCAATATTTTTCTTCCTAGCCGGGCCTTCCCTAGAGATTCGGACCCTTAAGGAGGTTGGAATTACAGGAAGCGCTTATATCCTCGCTAGGTCGCTAGGAAAATACCTGGGTGGACGCTTAGGCAGCATCTTTAGCGGAGCCAGCACGCGAACGCAACGCTGGGTGGGAGCCGCTCTCTTGCCACAAGCTGGGGTAGCCAACGGAATGGCCTTGGTCGCCTCGAATCATTATCCTGAATACAGACAGGCCCTTTTGCCCATTGTTATCAGCAGCACTGTCTTCGAAATTTTCGGGCCCATTTTACCCGCATGGCGATCCGGAAGTCGGGGGAATACGTGACCCTCTAGGCAAACAACTTGCGAATCACGTTGCCGGTATTGATCGTCGGCCGTTCCAGGCGGCCACCCGTTTTGAATTCCAGCGTCATGTGATCCAGCCCAATGGCGTGTAGAATCGATGCATGAAGATCATGCACATGGGCTTTTTCGCTGACCGCCCACAGTCCAAGGTCATCTGTAGAGCCAATCGTTTGACCCCCTTGAACGCCTCCGCCAGCCATCCACATAGTAAACCCAAATGGGTTGTGATCGCGCCCATTGCCTTTTTCGCTCATCGGCGTTCGACCAAACTCGCCTCCCCAGACCACAAGCGTGTCTTCCAGCATTCCACGTTGCTTGAGATCGCTTAACAAACCGGAAATAGGTTGATCCACAGAACGACAAAGCGCCGCGCTACGCGCTTCGTGATTAGCGTGCGTATCCCAAGCGCTTCCGGCTCCACTATAAACTTGGACAAAGCGAACTCCACGCTCAACCAGACGACGGGCTAGCAGGCACTGTCTCCCATAACCCTCGGTTTCTTTTCGATCGAGTCCGTATAGCGATTTGGTAGCCTCAGTCTCTTGGGCGAGGTCAACCGCCTCCGGAGCTTCCGACTGCATGCGATAGGCCATCTCGTAAGCATTGATACGGGCTTCCAACTCATCGTCGAAAGCGTTTTGCTCCGAATGGCGTCGATTCAATTTGGCCAGCAAATCCAGCTTTTTGCGCTGACGGGAATCCGTCATGCCTTCCGGGGGAACCAGATTCTGAATCGGAGTAGACCCATTTTGGAAGAGGGTCCCTTGATAGGTTGCCGGCATGAAACCGGTTCCCCAATTACGCACGCCGCCAAGCGGCATTTTCTCTCGGTCGGTCAGAACGACATACGACGGCAGGTTATCGTTGAGCGAACCGAGCCCGTAGACCGCCCATGCGCCGAGTGAAGGGCGCCCTCCTAAAATCGAGCCCGTATTCATTTGGCAAACCGAACCCACGTGATTCAGCCCGTCAGCCCAGCAAGAGCGAACGACTGCCAGATCATCCACGTGTTTGGCGATATGAGGGAACCAATCGGATACCCACAATCCGCTTTGCCCATGTCGCTTCCATTTGCGGGGCGAGCCAAGCAATGGCGAACCTTGTTCACCCATAGCAGTAATGGGCTCCTTGAAACTTTTGGGCAGCGTTTGGCCGTGAAGCTGATTCAGCAAAGGCTTGGGGTCGAAGAGATCGAGATGGCTCGGCCCACCTTCCATAAAGAGGAAAATCACTTGCTTGGCGGCGCCCAAGTGATGGCCTACCTTAGAGCTGAGCGGATTTGGCGGAGCCCCAAACGCCCTATCGAATCCCAGCATGCTGGCCAACGCCAGACCCGTCACCCCGCCGCCTGCACGCATAATGAAATCCCTTCGGGAAACCGGCGACTCCCTGTGAGGAATCGCTTGGCTCGTGTGATCTCGATAGAATTTCATCTCGCTACGCCAGTCAGGCTCAGTTGATATAAATAAATTCGTTTGTATTCAGCAAAACGTGACAAAGATCAATCCAGCTCTCCTCTTTGGATGGTTCATCCAGAAAACTTTGGGCCAATTGAATCTCCTCAACCTCCGGTGCCCGGCCGAGAGCGATTTCATAGGCAGCGACGATACGCTTTTCCACACCATCCGATTCATGATTCAATAGCCGTTGGGCGAACGATTCAGCTCGAGCCAGGGGCCAGTCTCCATTCATCAATGAAAGGGCCTGCAATGGAGTCGTTGTTATGTCACGCATATGACAACTATTATGCAAATCGGGCGTATCGAACTTGTTCATCATCGTCCGTAGCTTGTTCCGCTTATTCAATACGTAGATAGACCGTCGATTCGATTCCTCTTCGGAAACTCCGGGCCCACCCATGGCCCAATCCATCTCCCCTCCTACAAATAGCATGGAGTCGCGCAACTGCTCAGCATCCATCCGCCTGACCGGCATTCGCCAAAGCAAACGGTTGTCCGGATCGATGCCCTCAGCTAGTTCATTTACGTTTATCGATCCTTGGCGATAAGTCGCCGACGTCATGATCAATCGGTGCATTGCCTTCAGACTCCATCCCTCAGCGACGAATTGCCGAGCCAGCCAATCCAGTAACTCAGGATGACTGGGTCGATCGCCCAAATCGCCAAAGTCGTTGCTGGAAGCGACGATTCCCTGGCCAAAATGCCATTGCCACAAACGATTGACCATCACGCGCGTAGTCAGCTGATTTGAACCATCCGTCAGCCAATCGGCCAGCGTCGCTCTTCGCCCTGTCGTATTAGGATTACCGGGAACTGGCTTAATCTCTGGGTCATCCAGGCCCAAGACGGATAAGTAACCCGGTGCCACCTCCCTTTTTTTGCCCTTTTCCTCGACATACACTTTGGGAGGCGCACCACCGACATCGCGAACCGAAGACACCCGCTCAAGCTCTGCTGGACGATAGCTATCGTATTCAGCAAGCTGAGACTTAAGTTCTATCCATTTCTCGGCATGCTCCTCAGCGATATTCTTCTGCAAATCATTAGTCGATCTCCAGCCAATCATTTTCTCGGCAAAGCGAGCTAGCTGTTCCTCGTAAGGAGTGCGCGAGTCCTTGAGCACGATTTCCTGCACATAGGGAGGGAGCTTAGCGAATGCGGCATCCCAACCTTTCTTAAGAGAGGCCGCTTCGATCACCTCAATCTCGGCCCTCAAGCCTGTCGTCTTCTCTTCCCAAACAGCGAGCTGCTTTTCATACGCTACCTGCGCCTCTTCGCCTCCCAGATAGACTTCCTCCCACGGCGAAATAGGGGCGAAAAAAGACTGGAGCTTGAAATAGTCTTCCTGGGATATGGGATCGAATTTGTGCTCGTGGCAACGGGCGCATTTCATACTGAGCCCCAGAAATACATCCCCAGTAACGTCCGTCATATCATCGAGGATGGCGGCCCAATGGCGGCCCATGTCTGGCTGATTATCCTCGTACGGCCACAGCCTCAAGTAGCCGGTCGCCTTTTTCGCGGCATCGCTATGCGGGTACAATTCATCGCCAGCAATTTGCTCTTTGATGAAGCGGGAATACGGCTTGTCCTCATTGAACGACTCGATTACATAGTCGCGATACCGCCAGGCGTTGGGCCTGAGTTGGTCCGACTTGTACCCATCGGAATCAGCATAGCGAACCAAATCGAGCCAATGGCGAGCATACCGTTCTCCGTAGCGCGGCGAGTCCAGCAATCGGTCGATCAGTCGCTCGTAAGCGGCGGGGCTGTCGTCATTGGCGAAAGCCGCCACCTCGTCAGGCGTGGGCGGCAATCCGAGAAGATCCATAGATGCCCGACGAATAAGCGTTTCCCGATTCGCTTCGAGCGTGGGCTGGAGACCTACTCCTTCAAGCCGCGAGAGAATGAACGCATCGATAGGATTACGCTCCCAGCTCTTGTTCTCAACACTGGGAACAGCCGTTTCCGAAAGCGGCTGGAAAGCCCAAAAAGATCGCTCTTCGACTGAATATTCTACTTCAGACGCGCTCAGCCGAACCAGAAGTAAAAAAAGGGTCGCGACCAGCAACAACGCCGAGTCAGGCCGGCAATGGATTCGCGCAGTGGGTTTTCGATTCATAATTCGGGGCGTGGTATACAAAACTAACCGCAATCTTCGCGCAAATCATCGGTTTCGTCAAGATAGAGATCGCTCGGTCAAAACTGATCTGCATCAACGAAATCCCCGGGGGAGGCGGCTGACCATCTCCCCCATTTTCTGTTCATTTCCTCGTCTATGTGTTTCTCAGATTGGTCAAAATGCTTTGTACCGTTCTATTGATCATACTGTGCCGGTCTTGCTTGAAAAATATCCACTGCCCACGAGGTCTGCCGCCCTCGAACAACTCGACCAATTCTCCCCTTTGGCCGGATTCGAGTACCAAAAATGGCGGAACTACGACTTTGGGCAACATCGACACACCCGCGTTTCCGGATTATCGCCTTATATCCGAATCGGCCTTTTGAATGAAGTTGAATGCGCCCGAGCCGTTCTTGCCAAACTTTCCGAAGCGCAATGCCGCAAATTCCTGGAGGAACTTTTCTGGAGGGTCTACTGGAAAGGATACCTCGAAAACCATCCGGCCATTTGGGATCAGTATCAATGCGATCTCGATTCCATCCTGACAATAGAATCGCTGAAAAGAAAGATAGACGCTGCCGAAAGCGGCCAAACGGGGATAGACTGTTTCGACTCCTGGGCCGCCGAACTGGTTGAAACTGGCTACTTGCACAACCATGCCCGCATGTGGTTTGCCAGCATTTGGATTTTCACTCTAAAACTTCCTTGGCAAGCGGGGGCCCACTTCTTTCTTTCCCACCTTCTCGATGGCGACGCGGCGACCAACACGCTCAGTTGGAGGTGGGTGGCTGGCCTGCACACAAAAGGGAAAACCTATTTGGCCCGATCGGCCAATATCGCCAAATATACGGAAAAACGCTTTTCCCCGACCGGACTTGCTTCTCAAGCAGCGCCACTCGCTGAAGAATCGTTCCCACTTTCTCCCCATCCTCAAGCTGGACCATTTACAGTCTGTCACGGTTCTGCCTACGGGTACCTGTTTACTGACGACGACGTGAGCATACCTGATTTCGGCGACAAACGGCCAAGTTCAGCTCTAGCTCTTTTTCCGGAAGCTAGGTACGCTCGTACCAGCGCTAGTCAAAAGGTTGCTACCTTCAGACGCGCTTCGATGGAAGATACCGTGAAGCGGCTCGAAAACCAGGGAATACCAACGGCTCTTGTTTGCCGGAATCACAAGGATGCTGTCGGCGATTGGATCATTCAAAACCAGTTCGATACGATCGTCTCGCCTCAGCCCTACGTTGGCGATTGGAATAATGACTGGCCGGAAATCGATGCGAGCATTGGTGCTCATGGTGCGACGCTTCGTTTGTTTCGCAGATGGTGGGAAGCCGAACTTTTCCCTCGAGCAACAAAAGGCTTCTTCAATTTAAAAAAACATTTGCCGACGGTTTGGGCCCGAATCCGCGCCTACAAAGAGAGCGATCCATTATTGTAATGCAAGATTCAACACAGATCGTCTGGTTCAAACGGGATCTTCGGACTCTCGACCACGTCGCGCTGTCGAACGCTAGCGTCCGCGGCCTCGTCCTGCCTGTCTTTCTTGTCGAGCGAGAGATCCTGAATGGGCCCGATTTTAGCGGGCTCCACTGGAAATTCGTCTCAGAGGCTCTTTATGAGCTTCGAGATTCGCTTCGGAAACTCGGTTTGCCGCTTCTCATGCTTGAGGACGATGCCGTTTCCGCCTTCGCCAAACTCAAGTCGGCCTACGGCAAAATCGTCATTCACAGTCACGAAGAAACCGGAAACGCCATTTCCTACCAGCGTGATCAAGCCGTCCGAGCCTGGGCTAAGAAAAATCGTGTCGAGTTCAATGAGTATCCGCAAAATGGTGTCATTCGAGGACTGCGAAGCCGGGATGGCTGGTCGCGAAAATGGAACGAGAGAATGCTTTCCCCGATAATTTCGATTCCGGAACACGTCAAGGCATCCGACCTGCGAGTTACCGGGGTTTCGTTGCCAAGCAGTCCTGACCTGAGACTCAATCAAGAATTTGGATACGACAATCAGCTTCGCGGAGGAGAGAAGACAGCCCGCCAGCTTCTCGATTCTTTTCTCGAGTCCCGCAGCAAGGGATATGAGAAACTCATGAGCAGCCCCAATTCCGCCCCCCATCACTGCTCTCGCCTCAGCCCATATTTGGCTTGGGGATGCATTTCATCAAAAGCCGTAGTCCAAGCCACTCGCGCTCGGATCGCAGAGCTGAAAGAGGGAGATAGCAAGTCCGCTCCCGAGGGACCACGCCCCAAGTCTCTGACATCCTTCCTTTCTCGAATGCACTGGCGCTGCCACTTCACTCAAAAGCTAGAGATGGAGCCTGAAATCGAATTCCGCTCTTTCAATCGAAGCCTCGACAACCTTCGGGAGGATTCTCCCGACCCAAAGAGGCTCGAGGCTTGGAAAGCGGGACAAACCGGATTTCCCTTCCTAGACGCCTGCATGCGTTATCTCAAAGCCAATGGATGGATCAATTTCAGGATGCGGGCCATGCTAGTATCCTTCGCTGCATACGATCTTTGGATCGATTGGCGCCTGATCAAAGACTTCCTAGCCCAAACCTTCGTCGACTACGAACCCGGTATCCACATTTCCCAATTGCAGATGCAAAGCGGGACCACTGGGATCAACACCTTGCGCATCTACAATCCAATTAAGCAAGGATTGGACCACGATCCGGAAGCGAGCTTTATGCGCCGCTGGGTTCCGGAAATCGCCAAACTTTCCAACACAGAAATACACGATTGGGGAACCGGCGATTTTCTGCGGCCGACGGCCGATTATCCCCGCCCTATCGTTAACCATGCAGCGGCCGTCAAGTTAGTCAGACAACGATTTCGTGACGCCAGGACTGCCACAAACTACAAGAACGACAGCGAGAAGGTTCGTCTCATCCACGGCAGCCGCAAGCGAGCAACCAACAAGCGTCGAAAGCCGCCAAGTCACCCCAGCGAAACCGCTAACGCGAGCTGAGCCCACCCTCAGATTGGGCGATGCCCTAAGACTTTCGCTCGGAATCGCCAAGGAGGCGACTTCAGCGCGACAAATCCACGCTGATCAACTGCTTGTCGTTGCGAACGAATATGTGCCGGTCCGCATAAGCCGGATGAGACCAGAGAATATTATCGTTACGCCGGGGAAGGAAGGTGGTCGGCTCAATTAGTTTCGTTCTGGAGATACTTTTGAAACCCTTATGAGACAATTGGCCAATAACGAGTTCTCCCTTTTCTGTAAACATCCACGTCTGATCCCCATTCTGCACGAAAAAGGCAGTCGCCCAGCGCCCCTCCTCGACCAAGCTCTGATCTTCCCAAACGCGATCTCCATTTTTCAAATCGAGACAGCGCATGACCCCATAACTATCGAGTCCATAGACGTAGTCCCCTATAATTACAGAGGTCATGATGGTACTATGCAGAGCATCCGTGTGGATCTCGCTTCGTCCCTTGCGCTTCCAAAGCAAATCGACGTCCATCTTTTCTGTATCCATTTTGTAAAGATAAGATCCATCGTAAAATGAGGTTAGAAATATTTTGCTCGTCGCTTCATCCACCACGGGATCAGCAACGTTGATCGGCATTTTCGCTCGGTCAAATGGCCGTTTCCAAACGGGGTCTCCAGTAGTCGGTTCTAGAGCCGCGAACCAATCAGCGGTCCACACAAGCGCCAGTCGCTTTCCATTGTGCTTAATGAATTTCGGAGCCGAATAGGAGGCTCCGCCATCTAGGGATCGCCAAACTTCCTCACCCGTGTTCTTGTCAAAAGCCATAACAACCGCATCCGGCTGACCACCCACTTGAACATATACCCGCTCGTCATCGACCAGCGGCGAGGCCGTGACCCCCCAACCAGGAATAGCCGCATTATAGTCCTCTTCAAAATTCTTTTTCCAGATCACCTCGCCGGTAACCGCATCTAGGCAATGCATATGTCCCATCGTTCCCAAAGAGTAGGCTCTACCATCGGAAATGGCCACCGCTGCCCGAGGACCTAGAGGGTATCCAATATCCATATACTCGCAATCATATACATATTTCCAAATCTCCTCGCCTGTGGCCTGGTCGACGCAATGAACCTGCTCAACCTGCTTCGGCTCGCTTAGATAGCTGGTCAAATAGACGCGTCCATTAGCTATCGTCGGTCCGGAATAACCCGCCCCAACAGGAGCGCTCCACTCGGCTGGCAGTTGCCCGGAAGCGAACTCCGTAACCAATCCCCCTTCCCGCCAAACCCCATCCCGTCCAGGACCGCGCCATTGCGGCCAATCCGATGCCTTGGTTACAATCGAATGCGCCAGGCCTAATAAAACCAGAAGACCACCTATAGAAGCGGGAATTGAGGATATTCGAGTCATCGAGGCCGATCGGTAGGCCATTTGGAACCGTTTGCCAAAACTAATCGGCTACAAATCTATTCCGTACTTCTTAATCTTGTTGTAGATACTCTTCTCGGCAATCCCCAGAGCCTTCGCGGCCGCTTTCTTATTTCCCTAGCAGGCCAAGATCGTCTGCCGAATAGCCTCCTGCTCGATTTCTGCCAAAGGGCGATTGGCCAAAAATTGGACCGCCCTTCCGCCTGAGCAACTAAGCGCTTCGGCATGGGAAAGCCTTTTAACCGCTTTGTTGCCAAACATGAAGTCGAAATCAATCCTCTGTAAACGATTCGAATCCGACCTGAGCACGAAAGCCCTGGAAACCGTTCTCTCGATTCCTCTAACATTCCCTGGCCAATCAAAGTCCATCAGGAGATCATGTACGCCTGGGTCAACAGCCAATGGTCGGCCCTTATCATCTCCCTCACCCAACCTCAGGAGGAAATGATCTAGGAGGCTTGGAATGTCTTCTTTGCGTTCCCTGAGCGGGGGCACCTCGATTAGCAAAACGTTGAGACGGAAATACAAGTCTTCCCTAAAGCTCCCTTTATCCACCACAGCCTTAAGATCGCGATTGGTCGCGGCGAAAATGCGAGCATTAATGATGAGCTGTTCCTCTCCTCCAATTCTGCTATGGCTCCTATCTTGCAAGTAGGTAAGCAGTTTCGACCGCAATTGCAGCGAAATCTCGCCAACTTCGTCTAAGAAGATCGTTCCCTCTTCCAATAGCTCTATCTTTCCAAGCCTTCGGCGATGAGCGCCACTGAACGGCCCCCTTTTGGTGCCCAAACATTTCCGATTCTAGCAAATCTGCGGGAGGCGAGGAGCCACTAACGCTGACAAATGGCCCTTCCGAACATCGGCTACTGCTATGGATCGATCTCGCCAAAAGCCTTTTCCCCGTTCCGCTCTCGCCGGTTAGCAACACCGTCTTATCGGATAGCCCGACTCTGGCTATTAGATCCCGCACCGCTCTAATCGCCGGCGAATCGCCCACCGTTTGGGACCGGCTTTTAACATCCGATAAACTGTGTAGGAGCTCCGAATTCGCTTTCTCTTGACGGCTTAGCTGCATAGCGGCCCGCACCGACTTAACCAACCACTTAGGATCGAATGGTTTTGTAAGGTAATCAAAAGCTCCCGCCTTCACAGCTTGAACTGCCTCTGCCGCCTCGTTCAAGTTCGTTAACATGATGACCTCTACACTGGGGAAATCTTTTTTTATGCTTTCAAGACATTCGATTCCGTTCGCTCCGGGCATATCAACATTGAGCAGGCAAACTAGCGTTTCGTCACCGACTGCGTCTAGTAATTCATCACCAGTCTCGAACAGCTGGCAGTAAAGGCCAGCCTGATCAAAGTTGAAGCCAAACAAGTTAAGAGCTACGGGATCGTCATCCGCAACAAGAAGAGTAGAAGGTTTCTTTCACTCCGCCATAACAATTTAGCCTCGATTTTCGCGAATACGCTCGAGAATCAGGCGACATTCTTCAATCGCTTTTTCTTATTCTGTATTCAGCTATTGAATATATCTATCACCCTTTTTTCAAAGAATTCTCTATATCGCTCACAACCTTGGCGAATCGCTTGGCTTGAATCGCATCGAAACTGCACACCAACTTGTGGAAGAGCGAAATAGCTCCGCCCAATAATGCTCTCGTATGGCGCTTTCGACATTATCCATTAGCCCACTGAATTGGATTTCGAATTGCTCCAGCACAGGCGTCAAAACGCTGGCGTCACCTCCCACTGCTTTAGACAAGCTCTAGCCTTGCAATATAACATCGCCAACATCCATTTTCGAAATCCCTGGAGAATCCTGATCAGAATCTGAGACCATAATTTCGCTCAACGTCTCGGTCAGACTATCTCGCATCAAAGGCTTGCTCAAAAAACCGTCCATCCCCACATCTAGGAATCTCTCTCGATCCCCTTTCATCGCATTCGCAGTCAATGCCACAATTGGGACTGAAATGCCCATTTCACGGATACGTTTACAAGTATCCATACCATTAATGCCAGGCATATTGATATCCATAAGCACGATGTCGTATGGAAAATGCTCCAGCATACGAATCGACTCGAAACCGTTCGAAGCAATATCCACGGAGGCCCCAAGACTTTCGAGCGTCATCAAACCTACTTGCTGATTAATAAGGTTATCCTCGACTAGCAGGATCCGCTTCGAATCAAGCCAAGCGACCTGGCCCTGGCCGTCTGCAGCCTTAGTCTCTTTTTCAAATCTCTTTGACCCCATAAGCCGATCGACCGCATTCATGAGGGACTTTCTCGTAAAAGGAGTTACCAATTTGCCCGTTTCCCTATTTCCTATCCATTTACTCTCGCGCCCTTCAGGCGCCATAAAAAGAAAGGATACTCTTTTAATTGCCCCCTTCGTATTATTAAATTGGTCATATATTCCCTTACATCCTACCGCATTCACACCGATTATCCAAACCCATCTTTGCGTTTCCGAGGAGCGCTTCAATATCGAAAGCCCTTCGTCGGCATCGACGGCCAATCTCGTCTCGAACCCTTCACTAATGAGCATACTTTCCAAGGATTTCCCCTGCAGTTTGGAATCCGCTGAAATCAAGCATTTAAAGTTTCGACCACCGCCCAAATCCCCTCCACGCGAATCCGTTAGCTCGTTCGCCTGGGAAAGCAAAAAAGACGCTTGAAAGGCAAATTCGCTCCCTTCGCCAATTTCCGACCTTACCTCGATCTTGCCATTGAAGAGCTTCGCCAAATCACTGGCTATCGCCAACCCAAGTCCAGTGCCGCCATAGTTTTGGGTGACCGGCTGATCAACTTGAACGAAGGGCTCGAAAAGGGCAGCGAAGTCGCCCTCACCTATTCCGATTCCCGTGTCTTCCACTAAAAAGCGGATTTCCACTTGTCCTTCTGCACTTTCCCCCACTCGCTTCATGGTCAAGCAGACATGACCCTTTTCAGTGAACTTAATCGCGTTGTTCAGTAAATTTAAGAGAATTTGCCGTAACCTAGTCGAATCACCGACCAAAATATCCGGAATGGAAGGATCATAAATGACATTCATCTCCAAACCCTTGTCGACTGCTTTGGATAGACAAATGGCCGCAACGCTATCTACCGTCTCCGCCAGAGAAAACTCGGATGACTCTAGCTCTATATTCCTAGCCTCAATTCTGGAGAAGTCCAGCAAGTCATTGACTATCCTGAGCAACAGTTCGGCGCTCTCTCCTACCGTCTCTGCCTGTTGGGTTTGAATCGGCGTTAGCTTTTCATCCAGCAGCAAACGATTCATTCCGATTATGCCATTCAAAGGCGTGCGCAATTCGTGGCTGACATTGGCCAGGAACGCGGACTTCGCCTTGGTTGCCTCCTCAGCCCTAAGCCTGGCTTTTTGTAATTCTTTTTCGTCAGTGAGGTCTGTATACATCCAGAATTGACCGAGAAATATTCCATCTAGATGGATAGGAATATAGCGCTGCCGAACCCATTTTCCGCCTGAGATCTCCCAATCTTTGGAAGCGGTCGCCGCTTCGCCACTAGTCAAGCGGGACGTCCACTCCTCGAATTCCGGAAATTTGACAATGACGCCACCGAGGAGACTTGTGAAATCGCGTTTTCCAGAAATTCTCGACACCTTTACAGGGTCCAATCCGAGGAATCGAACGAGGTATTCGTTGGTCAAAATTTTGCCATCTTCAAAACTTTCGAAAAGAAATCCTGAATTTATATTCTCGAGCATCGCCCCGAGAATCGAGTTGCGGAACGCAAGCTCTGATGTGCGGGCCTTGACGTCGTCCTCTAAGCTCGCTGTCAACCGTCTCAACCGCTCGTTCGCATGGTGCAATTCGCGCGACCGGTCTTCGAGGAACTTCTCAGAGACTTTCCGCGCCTTGCGCTCTCGTTCTAGAATGCTTTTTAGCGCTGCTAGATCCTCGCCGCTCATTTTAAGGTACAGTTTTGCTTCGTTCTAACACGAAGCGAGCACTGCAATGATCTCCAGTGGGACCGGCAAATCGGGATAAAATCGCAGTGTCTTCGAAATACTCTAGGCACTCCAAAATCAGCCCCTCCGCCAAGTCGGCAAATGGGCGATTCGAATGGTAATTCAGGACTAGCGACCGATCTCCATCCTCATAACATTCGAATTCGGGTGGCTTGGCGTCGTCGTATAGTTTTCTTACCTCCGTATGAATTACTGTCTCGATCCCCTTCAGAAAAACAAAAGCATCAGAGATTCCTTCAAAGAACATTGTATTGTTCTTTGCGAAAGAACGAAACAAGTACCTCCCGAAGGACCGAACCAAGTCCCCCTGCTCCAGGCCCACCGACACGCTCAAACCTCCTATCATCGCTGTCAAATCTTGATGCGGATAGCTCTCGACACCTGAGTAAACGCCTTCGGAATGCGAGGCTGTTTTAGCAACAACTTCGTCGGCAACAGCAAAACCAAACTCGCTTTCAACCATTTCCAGAAACTCCGTAAAAATAATACCCTTCACTGCATCGACTGTAAATCTTACAAACTGTAACTATTTAAACTGTTTTCCAAAAAAGCTACTGTAATTATTAAACCTAAGCCGTTTGCTTTTTTCATATTAAATTTTTGTTACTCTGAACTTCAATAACTTACAAAATTTTTAGAAATTGGTACGGAATCTGACAGATGTTTTGGATGCCTACCACGCCTGCCTCCAAACTCTAAATCGACGCTAACTCTCCAGAAAACCAAGGACGCACCCTTTTCATGATTGTAGATCCGAAACTGGTTGTTCCCGGAGTCTTTCGCCGACATCTTTCTCATTACCTTCCTAAAGCCTATGTAGAGCACCTTAGCGACGCCAATCCGAAACCTGGATTCAATGACTAATTCGTCGGAGGAGATTTCACAAGCGATTGCAAACTAAAATCTCTCGCCCGAAGAATCAGACGGATCGAGAGGCCTCTTTAATCGATACCCTTTCAGCCACCACAAACCTTGTCCGCATCATGTTCTTCAACGCTTGCGGCTTCGGTACGATTTACTACTCGGAAGCTCCCGACTCTTCGGTCAGCCTATTGCCTCGGTATCGAATCACCTCGAACGTATTGGAAAGCTTTCCGCTAGCTTTTTCCCGCCCGATAGCCACCGCTCATTCGGGGACGTTCTTACCAAAATCGCCAACGCCTAAACCCTAACTGTCATTCAAACTGTTACATGTAGGCAAGACTGCCCAAACCGTCTGCTTACATCGCGTTTGTGAGATGCTGATAACCCTGCTTCCCGTTTATGTTGCCGGCCTTACTCTATCGCCTGCCTTAATTTTATTGGCCCCGGAAGGCTACGAAGTTCATAGAAGCTTCCACTTTGCCTCCCATCCTCCTTACATATTAGCTAGTCGCATGTAACAACCCTTCCACGACTCGACCCCAAAACCCTCTTTTACTGCTTTTACCCGACTTCCTCTTCTGGCATCCCT
This sequence comes from uncultured Opitutaceae bacterium, assembly GCA_964404745.1. GTDB lineage: Bacteria > Verrucomicrobiota > Verrucomicrobiia > Opitutales > Opitutaceae > Pelagisphaera. Next base: position 133,806 of record CAYOLG010000010.1, read on the forward strand.
AGTTTAGGCGGACAACAACGTCTTCCTGCGAATCGCCTCAAGCACCCCATCCCAAAGGGTTAGTCGATTTTCTATCGCGATTTCCGCTGCCTCGATGGCCTCACTAATTTTGCGAGGATCACCATCGCAAAGTTCGTTCAACAGCCTCATTGCCATGGGCCCATGGTGCCCTTCGTCTAGCTCAACATGCCTGCTCAGGTAAAAGTGAAACGTCGGCGCCGATTCTTCCACAACTTCCGACTTTTCCAGAATGCTTCTAAACATGCTCGGTATTATGCTTTCCCGACCCAAAGCGAAGGCCGCAGCCACTTTGTGTGCCTCGCCAGATTCTATTACCTCAAAGGTCGCTTTCGTGAAGACTCTAGATGGATCAGGAAGGCAAGCCAAGTTTAACGCTGACGCAACGCCTTCCGCTTCAACTGTATCAACAAAATGGATGCATGGTTGTGTATCAGCTCCTACCTCTTCCATCGAGCGCAAGTAAATTTCAAAATGACTTAAGTACTCTCCCTCGATGAGACCTTCGTCGCTCTCTTCTTCAAGAATGACCTCATTGATAAACCTGCGAATCGAACCATCTCCGTTCGGCATCCAGGGCTGTCGAGTCGGCGCTACATGCTCTTGCAGCTTTTTCGCGAGCGACATGAAGTCCCATACAGAGTAGACGTGGTGCTCCATGAAGCCTTTCAGATCTTCCAAATCGCTGAGAGCCGAGTAAAGAGGATGCTCATTTAGCCGACTCGTGATCTTTGCTAAGCTAGATAACGATATCTCTTTCACATTCTCAAGTTTGCTAGATTTTCCGCCTCCTCAAGATTTTTCCGCTCAGCAAACCCAGGTCCGCCTGTCTAAAAATGGTTCAAAGCCCTTGAGCCTCTTTGTGGCATACAATTTTTCGAATCACTAACGATAGTCGATTCGGCTCTCCGCTTTTTCCTAATTTCCAGCTAAATAGTTCGCTCCAACCTGAATGACCGTACTGTCCTTAATTTCGGCTTTCTCGCCGCTAAACAACGATCCTATCGGCAAGCTATCCCTTTCCACTTTCAATTCGTCATATGGCGTGAATACAGATCCAAACCAATGGCTCTCGCCCTTCAGCTCGAATTCACCGTGAGGCTCCCAGTAGATCCTGACCGCAAGCGACGGGCTGACATTTGGCATGGGAAGGTAGTTTGCGCCGTCAGTTGAGACAAAAACTATCGACTCCCGATCGACCTTAATGTCGTCTTAGACAAAGACCCGTACATCATCACTGACAAACAAATCGAAACAGAGGTGGGTGAGGTTACGAGAACTGTGACGCTTTAATCGCTCGTCTGGGCCTCTAGAAAAGACCCATACAATGAAAGGCAAAAGAGACACTGCAGAACAGAAAATACGGATTCTGTGTGAGGCAGATAAAAGCGACCAGACGATCCTGGATGTCTGCCGTCAGCGGCAGATCAGCGAGCAAA
>CAYOLG010000011.1:0-133048 GCA_964404745.1 uncultured Opitutaceae bacterium
TTAGGTTGGGAGCCGGATGATCCTCGTTTGCCAGATTACGAGAGCCATATTAACGCGGTAGGTTTGGAGATCGATGTTCGCTACGAATCTTATGGAGCGTCGCATCCAAATAACTACAAATTGACCATCGAGGGCGCTAATGGCGACAGGCATAAGATGCAGGCCATTTCCACCGGCGGAGGCATGATCGAGGTTCGGGAAATCGATGGGGCCCCTGTTTCCATGGGGGGCGATCTCTATGAAACGCTCGTCTACTTGAAAGAGGGCGCGGACGCGGATGCCACACTTGAAGAATGCTCCAACTTGCTGGGCAGTGAGGATGGCGAAATTTTTCAAGGGGAGGGGGCAACGCGGTTTTTGCGATTCTCTTCTACTCAGGCGCCCGATTTCGATTCGCTCGAAAATCTGGGAAGCGTCAAATCTGTCTCATGCATCCGGATACTAGCCCCAGTCTTGCCCACCTTGTCGCGCAAGGATTTATCGGTGCCCTTTCAGACGGTAGAGGCGATGCTGGCCTTCAACGAAGGCAAGAATTTGCCGCTCTGGGATTTAGCGCTCGAATATGAAAGCGCTCGGGGTGGGGCTACGAAGGAAGCGGTTTTCGAGCAAGCTCGTGCCGTTTTGCATATTATGGAGGATGCAGTTAGGGCGGGATTGGCGGGAACTCAATATGCGGATCGGATCCTTCCCTGCCAATCAGTCAATTTGCTGAAAAGAGAGGCTCAAGGGAGACTGATTCCCGGGGATGTAAACAACAAGATAATTGCCTACATTTCAGCTATCCTCGAAGTAAAGTCGTCCATGGGCGTGATCGTGGCTGCCCCGACTGCTGGCTCTTGCGGGGCCATGCCCGGTTCCGTTTTGGCGGTGGCGGATTCATTGGGAGTCGATGAAGAAGGGAAAGTTAGGGCCATGCTGGAAGCGGGACTGATCGGAGTATTTATCGCCACGCACGCCACTTTTGCCGCGGAGGTAGGCGGGTGCATGGCGGAATGCGGATCGGGAGCGGGGATGGCGGCAGCTGCCATGGTTGGACTGGCAAAGGGTTCATTGACGCAACAGCTCTGCGCAGCCTCGATCGCTCTGCAAAATTCCTTTGGCATGACTTGCGATCCGATTGCCAATCGAGTGGAAGCGCCGTGCTTGGGCAAAAATGTCCTGGCAGGATCGAATGCCCTTTCTTGCTCCAATATGGCTTTGTCCGATTACGAGCATTTAGTTCCCTTGGATGAGGTAATCAATGCCATGAACGAGGTGGCGGGATTTATTCCTCACGAGCTCTGCTGTACTGCCAAAGGAGGGCTTTCGGTGACGCCTACGTCTAAAGCGATTGAAGAGCGGTTGGCGCGTCAGGAAAAAGCGATCAAGTAAAACAGATGGCTCAAGAAAACGAATACAAAAAGAGCTGGTTTGGGCATCCGAGCGGTCTATCTACATTGTTTTTCACTGAGCTCTGGGAACGCTTCAGTTACTATGGCATGCGAGCGCTGCTGGTCCTCTTCATGGTCGATACTGTCGAAAAAGGAGGGATGGGTTTGGATGACCGGACAGCCAGCTCGATCTACGGACTGTACACGGCGTTCGTTTACTTGGCGGCCCTGCCGGGGGGCTGGATAGCGGATCGCTTGATTGGCGCCCAGCGAGCAGTATGGATTGGCGGTTTGATAATCGCTCTGGGTCACTTCACTTTGGCCATTCCATCGACTAAAGCTTTCTTCGTCGGCCTGATTCTAGTGATTGTCGGAACGGGTTTTCTGAAACCGAATATCAGCGCGATTGTTGGACACCTGTATCCAGAAGGTGGTGCTCGTAGAGATGCGGGATTCACTATTTTCTATATGGGGATCAATATGGGGGCCTTTCTGGGGCCTTTGGTTTGCTCGTATCTTGGCGAACAAGTAAATTGGCATTTGGGATTCGGAGCAGCGGGTGTAGGCATGCTATTCGGGGTAGCCCAATACAGGCTTTCCGCCGATCGATTAGGCGAGGCCGGACTACATGCGTCGAAGAGCGAGCATCAAAAAGATGCCATGGGATTCGACCGGGCCTGGTACTTGGTTATCGGTGGGGTTGTTGCTCTGGGGACGGTAGTTATCTTGGGACTTGCCGAAGTGGTCAGCTTTAACGCTTTAGCTTTGGCTCAGAATACGACTTACGTCATCGTGGGAATCGCTTTCGCCTTTTTCATTTACGTCTTCGCGTTTGGGAGGCTGACTGCGCAGGAACGTAGTCGCACCCTGGTGATTGTGATTCTCTTTGTGACCTCGGCGGTATTTTGGTCAGGCTTTGAGCAAGCGGGTTCGTCGTTGACTCTTTTTGCCGATAGGTACACGGACCGATTGGCCTTTTCTTTCGAAGTCCCGGCAGGTTGGTTTCAGTCCCTCAACCCGTTCTACATCGTTATTCTGGCTCCTGTATTCGCATCGATTTGGGTAGGTTTGGCAAAACGGCATTTGGATCCTTCCATGCCGGCCAAGTTTGCCATCGGTTTGATCATATTAGGGCTGGGATTCCTGATTATGGTAGCCGCTGCAAAGCTGGTAGTAGCTGGGAATCAAGCCGCTCCGTATTGGCTGATTCTCACCTATCTTCTGCATACGATGGGGGAACTTTGCCTGAGCCCGGTTGGGCTTAGTTCGGTAACCAAGTTGGCCCCTCAGCGATTCGTAGGTCAGATGCTGGGTATTTGGTTTTTGGCGACGTCCCTTGGTAATTTGATAGCTGGTTTGCTAGCGGGTCGCTTCAATCCAGAGGCGATTAGCGAAATGCCGGGGCTCTTCATGCAGATCGTTGTTGTTTCCGTGGGTAGCGGAGTTCTGCTTTTGCTCTTCGTCAAACCGATCAAGCGCTTGATTGGGGCGGATTCGTAAGGCATGAACGAGTTTGGCAAATCCGACGACATCGCTAGGCCATTGATATTCAGCTCGTTTGTCATGAAAGGTTTCGCTCCAAAAACTGTCGGTTTTTGGGTTGTTCTATTCAGCTGCTTTGGAAGCGTACAATCCTCGGCGGATTCAGGGATCGAAGGCTACCTGTCCAGGGAAGTCGAGGGTTGGACGGTCCATATTGAAGAGGCTCTGCAAGATCGAGAGCCTGAGGTTTCATCGAAAGCCCTGGCCTTGCTTGAAGAGCAATGTCGCAAGGTGATCGAAATTGTTCCCGAGACAATAGTGAAGAAGCTTCAAAGGGTGCCTTTGTGGCTGTCGCTACCCCATGAAGGCCGGAGGCCGAGAGCGGAATTTCATCCCGACAAGGGTTGGCTTATCGAGAACGGCATGCTGCCAGAAAAGGAGAAAGGTATAGAGTTTACCAATACCGCTATTTTCGAAAAGGAGATCGAGCGCATGCCTATGCTGTTGCTGCACGAATTATCGCATGCCTACCATAATCTTGTTTTGGGGTTCGACCAGCCAGACATCTTGCGACTCTATCAGAACGCCAAGGAGGGCGGCAGCTACGATCTAGTGGAACGCAAAAACCGGAAGCCCCAATTGGCTTATGCGATGAGCAATCACAAAGAGTACTTTGCGGAATGCACGGAGGCTTTCTTTGGCGAAAATGATTTTTATCCCTTTAATCGAGACGAGTTGAAGCAGCACGATCCAGCTATGCATGCCTTGCTGGAGCGACTTTGGCTCAGTAGCGCGGCGGTTCAGCCTGCGTTCTGAAAGGGAAACCGCAAATGGCGCCGCGCTATAGGCTGTAGAAAACGAGAGAACATCTGGCTCGGGCGGGGGAAGTCCTGCAAAGTCGTATAGGCTTCAAGTTAAGCTTTAGTCGAGGAGTAGGAGCGGGTTTATCCCGCGATTTTGTTAGGGTGTTGAAGTGAATTTCGCGGGATAAACCCGCTCCTACGGGCCGTTGATGAACCTCTCATCCTAACTCTGCGTGGGTGAGTGGACGCCAACGCGTTAATTCGAGACGCTATCGCTAGATCAGCCAATTTCACTAGGAGTCCGAGGGCGTTTATAAATCGTTATCCCGCACCGCTCTCAACTTCCCAGCCATCCGATCTCTAAAAGTATCGACGATTGATCGGTATTCGGGATTCAACGCCAGATTGGTGAATTGGCCGGGATCCTTTTGGATGTCGAATAGCTCGATGCCACCTGAAGCGTCCTCTTCGTATTGGATGTAGGCCCAGTGGTGGGTTCGCAGCAAGAATCCTTTTCGCATGGGAGCGACGCTGAAGACGGCGTCGCGTACGCTGTATTCAGGATTCTCGAACATTGGTGAAATGTCTTTGCCTTGGAGGCGTTCCTGATCTGGTAATCCGCAGAGCTTCGATAGGGTCGGGTAGAGGTCCAGGAGCTCGACCAGCGAGTGGCAAACGGCTGGCTCTTGACCGGGAACGCGGATGATGAGCGGTACGCCGGAGGACTGGTCGAGCAAGCTGACTTTGGCCCAGAAATCGTGTTCGCCGAGGTGGTAGCCGTGATCGCTAGTGAAAATGACAATGGTGTTGTCTTCCTGCCCGGAAGCTTCCAAAGCGTCTAGTACCTTGCCGACTTGCCGGTCCATGTAGGCGACCGAGGCGTAGTAGCCGCCTATCGCCTTTTTCTGACGGCGGATATCCATTTTCATGTTTACGCTGGTCTTGTAGTTGATCCCCGGCTTTGGGATGTCGTCCCAGTCGCCCGGCCGTTTTTCGGGCAAAACCATTTTGTCGTATGGCAGAAAATCCTCATAATATTCGCGAGGGGCGACAAAGGGAACGTGCGGACGTACGAATCCAACTCCAATAAAGAAAGGCTGGTCTCTAGGGGTTTGAATAAGTTCGACGGCTTTGGCCGCAGTTTTGCCATCGGAATGAACCAGGTCGTCGCCATCCGCTTCCACTACGACGAAAGTGTTACCTCCTTTTACTGGCACCGTTCCGTCGGGATTGCCCTCCAGCGTTTCACCGGTTCCAGGAGCCTTCCATTCGGGGCCCGGACTGTTGAAGCGTTCCGTCCAGGAAGCTTCGTCGTCGGCTCCGTGACCGCCTTCCTCGATCCCGCCAGGCACGCCCATGTGGAAAATCTTGCTAACGCGAGCTGTGTAGTACCCGTTGTTTTTGAAATGCTGGGACCAGGTTGCTCGGTCGCCAATTTCAGGACGGGGATTCTTGTATCCCATGGCGTTGATAGCGTGGGGATAGTAGCTAGTCATGAAAGAAGCCCGGGAAGGGCCACAATAGGTGCCTTGGCAATAGGCTTTTGTGAACAGCGTGCCAGTTTCCGCTAGGCGATCGATGTTGGGCGTATGGCAAACCGTGTTCCCGTAGCAGGAAAGGGCCGTATAGGTGAGATCATCGGAAATGATGAATAGGACGTTGTAAGGCTCTTGGTCCTGGGCGGTGGCAACAACTGCGCTACCTAGGCCAAGGGCCAGGCAAAGTTTAGCTAGTGGGATAGAAAAATTCTTCATAAAGACCGATTCGACGAAGGGAAAAGATTGAATCGGTTAGCTACTTGAAGCGCCAGCGGAAAAGTTTTGTTCGATCTTTGATCAAAAAGCCATCCTTCATCATTGCTGGGGCAGCCCAGGTCGGGCTTTCGGCTACTTCGTAGGAAACCAGAGGGCTGTAGCTCGGGCTCGTAGCGTCAATTATCTCCAAGGTAGCGTCGTCCTTGAGAACCACGATTTGGGTATCCAGTGACAGAAAGGTAGCGTATTCACCCATTCGGGACGGTCCCCGCCAAATGCTCTCACCCGTTTCGATATCGAGTCGGAAGAATTGGCCCTGCCGGAAGTGCGATTTGCCGAAAAGGCTGTCTCCGTTGACAACGGCAGAGGCCATATTCAGAGAGACGTCGCGGCGATGCCAATTTTCCACGACGCGCCACTCCCCATTTTCCAACTTGGGTTCCAGGCTGCGAATCCCCCGGTTTTCGCCTCCAATGAGGATGCGGCCCTTGTGGTGTACGGGTGTTGGCGAGTTCTGGTTCGATCCACGGTGGGGCAACGGATAGTCCCACAGTCGCTTCCCGGTTCCGCTTTCGATTCCGACTACGGATTCGTAGTTCCATTCCACGATTTGCCTGACGCCTTCCAGATTGACCAAAATGGGGGAAGCGTGGCTGGGTCCGTCTGCGCCCTCGGACCAAGCAATATCGCCAGTGGCTACATCAAGTGCCACCAATACGCCGGAATCGTCGCCTCCAAAGTGAACGATGACCTGATCGCCGTCTACGATGGGGGAATAGGAATGCCCCCAATCGGGATGCGTCTGTCGAAACTGATCGGCATAGTCTCGCCGCCACAAAAGTTTGCCGGACTGGGCGTCCCAAGCGGACAAGATCCCAGTTACGCTAAAAGTGAAGAGGCGGCCATCCGCATAGGTGGGATTGGATAGGGGGCCATTGCCATGGCGTTCGCCGGGACTTTGGATTCGGTAGGATACGGGATAGCTTTGGCGCCAGATTGGCTCTCCGGACTCGGGATCCAGGGCCCAGACGACTTCCTTGCCGTTTTGGCGCGAGTGAGCATATATACGACCCCCGGCAATGATGGGCATGGCCGAACCCTCGCCAATCGTCAGGCTCCAGTCCTGCTCAATCTCACTAGGCCATTTATCGGGGGCTTGGAAATAGGAAACCTGACCGTCACGGTTGGGCCCGAGCCATTCCGGCCAATGGACTTCGGATTGTAGATTGGCTGCTAGGCAAATGGCCGCTTGAATGGGGAGTATAGGCAATGAGTTTCGCATCAATTCTTGTTATCTGTTAAGGGAATCCGTCCAAAATTCCGCCAGTTACGGAAAACAGCGTTAGACGTCTTCCAAGGATGCCCCGGAATGTCGACAAAATCTGGACGTCGGTGAAACTTGAGTTTTCAACATTTTGGTGCATGGATTTGGGATTTAGGTAGGCAGAATCGAATCGATGGCGTATAGGGATAGAATGCAAGTGATAGATTGGTTCCGGGTGGATCGAATGATGGCGCTTTGCCTTCCCCTTTTGATCGCCACGACACCTCCTGCTGAAGCGGCGGAAAACTCGAACTTCGACAGTCGATTGGTTTCTGATGTGAAGCCCTTGCTCGAGGAGTACTGCTTTGCTTGCCACAGCGACGAAAAGACCAAAGGCGACGTTAATTTGCAGCGTTTGCTCGATGGAGAATCGATAGCCGAGCATTTCAAAACCTGGGAGCTGGTGATCGATATGCTGGAATTCGAGGATATGCCACCGGAGGAGGAGCCGCAACCATCCGCGGATCAGCGGGCCCAGGTTATCGAGAGTCTAGGTGAGATTATAGAAAAAACGGTCCACCTCAACGCGGGGGATCCAGGGCCAGTGACCCTGCGTCGCCTAACGAGCGCGGAGTACGCCTACACGATCAAAGACTTGACCGGTTTGGACCTCGATCTGGAGAAAAGCTTTGTTGGCGAAGCTGTCGGTGGAGAAGGCTTTTCCAACGTGGGAGAGGTGCAGTTTGTCCAGGACGCCATATTGGAGCGCTATTTAGAGGCGGCTAAGAAGGTGGCTTCCCACGCGATAGTTGGATCGGGCCCGTTGGTGTTCTACCAGGATCCCGGCAAGACGGGCCAGGAGATTTCCGCTATCAACCGAATCAAGCGTCTATATCGTCAGCATGGGTTTAGAACAGGGGCGGGGGAAGGAGCCAAAGCGTATGGATTGGAGCAATACGAAAAAGCGTTTTTCGCGGCTTGGCGTTTCAAGCATCGAAGCGGTCAAGAGATCGAGAAAGTCAGTCTCGCTTCGCTAGCGGCACAAGAGGGGATATCGGTTGAATTTCTTACTCACATTTGGGAAACGCTTAGCGATGGGAAACCCACCTTTCCTTCGAGCGAGATCATCCAGTCTTGGCAGTCTCTGCCAGGTCCCGGCAGGGCCGATGAGGCTTTTGTAAGGGAACAATGTCGCCAATTGTACGATAAGCTGTTCAGTTGGCAGAAGACCTTAGCTGCCAGTACGCAGGATGACGAGGAGTATCCGGTTCTCACTGACGATCCATTCAAGGCGAATCGGTCTCACAATTTCGCTGTTCGATTAAACGCGGCCGAGGGGTCCGGCTTCAACGCCTTCGAAATTCGGGTGCGAACGGCTGATTCAAGCAGTTCCCTGAGCCCAGCTGTGCTCTGGAAGAATCCCCGGATCGAATTTCGGGATTCGGACGGAAAAGCTCAATCAATGCCTTTGGCTGATATGGTTACTGAAGATACGGCGAAAGCGCTTCGATTTGGCCAAGGCGTCGGCGGCGCATCTATTGATGCCCATGACTTTTTGGTCCTTGGGGATCAGATGCTAACCATCCACTTTGTTGAGCCTGAAGGCTCGGGAAGGGCTGTTTTTAAAGCGGCGGCCATTATTGATGTTGAAAGTGGCGATGACACGCTCGTTCGCTGCGAAGTCACCGATGGCAGCTTTGGCAGGGAGACCATATCCTCGACCGGGGCCGCTTCCGCATTGCTGGCGAGTCCGGATAGTCCTAATTTGCCTGAATGGGAGACAGGCATCCGGGATTTCGCCCGCAACCTAGCCCAAGTATCGCATAGGGAACCGACCCCTTCGGATCGGGATTGGATCCCAGCCCCCTTTGACAACACTTACAACAAACCGGAGCGGAATTATTTTCATACGGCCATCAAGTATCATCGGGATGATCGATTCTTGATTGAGAATATGCTAGGTCCAAATTTGAGAGAGGAGTTGGAGAGAGCCTGGACGGACTTGCTCACCGCCTTCGACTATCATGATACCATTTTCCGTTTTGTTTTGAAGAAGTACCAGATTGAGGCTCCTGGAACTGCAATTGAGGCCGCCGACCCCCCATGGATCAGTCAGCAAGGGGAACCGCAGCGAGGCTATCTACTGAATTTGTATGAAGATTTTCATGCCAAGCAGGCGCGACTGGAATCGGCCCGTACAGGCCATTTGCTGGATGTCGTTGCCTTTGCCGAGGAGGCCTGGCGGAAGCCGCTAACGGAACTGCAGAGGGAACGGCTATCCGATTTCTATGAATATCTTGTCGATGAAAAGCAGCAAAATCACGAAAGCGCAATTCGATCGCTGATCGCTCGCGTACTCGTCGCTCCCGACTTCCTGTATCGCGTAGAAGCCCCGAAGAAGCAAGCTCCCATCGTGGCTTTGTCGGACTTCGCTCTAGCTAACCGCTTAAGCTATTTTCTTTGGTCGTCAAAGCCGGACAAGGCTCTATTAGATGCGGCGGTTCGAGGAGAATTGGTTGATCCCGATAATCTGGCGGCTCAGGCCAAACGGATGCTGGCGGACTCCAAGTCCCGCCGATTGGCTACCGAGTTCTTTGGGCAGTGGTTTGGCTTTTATCGTTTCGACGACTTCACCGGAATCGATGCGGAGCATTTCCCGGGGTTCTCTGTCGACCTGAAGGCGTCTCTCTATGATGAATCTGTCAGCTTTTTTGAATACATCGTAGCCCAAGATCGGCCTCTCGATGAGATTTTGTTCGCCGACTACACTTTCTTGAATGGCTCGCTTGCCGAGCACTACGGCATTCCGTGGGAGGAATCCGACGAACCGTCTCAGGATTCCTTGATTCGCGTAGAAGGAGTGAGCGACTACAATCGCGGAGGGCTGCTGCGGCAGGGGTCGATTCTAGCGGTTACCTCAGCGCCGCTGCGAACGAGCGCCGTTAAGCGGGGCGATTGGGTTCTCCGCAGAGTGCTGGGCACGCCGACGCCGCCGCCGCCGGCGGATGCGGGTTCCATTCCTGCGGAAGAATCGACTGGAGACGGGCTCACCCTGAGAGAGCGTTTGGAAGCTCACCGGAGCGACGAATCTTGTGTCAATTGCCACATGCGGATCGACCCGTTGGGCTTTGCCCTCGAACAATACGATCCAGTGGGCCAATGGAGAGAGAATTATGGTGATGGCGGGGCGATAGACACTTCGGGTATTCTCAAGGACGGAACGGAGATCACAGGATTTAGTGGATTGGCGGATTACTTAGGCCGGGAGAAAGCTACCTTCCATCGAAATCTCTCCCGCAAGCTGTTGGGATACGCTCTGGGAAGGAGCGAGATCGTGTCGGATCGCTTATTGATCGACAAAATGATGGAAAGTCTAGATAGTGACAACCGTCTCTCTACACTAGTGGCCTTGATTGTCACTAGCGAACAGTTCCGCCATCAGCGTGGAAATCCCCCGGAGTACGCCCAGAATTAACCGAATTAATCTAGAGAAATTATGGCACGTCTAAACTCATCGATGCAGTCCATCTCAAGACGCTCCTTCCTTAGGGGAGCTGGAGTTGCCTTGGCTTTGCCTTGGATGGAGTCCATCCCAAGCTTCGGGCTAGAAACGAGTAGAGGATTGTCAAAAGCGGTTTCTATGAAGGCGCCCGTGCGTTTTGGATGCCTTTTCTTTTCCAATGGCGTGGAGCCCGAACACTGGTGGGCCAAGAAACGTGACGGCAACATGGAAATCGGACCGGGGCTGGCGCCCATGTCGCCGTACAAAGAGGATTTTACCTTTATCCGCGGCCTCTACAATCAGATGGCGGTGGACCATGATAGCGCCCATCTCGGCCGGACACCCAATCTCTTGTCCGGCGCTTGGGTGAGCAAGGATCAGAGCGAGATTCGCGTGGGTAAAACCATGGACCAGGTCATGGCTCAGGCCATTGGCCGAGAAACGCCCTTGCCGAGTTTGATTACCGGTATCGAGCCGACCGAGCTTCGACTGGAAGATGGTTTGTCGATGCTTTACGGGTCCAATATTTCCTGGGCTGAAGACACCAAGCCAGCCATGAAGGAAATCTATCCGGCCCGAATTTTCGATCTGCTGGTTGGCGGAGGCGATCGGGATTTGGATCGCAGCATATTGGACGAAGTTCTCGAAGACGCTAAGTCGTTGAAGAGTCAGATCGGCTATGCGGACCAGCAAAAGCTGGGAGACTATCTTGACTCGATCCGAGACATCGAAAATCGCCTAGATCACGCCTCGGCCAAACCTAAGGCTGAAGGTTGGCAACCATCGCTTTCAGAGCCCGATATGGAGCGTCCCGCGGATGCGCTACCTGACGATATTCCCAGCCACATGAAGCTCATGATGGATCTTGTGGTCTTGGCCTTCCAAATGAACAAGACGCGTATTGCGACCTGCATGCTCAATAACGATTTATCGCAGATGAATTTCGGGTTTTTGGAGGATGTGAAAGGCAGCCTTCACTTGGATCTCACCCATAATGGTCGCGATCCCAAACTTGAGGCGATGTACCTCAAGACAAACCAGTTTCACACGGAGCAGTTCGCCTATTTGGTTAGCCGGATGAGGGATATCGATGAAGGCGGGGAATCACTGCTAGACAATTCCATGCTCATGTTTTGCTCCAACTTCTTCGACGGGGACAAGCATCAGGCCGATCACATGCCCATCCTCTTGGCGGGGCGGGGTGGTGGTTCCTTGAAACCCGGCCAAGTGCTGGATTATATGGACGAGGATGCGTCAAATCGGCGAGCTTGCAGCCTCTATCTGTCGCTCATGGATCGCATGGGTGTCGAACAGACGAGCTTTGGCGATACCAACCGGCGCTTGAAGGGATTCGGCTGAGCATTTGACGGACTCGCCAATTTGGTAGGGCTGCTTGCCCTCAAGCAGCCGCAGCAGTGCAATGGGATTTCGGCCGGTCAGGGTAGGGAGGCCGCGTCTTCGTCATGCAACAGACTGATACCATCTTGCACATTCCTTTTTTAAGATGGTATGACTTCGCCTAGCCACGCCGGCTCGGTCTCCCGAAGCATTTCTAGAGCCAACTGTTTCGGCTTGTGACGCAGGCTAAAGCGCTGCGCTGCTGATTCAATTCGTCTTTTTATCCTGGATACGGTGCGACGAAGATAGATTCGGTTTGCAGATAGTCGCGAAGGGTTTCTTCGCAATTGACGCCGCCTCCGGGGCCGCCGGAAATACCCTGGCCTCCGTACGGGAGGCCGTAGGCCACGGTGTTGTGGCAATTGACCTGGCCGGTGCCATCGCGGAATTGCTTCACGATTTTTTGGCCCAGTTCTAAATCCTTGGTCCAAACACTGGAGCCAAGTCCGTAGTAGGTATCGTTGGCGTAGCTCAGCGCTTCTTCGACGCTATCAACTGGCTGTACGTTGACGAAGCAATGGAAGACTTCTTGGGGATTGCTGCGGCTTCCGGGCTCGGATCGCAGTAAGGTCGGTTTCAAGTAGTATCCATTGTATCCAGACACTTCTGCATGCCCCCCCTCTAGAATGGCTTCCGCTCCATTGGCCTTGGCGTATCGAATGCCATCGATTATCCGTTGAGGTTGACGGGAATTGATAACCGGGCCCAGTTGCGTTCCGGCTTCGGCCTGATTGCCGATCTTCAGATTCTTCATGAATGCTTCAGTCGCGGCTAGGAAGTCATCGTAGATTTCGCGTTGGGCAAATACGCGGTGGATAGTCGAGCAAGTTTGTCCGTAGTGCTGATTGGCGTTCTTGCCGATCACGCGGGCGACGACTTCCGGATCGGCATCGGCTAGTACAATGGCTGATCCGTTTCCGCCCATCTCGCGTTTTACACGTGTACCATGGCGATCGGCCGCCTGCAGAATGGCCTGCCCAACTCCGGGAGAGCCGGTAAAGGCGATGTAGCGTACGCCGGGATGCTCGGAAATGAACTTGCCGGTCAGCTCTCCTCGCCCGGGAAGTACATTGACGACTCCAGCGGGAAATCCGGCTTCTTCGGCCAGCTTTCCTAGATACAACGCGCTAAGAGGCGTTTCCTCGCTGGGTTTTATCAGGATGCAATTGCCAGCGATCAAAGCGGGGATCATAAACCATGCTGAAAGGACAACCGGATAATTCCAGGGGATGATTCCCGCTACGACTCCCCAGGGCTCCACGTAAGAGTAGGCTTTCATTCCACCGTCCAAATGCATGGGTTCTCCGTCGCCAAACTGGATGCTTCGAGCGACGCCGGCAAAGTATTCCGCGCAAGCCCGAAAGTGAGTCAGATCGCCTTGTGCCAATTCGGAAACTTTTCCGCCGTTGAGAATCTCGCAGGCCATAAGGACGTCGCTATCCCGCTCGAAGAGCTCCACTAGCTTCATCATGAGCTCTATCCGCTCCTCTAATGGCGTGTTTTTCCAGCCTCCATTGAAGGCTCGGTAGCCTGCTTGAACGGCGTCATTGACCTCGTCATAACCCATCTCGGATACCCGAGCCAGGACTTCGTGGGTGCCGGGATTGATGACGTCGAAAATCGCATTCATGGATCCGGGTACCTCCTTGCCGCCGACAATCCCGCCTAGCGGTTTCCCTCCATTGGAGCAGAATTGGCTGAATTTCTCGGGAGCCGAAAAGGCTTCAGCGGTAAAGGCTTCGATGAGGGGGGGAGCAGCGGTAGTAGACATGTATAAGATTCCGTTAGAGATTAAAATTCGACAGTTCGTCGCTGATCGGAAGGACGTTGTTTTAAACGATAGAAAGGGGGTCTGGTCAAAGTAAAAAACGATGCCGACCCGGCCTCCAAGGAGAGCCGCGTCATCCTCCGTCCCGCCATTTAACTTTCCAACGTTGGAAAGTTAAGTGGCAAATGGAGCTTCATGGTCATGCTTGCACACGAATATCAATGGATTGGGATTGGTATGATAGCAGCCGGATCCTAGTGCAGTAGATCCATCGAAAACGTAGCAAAGGCGATGTCTTTGTCTTTCTCATATAGGAGGCCGACTTGTCGCTTAGGCAAGGCGACTAGGGCGGAGTAGGCGGCTGGGCCCTCATCGACGAGAAAGCCGGCGGACCAGGACTGACCGTCGTCTTCGCTGAGTTTGACAGTCATGCGAATGCGCGGGCCACGCTCGGGTTGAGTAGGCGGGTTGGGGTTTGAGAAGAGGAGGAATTTCTCATCGTAGCGTATCAGGCTGGCTTGGCAGCGGGGATCGCCCAGTTCGTCGTCGAAAATGGGATCACTCCAGCTGGCTCCGCCATCGTTGGAATAGGCGATGGAACGGTAACCGTTTCGTGGACGCGCTGTATTGTCGAGGCCCTGGGAGCGCATGTTCATCAATAAGCGCCCATCCGACAGCTCTACCACCTGACTTTCGTTTACGGTTGGCTGGATGGTGGAGCTAACATTCCAAGACTCCCCACCGTCATCGCTATAGAGAGTATGGGCTCCGTAGTAGCCATCGGTCGTGTGATTGGCTGGGATGACGAGTCGGTCGGTGTAGGGCCCTTCTTGCAGTTGTATGCCAATTCCCGGTCCGGTGGCATACCACCACCAAGTGGGATCTTTAACATTGGAAGTGATCTCCTCTGGACTCGACCAGGTCTTTCCATGGTCATCGGAATGGATTTGGTATACCCGCCGGGTATCCTTTCCGGTACCGGCATGCAGATCGCGACCATGATCCGTTGCCAGGTTCCAGCACATGAGCATGACGATTCGCCCCGTTCTCTGATCCACGACGGGACAAGGGTTTCCAGCCGTATCCGGTCCGGCATCCCAAATGACTTGGGGTGAAGACCAAGTGGCCCCATTGTCTTCGGAGCGTTTCAGAATGAGATCGATGTTCCCGCTGTCCCCGCGATGGTCTTTGCGAGCCTCGCAAAAAGCGAGAAGGGTTCCATCAGCGGCGGTAATGATGGCGGGGATACGGTAGTTAGAAAAGCCTTCCTCGCCAGATTTGAACAGGATCTGCTCGTCGATGCCTGCGAGAGCAGCGGTAGCTAGGGCTAGATATAGACTTAAAGTAGGAACTAGTTTTTTGTTCATCGCAGTAAGATCATCGATGTCGTTGTTGGAGTAGCATAGGCTTTCTGCCATTGATCTGAAACAGGCTGAATGCCCGTTCTGCCTGTGGTTTAATTATTCAAAGAAATAGTTGGTGTAGTTCAGTTGCAGTTTCGCCTTGTCAGGCTGTCCATTGACCATGCAGGCATCGATTTCCGCTTTTAGGCGGAGTACATTCTCGTGATCGAGCATGGGATCGTGGGTCGTTTCGCGCCAGCGTTGCAACTCTTTGGACAGACGATCGAGGGTGGCTTGGTGGGCGGAATTTTCGGCAAGATTCGTGAACTCATGCGGATCGTTTTTCAGGTCGTATAGCTCGTATTTCGGTGGAGCTCGCATACGGCGATAGGCTCCGGATATGGGTTCGCCGGCTTGATTGATGGTTGTGGCAAGATCTTCGAAGAAACGATCGTTAGTGAAGTGATAGCCAGGGTTTACTTCTCCCGGCATGAGGTTGAGGATGAGCTTGTAGCGATCGTCTTGGGCGGTTCGCTGCGGGTAGTAGTTATGGGCCGAGTGGATGTGGAACTCAGTGAATAGGTAGCGCCGCCAATTGGCAGATTTATTCTCCATAAGTGGGACCAGCGATCGGCCAGGCTGGTTGGCTATGGGCGGGGCTCCGGTCAGTTCAAGCAGAGTCGGAACGAGATCGACAAGCGAAACCAGCTCTTGGCGAACGATTCCGCGGTGGGCCCGCCCAGGGACTCGCATGATGAAAGGCACGCGTGTGCCGCCTTCATAAGAAGTTCGTTTGCCCCTCAGCATATCGGCACCATGGTCTCCGATATAAGCGACGATGGTGTTGTCCGCTTTACCGGAAAGTTCGAGTACCTCCAATAGATCGCCAATGAGTGTATCGAGGCGACTCATACAGTTGTAGTAATCCGCCGTTTGCTGGCGTAGTTGCGGATTACTGATGCCGAAAAACGGGAGGGCCTCTACGTCTTTTCCAGTCAGCAGTTTCTTGGGTAGTCCATCGACTTGTGAGGTAAAGGGTCGGTGGGCGTCAGGATAGTTAACGCTGAGGAAAAAGGGCTCTCGGCTTTCAGAGATGAAACCGCTAGCTTCGCGGGCGTAGCCCATCAAGTCATCGCGGCTGAAATTGGATTTCCCGATAGCCTCGAAATCGAAGGGGAAGGCTGATTCCGGATTGACGTGTAGCTTGCCGATTATCCCGGTTCGGTAGCCGGCTTCTTTCAAGCTCCTAACTATGTTGGGCGTATCTTCGCGATACATGCGAAATTTCCAGGTTGCTAAGCCTATTTGCCCATTCTGGTGCGGATAGAGTCCAGTTAGAAAGGCGGCTCGGGACTGGCTGCACCCCGCTTGAGCGACATAGGCGTTTTTGAAAAGCGCGCCTTCTGATGCGAGGCGATCTAGATTAGGTGTCTGAGCATAAGGATCGCCATAGCAGCCCAGCTCCTGTCCATTGTCTTCGGATACAATGAGTAGGACGTTATGGGGGGCCTGTTCTCCGAACGAATGGTGAAGGGTGAGGAGCGAGAAGAGAAAATATGTTCTGAATATTCTGTTCACGAGGTCGTCGGTGGGGTTAATGAACTGTGGAGATCGATGAAGTTTTGCTCAATCTCGAGAACTCTAGACTTACTTTGGCCTTTTGGAAGCCCCAAAAACATCGTCGTATAGCGTTTTCGTACAAGTAGAAAGCCTGATTTCACAATCAGGCAGTCCATTTTTGGCCTACACTTTGGAAGTCCAAGTCGTGTGTCTTCTTGAATAGCAGTGCCCCGCTTGGTTCACTGTTCTGTTGACATTCGTACGATAACCCAAATCAACCAGTTATGAGTTCTGAAAAACACGAAAGAGTCGAGGGCGCGCATCAAGGCGGTCTTTTCGGAATATGCCCGAAGAAAAATAGGTGGCTTGTCATGCTAGCGGTATCGTCCACGATTGGTCTTACGAGCGTTTTTGCTCAAGAAGACGATGAAGTCTACGAGCTAAGCCCGTTCACAGTCGATGAATCCGATAATCAAGGGTATGCGGCAACGCAGACTCTCGCTGGTACCCGGCTGAATACGAATCTCAAGGACATAGCGGCGTCGATTTCGGTCGTAACTAAAGACTTTCTTGAAGACACGCAGTCAACCGATTTGAAGGAGCTTTTGATCTATACTCCGAGCACGGAAGTAATTGGGCCTCTAGGCAATCTCGCCAACGAAGCGGGAAGAACTGGCGAAAATACGGTCGCCGAGATTTTCGACAGACTCACTCCCACGACCCGTGTCCGTGGCCTGGCTGCAGCAACCTTGACGAGGAACCTTTATGAGAGCTCGCTCCCGATGGACTCATACAATGTGGATCGCGTGACTATGAATCGGGGAGCGAACTCGATACTGTTCGGAGTGGGGAGCCCTGCTGGCATTATCGATACCAGTATCATCGTACCGGCTTTCGTCGATCGAAGCGAATTCACGATTCGCGGGGGTTCTTATGGTACCTATCGAGGCACCTTCGATTTGGAGAGGGTTCTATTGGAGGACAAACTGTCGCTTCGAGTCGCCGGCCTGGCTGAAGACATAAAATTTCAGCAAAGGCCCGCGTTCGAAAGGGATCAGCGTTTGTACGCTACCTTGGGGTGGAGGGCGACCGAGGATCTAACCCTCAACATCAATACAGAACAAGGCCAGATCGACTCCAACTTGCCTCGACAATTCCCTCTAGTGGATATGATCGGCATGTGGTGGGATCCGCTTGCCCATCCGGAAGGTTTGGTTCAACCGACTCACAATGCCCCGGCGGTTCCGGCGAACGGTCCCTACTCGCGTTCCTATTTTGGGCCGATGTCTTCGATTTTCGTTCCTCAGGCTGTTTGGTCAGACCCCACTTCAAAGAGGATCGACACCTCTTTAAACGCCAACGGCACTGCCGGGATGCTGAACCTTAAACAGCCTTTCTGGCATCCCCCGGGAAGCCCGAATCGGGATGCGGATTGGTGGGCTGCTGTTCGTGGAACAGGTCGCAATCAAGAAGTCTGGAACAACGGAGTAAACGCTGATATCTCGGGCGAGTTTACCAATCATCAGATCACCGACCCTTCGATTATCGACTTCAGAAATAATCTGATCGATGGCGACACCAAAGGCGAATTGCTCAAATTCGATACCTACAATATAACTGCGGAGCATTTGTTCTGGGACGACAATCTTGGGATAGAGCTCGCCTATGACAAGCAGTCTCTATATTCCGCGAATCATCGACTCCTTAATGGAGGCCGTTCTGAATCCTTGCAGATCGATCCTACCGAGGTACTCCCGGATGGTTCTCCCAACCCAAATTTGGGCCGTCCCTTGGTGGGTTTCACCAATGGGAGTTTTAGCAAGACGGATTCGGAAAGCGAGGTCTTTCGGGCGACCGCTTTTGTCAGGTTTAACGCTTCCGAGCGAACCGACGGGCTTATCAGCAAGCTGGTTGGCGACCATACGATTACAGGCCTCTATGAAACTAGAGAAGCCAGCAATTTCAATCGTAGTGGCCAGCAATACATTTGGGGGCTGGACTATGCCGAATTCGGCAGGAGGGACAGTAATGGAGCTTATGTGAATGCCAGCCTCCCCCGTCCGTCCGGGCATCGGAATTTCGGCGGGATCGTCTATCTGGGCGACACCCTCTACGGAGCCGCTTCGCCAGCGGGCGCCAATTTGCAGGGCAGCATTCCTTCTCTCGAAATAGAGGATTCCTACACGGTTACGGTGCACAACCCGAATACTGACCAGTGGGAGAACCGAAGCTTTTCAATCGAAAGAAATCCAATCACCGGCGCTGGCAAGGATCGTCTGGAGAGAGATTCCGAGGCCCTTGTTGTCAGTAGTCGGTTTGTGGATAACCATATCGTGGCAACTTATGGATGGCGCAAAGATTCGCTCAATTCATTTGCGGAAACGGCTCCGTTGTCACCAACGCGATATCGACTGGTCGATGATCCTGATTTCCAAGTGTTGGATACTCTGGCTGGGGAAGAGGATAGTGACACCACGTTTTCATGGGGAGTGGTCGGGCATGCGCCTCGAGGCTGGGTAGAAAATCTTCCGGTAAGTTCGCTTAGTCTCCACTACTCGACAGCGGAAAATCGCGTGGCCAGCAGTCAAGTTCGTCATGATGTTTTCGGGCGGGAATTATCGGCTCCTATCGGCGAAACGGAAGAGCACGGCATAGCTTTCGGATTGCTCGAGGACCGCGTATCCATTCGGGCGACTTGGTATGAGACTCTTCAAAATAGACGAACTGAAACGGATTTGAGCGTACTCAATGGACTGATTCCTTTCGTTATCAACCGGGTTGGCGAAAATGCTCGAGATGTTATTGAAGAAAACTTCTACAATCAGGATGATATCGAAAATCTGGCTAATTATCCGGCCTGGCCATCTGAGATCGTAGAGGCCTGGGATATCCGAGATGATGGTACGGGTACTGGGGCACTAGTCTGGACGACTCCCAGTTCTCTAGTGACGACCAGCGATGCGGTTTCGAAAGGCTTCGAGTTCGAGGCGGTCGGCAGCATTAATTCCCAGTGGACGCTGTCTTTCAACGCAACTAAGCAGAAGGTTTCGCGTGACAATACTGCTGCGGAATGGGATGAGCTGCTATACGGCCCGTCATACAATATTGCCGAATTATGGAGCCAGGATCGATTTGGCAAATACCCGTCGGCTCTCGGTAACAGTTTCAATATTGGCGAACGAATTGACCTCATTTACTTGAGCCCGCTTAATTTAGCGAGGCAACAGGATGGAGCGGGATCGATAGACCAAATACGCGAATGGAGATACAATCTCTTCACCAACTACCGATTCAATTCGGATAGCAAGTTGAGAGGCTTTACCGTCGGAGGTGGCGCTCGTTGGCAGGACGAGGCCGCGATTGGCCATCCCCAGATTTTCGATAGCGAGCTTAATGCTTATAAACCTGATATTACTGATCCTCATTTCGGTCCTTCCGAATTCAACGCGGACGCTTTTGTTCGTTACAGAAAGCCAATTATGGGGGAGAAAGTCGACATGACGCTTACTTTCAATATCAGGAATCTGTTTGACGAGGATGATCTGATCCCTGTTGCCGCCAATCCGAATGAAGGATCAACGGGGCTTGTCGCAGTTTGGCGGATACCGACTGAGCGAACTTATTCGCTAACGGCCAAGTTCAACTTCTAGAGCGACCCTTGATTTAGGATATCTTTCACGAGCGCGTCTCTTTTGTGAGGCGCGCTTTTTTCTTCCCTTTGGATCCAAGAAGCCTTTCAGCGGTTGAACGGCTACTTGACCGGCCCGATCTCGTCGGCATCTTCGATCGGCAGCGATTTTGCATGCTGTTTCATAATCTTTTTGGTGCCTTTGAGGTAGGCGATGTTAGTCCATTCGTTGGAGTCATTCTGGAGATCGTAGAGTTCTTCCTCTCCATTGGCGTAGAGAATGTATCGATACTGGTCGGATCTAACGGCATGGTTTCCTTTGCCGTAGGTGATGAGAACCGGGGCTCTTTTCGATTTAGGTCGTTTTAAGAGGGTAACCAGGCTTTCGCCTTCGATATGCGATGGCTTGGGGAGCTGGCAAAGTTCTACGAGAGTGGGATACAAATCAACCAGCGAGACGGGACGGTGGCAAATCTGGCCCGCTTTATATCCGGGAGCAACGATGATGAGAGGAATCCGAGTGGCTTTCTCGTAGAGCACGAACTTTTCCCAATGCTCTTTTTCTCCCAGATGGAATCCGTGGTCGGACCAAAGGATTATGATCGTATTGTCCGCTTTGCCGTTGGCATCGAGAGCGTCGAGAAGCCGGCCAACCTGATAGTCGGCGAAGCTCGAAGCCGCTTGGTAGCCGCGAACGGCCTTTTCGAATATGAAAGCGTCCCGTAGTCTCTCCTGCTCGAAGGTGCTCATGAATTTGCGGGACGGCGGATGGAGCATAGATCTGGCCGCGTCAGGGAGATCATGTAGGTCGTCCGGCTTTTCTGCTGGCATGACCAAGTCGCCCAAGGGGTATCGGTCGTACCATTCTTGGGGCGCGTAGAATGGCATATGAGGGCGATAGATTCCAGTAGCGATAAAGAACGGTTCTTCTGAAGATGAGGCGATTTTTTCAATGGCCCATTCTACCGTTCGATTGTCGATGTGATAATCCGGATTTTTCGGATACACTCCCCAGTCAAAATTTCGGCTTACGGGGCTTTTCGAGCCATCGGGAGCGGTCCAGCTTTTGATTCCGTTGATATTGCCATCTCGGGGCATGGGCATATCGGGCTGTCTTGATGGGAATTCCACGAATTCATCGAAGGCTTCGTACTTGTGGAACTGAGCGCCATGATGGTGGAATATCTTGCCGCTAGCGAAAGTTCGATATCCATGATTACGAAAGTGCTGGGGCAGAATGACGACGTTGGAAAGGGCCTTTTTCCAATCGCTTCGATTGCCGTAGACACCATTGCTAGATGGTCGCGTGCCGCTTAGGACGGAAGCCCGAGACGGATTGCAGGCGGGCGAATTACAATAGGCTTTGGTGAAGAAAGTTCCTCGTTCGGCCAGGCGTTCCAGGTTTGGAGTTTGGATGGGATTGTATTCGTCGAACAAGGTTGTCCAATCGTTCATGTCATCAATAGCGATGAAGAGAACGTTTGGCTGCAGCGAAGCCGCAACTGAAGGAAGAATTAAGAATGAAGAGTGAAGAAGGAGGAGAAAAGCTGTGAGTAGAGGCTTCAAGGTTTTGGGTAGGTAGGGAGGGCTGTCCCAGTCCTCGGAAATTTTGAAGATAGTCGATTTTTGAAACTGAGCCAGTCCTCCCTACCTTGTCGATGCGGGTTTCTGAATCTGCTCTGCTCTGATCACCTTTGTTTTGGTTTCCAGGTGTAGGTTTCCGGGTCAAAGAGATAAGCGCCTTTGGTAGGAACTTCTTTGGCATAGCGTATTGGGAGCCAGCGACGAAATGGCGTAGCGGAACCGGGAGACGTTGTCATCAAATTAGTCCATTCATAGGGATCGATGTTCAGGTTATAGAGTTCTTCGCCGGCTCGGCCTTCGTCATAGCGAATGTACCGCCAATTTTCGGTACGAATCGCTGTATTGCCATAGAGAAAGTCAATGATGGCTGGTTTGTCCCAGTAAAGGTTTGGGTTGTGTAGCAGTGGGGTGATGTCGACGCCATCGAGTCCGTCTGGCAGGGGCAGGCCGCAAAGCTGGGTTAAGGTTGGATAAAGACAGGTTAGATCGACCGGGCGGTTGGAACGGCTATTGGGTGTTGTGACTCCAGGCGCAACCATGATAAACGGCACGTGTGTCGAGCGTTCCCAAAGGGTATCTTTGGCCAAGTGGTCCTTTTCACCGAAGGCGTATCCGTGGTCTGACCAAAAGACGATGACCGTATTTTCTCTATAATGGCTCTTGTCGAAAGCCTCCATAAGTATACCCACGAGCGTATCTGCATGAGCGATACTGGCTAGGTAGGATTGGACAGTGTGTTGCAGACTGTCGTGTTCCTCGATCATTCGGAGATCCTCTCGTCGAGATGCCGCCATTTTTTGGCCGCCGGGTGGAATGTCGTCGAGGTCGCCAGGCTTGTTTATGGGCAGCTCTACTTGGTCAAGTGGCAGTTGATCGAAATATTTTTTGGGCGCATAAAAGGGTAGATGCGGCTGGAACAAGCCGACCGCCAGGAAGAACGGCTTTTCGTGTTCGCGGCGCAAGAAATTTGAAGCCCAGCGAATCGTTTCGCCATCCCCCATCTCCAAGTCATCGACCTCCATCGCTCCCCAGTCAAGGGAGTTGTTGGGGTGACGAGGCATGGCTTCGGTGAAGTAGCGGCGATTCTCCCCTCGGTCTTTGAAGTAATCGACAACCAAATCCTGATCTTGAATGAGAGGAGAGTACTCGTCCCATTGGTCGGGCGGATTGAATCCATCGGTGTGGTGATGCACTTTGCCGCCTCCAGCGACGTAGTAGCCGTTTTTCTTGAAATAGTGGGGGAGGGTTAGAATTTCTGGATACGCTGGGCGCCACCAGTGTCCGTTGCTGTAAAGTCCCGTGGTGGAAGCCCGTTTTCCGGTGAGGATGGCGGCCCGACTAGGGGCGCATTTCGGGCTGGGGGCGTGGGCATTGGTAAATAGGAGGCCTCTTGATGCTAGGTTGTCGATATGGGGCGTGGGGACCCGATCAGATCCTAGGCATCCAACCCAGTCATTCATGTCATCGACAGAGATGAAGAGAACGTTCGGATTCGACGAGCTGACCGCAGGCGACTGCGACGCAGCGGAAGGAAGAAGGAAGAAGAAAGAGGGAAGAATGAGGAGGGTTGTGAGAAGTCGTTTCAGCATGTATTTTAGGTAGGGAGGATCGGCTCGATCCTCCAATCTATTGGTGAGAGATAAGCAATAACGGAGGACAGAGCCAGTCCTCCTTGCGTTGAGATGCGGGTTCATGGATTGATTGCCCTTTTCGGCATTATGATTGATAACGCCAAACCGGCACTGAAGCAGACGCCGATGCCGACGAGGCCGTAGAGGAGGCTGCTGAGATTGGTTAGGTATTTGCAATAAAAGATGGCTATTAGGCTGCAAAACAAGCCGATCCAGGCGTGCTGACGTTGGGCTTGCTTGGCGAATATGGCGAGGAGGAAGAGTCCGGCCAGCGGGCCGCCGATCAAGCCCACAAGACTGACGAGAAAGTCGAAAATATGCCCGGTATCGAGCTGGGACATGACAATAGCCATCGATGTGCCCAAAACTCCAAGACAGAATACCAGGATGCGGGCGAATTTCAGTTGATCTTCATCATTCCAGTCATTCTTAGTTCGCTTTACGAAATCGTTGGACACTGCGGTACAGATGGAGTGCATGCTGCTATCCAGGCTTGACATTGCAGCGGCAAAAACGCCAGCGATGACGATCCCAGCAAGGCCGGCAGGCATCTCATGGGCCACGAACCAGGGGAGAATTTGATCGTTCTTCTCCAGCGGCCCAAGCAACTCTGGATTGCTTTTGTAGAACACGAAAAGCGCGATTCCCATGATTGAGAATATCAGGGATGCGGGAACGGCAAGGCAGGCATTGGTCCACACGGCCTTCTGAGCTTCCTTCGCCGAGTTGGTCGTCAGGTAACGTTGAACGACCGCTTGATCGGATGTGTAGGGTACGAGGGCATTGGAAAAGATTCCTCCAAGTAGAAGGACGAAGAGGGCGTCGCCGGTCCAGGACCATTCCAATGCTGGCATAGCGAATTTACCGTTTTCCGCTCCCACTGAAATCAATGTCGCTACTCCGCCATCCAGGCTGAAGATGATGATGGCTAGGGCCAATAGAGCTCCGCCCATAAGGACAAATACTTGAATGACGTCGGTCCAGATAACTGCCTTGATGCCTCCAAAAGCTGTATACACCGTAGCGATTAAGCCCATCAGCAATATGCAAAGGATTAGGTTGAATCCGGTTACTGCTGCAAGCGCCAGGGCGGGCAGAAAGACAACTATGCCCATTCGGAAGAGTTGAAGAATGATGAACGAGGCGCTGCCAAACAAGCGTAGACCGACGTCGAACCGGGATTCGAGAAATTGATAGGCGGTTATGGCGTTTATGCTTCGTAGCCTGGGAACGTAGACGAGTGCTACAAGAGGGGCTACGATAACGATGCCGGCATTGAGGATAATGACAGACCAGCTTGTGCCATAGACTCTCGCTGGGAGAGCCAAATATGTGATGGCGCTGAGTGTTGTCCCGAAAATGCTCATACCAGCTGCCCACCAAGGAATGGAATGGCCGCCGAGATAAAAGTCTTCCGAAGATTTCGTGCCCCGGGCGCAAACGTAGCCGACAACAACCAGTCCGCCAAGGTAAAGAATGAGAGTCGTCCAATTCAAGACCCCGAAGGATGCAGCTGCAGTGACTGGCGTAAGTTCCCAGATTTGTGGCGTTCGTACGCGTGGTTTGATTTCACCGGAGGCGATTACAAAGGCATCCCCCCACTTGGCGACTTGGGTAGTGACCTGGTTTTGCGGGATAGCCCCACCGTCTTGCCATGTGTTGGTGAGAGCGTTGTAGGCCCAGGCCCGTTTGGGGAAGCCGGGGTGATCGCCTTTTAGGTCGTCTGCGGCGTGGAATAGCGAGCCGTCAGCTCCTCCCACAGCGAAAATATGATTCTCGCCGACCGGGATGGCTTCGCCGGCCATCATGCACGCCGGCGAGTCCGCTAGTCGCGACCACAGGCCGGTTGCAGGGCTATAGGAATAAGCATCCTTAAGAAACTCGAGGTCGCCTTTTTCGGTTTCTCGCCGTCCACTAAAAATGTAGATACGCTCTTCGTATCCATTATTCTGGGTAGCGATTAAGTTGAACCCGCGAGCTGGTCCTGGCAAACCTGGCCGTTCCTGCCAGCCATCGCCGATATTTTCCATATCCAGGATCCAGAGCTTGTTGAGGGCTGAACTGAGTTCATTGGTTTCCGTACCGCCGATGACATATACTTTGCTTCCAACGCTGGTCGCGGCGGTATAGGCGATCGTTTTTGGCAGGCTGGGTAAGGATTCTCGTTCGACCGAATTTCCGCTGCGATCCCATTTCAGAAGAAAGACTTCGCTGTAGGTTCGTTCAGCGTCATTGCCACCTATGCACAGCACGCCCTGCGGCAACGAAACGGAGGCGCCGTATCCAAGGGGTCGCGGGAGCGAACCTCCGTTTTTCCATTGATTCAGTGTTCCGTTGCTCGATCGCTCAAGAACCCAAATATCGTCGTGCCAGACCTTGTTTTCACCCCAGTAAGGCTTCGGAAAATTGGCCCCGCCCGCAACGATGAGCGCATCATTGTGGACTCCAACATAGGGGCCCGCTACGCCGAGAGATTCGCTTTGCTCGCCGACTGGCGGCAGTTCGGCAAGCGGTTGCCAATCTAGATAGGTCAGTGATTCCGACCCATAGATGACGTTAGCGGCGAGAGCCAGGAGTAGTGGAACAATCTTTTTCAAAGCGTGTATTCAAATGTTTAAGGTACTACCGTTTCCCTCAGCTTCGCTTCCGCCGAGACGTTTTCTTATGGCGCTGAGGTCGCGTTGCATGGTTTCCCGAAAGGCAATGATGTCGGCAGCGTGTATCAGAAATTGCATGCCTTCTTGACACCAGGCGATCTCTTGGTCCAGGTCGGACCAGAAGTGAATGCCTGGCGCGACGCCGTGTTCTTGGGCCTTTCCGATGAAGGTGGAGATCGCTTCCTGAAATTCGGGATGTCCATACTGTTCCGGTATGCCGAGACTGCAGGATAGATCGTGAGGTCCAATGAGCGCTACGTCTACGCCTGGCACTGACAGAAGGTCATCCAATGCATTTATGGCGGGAACGCTTTCTATATTGATGACCAGGACCTTGTCGGCATTGGCTTCCTCAATATAGCTTTTCAATTCTCTCGACGTGAAATCGGAACCGTCGAGAAGCTTCGATAGAATTTCTCCTTTGATCGGTTTCAGTTTAACCGCTCCGACCAGTTTCTTTACTTGCTCTACGGTTTCTACATAGGGGGCTATGATGCCACAGGCTCCATCGTCGGAAACCATGCTTGCCTGGTAGGGATCCGGGCTCGGGATTCGAACGAAGGGCGCGACATTTCTGGCGTTGAAGCTATGGCAAAGGCTCGAAACTTGGGTCCGATCGAACGCGATGTGCTCGGTGTCGATAAAGACGAAGTCCAGGTCCAGCTCGGCAACCTTGGCTGGCCAATAGGGTGAGGCATTGGTTAACAAAGTGCCAAAGACTCGCTTTTCAGACTTAAGTGTTTCCAAGATTTCGATACCGTTCATTCGTAGCTTTTTTGTGGGAAATTGATAGACGACCTAGTTTTTAGGCAGAGCCCCTTGCCAACCGGCATTCAAGATTTCTTGGTGGCGGGCAATGGTGGAAGCCATTTCTTCAATTCCCGCTTGATTGATCGTTTCGTGTGGATCGGTCGAATGGTTATACAATTCCTGTTCCAAGATTTCGTTGCTCTTCCAGTCTCGCCACTCCACGTAACGGAATCGATCGGTCCGGACAGCATAGCCCATGACGTCACCATGCTTGTCATGCTTGATTTTCGTGTAGTCCCGCGGGTACTGACTGAAAGCTGCCGTTTTCCATGGGAGCTTGGAGTTTTCCACTAGCGGTTTCATGCTCGCTCCCTCTAGTCCCTCTGGAATATTCAGTCCACACAGCTCGGCCATCGTTGGATAGAGATCGACGAGTTCGACCAGAGCATTGGATGTCGCTCCTTTCGTTTTTTGGCTGGGAGAAGAAATGATGAGCGGCACGCGGGCTGACAATTCGTAGTTATTGGCTTTGGTCCAAAGTCCTTGCTCTCCCAAGTGAAAGCCGTGATCTCCCCAGAGGCAGACTACAGTATTATCCGCGAGTTTTCGTTCCTCGAGTTTATCAAGCAAGCGTCCGAGGAGCGCATCGACGTAGCTGATACAGGCGTAGTAGCCATGTCTAAGCTCGCGTATCTTCTCTTCGGAAATCTGGTCGAGCTGTTCGGGAATGTCGGTGTACCCCTCGAGTTCGTTCCAGGTCCTCGTCGCATATTCGGGAGCTCCTTTGGGATGAGAAGCTGATGGCCGTTCAGGGATTTCGTCCCGATCGTAAAGGTCCCAATATTTCTTTGGAGCGACGAAGGGCAGGTGGGGTTTCCGGAAACCGACCCCCAAGAAAAACGGTTTCTGGCTTTCGGCAAACCGATCGAGTGCTTCTTCGGCGGCCGAACAGACGAGCCCGTCCACGAAAGTGTTGTCAGAAACGTCTACCCCTTCTGTAGAGCTCTTCTTGTGAGCTTCGACGGCCAGATTTTCCGGCGATGCATAGCGCCAATGATGTGGTCGTCCGTAGTCAAAAAGTGGATCCTCCGACCAAGAAGGTGGATCGTACATGGATACGCCACTTCCATGCAGGATCTTGCCGATCGCTTGGGAATGGTAGCCATGATTCTTGAAGTACTGAGGAAGCGTTACAAGATCGGGAATCGTTTCCCGAAAATGCGTTTTCAAGTCCCAAACCTTGATGGAGTCAGGCCGAAGTCCGGTGATCAGAGACAATCGGGAGGGCCCGCAAACAGCTAGCTGGCAATAGGCTCGATTGAATAGGGTGCCTTGAGCGGCCAGGCGATCGAAGTTGGGCGTAATGGCTACGGGGTTCCCGTAGCAGGCGAGATCCGGCCGAAGGTCGTCAAACGCGACAAAAAGCACGTTGTACCGGGAGTTCTCTGCATCTGAATTGGGAAGGCAGAATGCAAATTTGAGAAGGAATAGGAGTGAAAGAAGCGATTTCACGGTTGCTCAAAGCTAAAGGAAGAAATCCTCGGATCGAAGCGGCATGATTCTGCTTATAGACTTTCGATTCGGGCGCATATCTTTGGGGAATGGAGAACGGGGATAAATTAGGCTCAGGATTCAGTTAATGTTTTCCTTGGGCAATCACATTATGTGGCACGGTGGGTGAATAAGATCACTTGATTGTTAGCAGTTTGGCTCTGCTGCATTAAAGGACGACTACTAATAGTTGGACAATTGGAGATGTCCGCATATAGTATCTCCAGTTTTTCTATTGGCAGCCCCCTATAACTTTAAAATGCATGTCCCCAACAATTGCCCCTCGGGAACGAGTAGCCTGAATCGTCGACAATTCTTAACCAATGTCGGCGGGGGGATTGGAGCGATTGCCCTTGCCAAAATACTAAGCGAGGAGAATCTACTCGCTTCGACTCGCAGCCCGACTGGCGGAGCGGATCCGATGGCAGTCAAGCCTCCGCACTACGAGCCAAAGGTAAAGCGAGTGATCTATCTCTTCATGCATGGCGGACCGAGCCATGTGGACCTTTTCGATCCCAAGCCGGATTTGATCAAATACGCTGGCGTGCCCTTGCCGGAAAGTTTCGGTTCGGTAATGACTCGGCGGAAGGTTGCCAAGAATCCCTTGCTTCCGCCGATCAGGCCATTTCGTCCTCGCGGCAAGTCGGGATTGGAGATTAGCGATCTACTTCCCCACATGTCCGGGTTAGCCGACGATCTCTGTGTGATGCGAAGTTGTCACGGCGATAGCGTCAATCATCCTCAGTCGGTCTACCAAATGAATACCGGCTCCATTCTTATGGGGCGTCCGAGCTTAGGTAGCTGGGTATCATATGGCTTAGGCTCGGAGAACCGTGACATGCCAGCTTTTGTGGTCATGCCCGACCCGGAGGGCGGACTTAAAGGCGGACCGCCCGCTTGGGGTAGCGGTTACCTGCCGGCGACATATCAGGGCACAACCATGCGTCCGGGGGCAAGCCCGATTCTCAATTTGCGTCCCCCGGAAAAAGTTAGCGGGACTCAGCAAAAATCGACCCTATCATTAATTCAAAAACTGAATACATCCCATCTTGAGAGCCGTGATTATGACGATTCCTTGTCTGCCAGGGTGAGATCCTACGAGCTCGCTTACCGAATGCAGTCGGCGGCGCCGGAAATCGTCGATTTAAAAGGGGAATCCCAGGCGACCAAAAAACTCTACGGCATTGGAGAGGAACCGACTGACGAGTTTGGGACGCGCTGTCTTTTAGCTCGCAGGATGATCGAGCGAGGGGTGCGTTTTGTGCAGCTGTATTCAGGAGGCACCGTAGGATGGGATGCCCACAAAGACGTTGAAGAGAACCACACTCGTTACTGCGCGAAGACGGACAAGCCGGTAGCCGGCCTAATTAAGGATCTGAAGCTGCGGGGCTTGCTGGACGACACTTTGGTCATTTGGGGCGGAGAATTTGGTCGCATGCCGATGAGCGAGCAAGGAACCGGTCGGGATCACAATCCTTGGGGCTATTCAGTAGTTTTTGCCGGGGGAGGCGTTAGAGGTGGCATGGCCTATGGCTCCACGGATCCTGTCGGTTTGAGGGCCGAAGAAAACCCGGTGCACGTGCACGATCTTCATGCGACTATTCTTCATTTGCTGGGAATGGATCACGAGCGCCTGACTTATTTCCACAACGGACGCGAAGAACGCCTGACCAATGTTGCCGGCAAAGTGGTACAAGGGATCTTGAGCTGATGCCTGGTTTTGGAAACAACGATCCGAGGTGTATATCCAAAGGGATTCATAACAGCGTGCTGGATAAATCCGTATTTTGTAGAGTCGCCGCTTGCGGCGTCCGCGTAAGTAGAGTATCAGCCGCTTCTGCGGACGCCGCATGCGACGCCCCTACACGGTCAGATTCGACTTCATCCACTTATTCAACACGCTCCAAGGGTAGGGAGGACCGGCTCGGTCCTCAGTGTTTAGCGATCGGAGAACCGAGCCGGTCCTCCCTAGCAGAGTCAGCAAGGCGGCCACCGACAAATCAGGGTTTCCGAAAAGCGTCGATGAGCTCATCTCAACAAGGGAAGAGGACGGGCGTCGCTATTATGGCGGTGATTTGCTTGGCCACTTTCTGTTTTGGCGAAAGGCGCAATCGGTTAGAGATCGAGAAGCCAATTACGGAGGAAGATCGCAACCATTGGGCTTTTCAGCCTATTCGGGCGATGGCTCCTCCTAGCGTTATCGACGACTCAAAAATCCGAAATGGGGTCGACCACTTTATCCTTTCGCGCCTGGAGGTGGAGGGGTTGTCGTTGATGCCAGCGGCCGATCGAAGGACGCTGATTCGTCGGCTTTCATTCGATCTACGAGGTTTGCCGCCTACCCCTGATGAGGTGCAGACTTTTTTGGAAGACGAATCCGATTTCGCTTATGAAGCTTTGATCGATCGCTTTTTGGCTGATCCCGCTTATGGAGAACGTTGGGCCCAGCATTGGCTAGACGTGGCTCGCTTTGCGGAAAGCGATGGATTTGAACACGATCAAGTGCGCGAGGACGCCTGGCGTTATCGAGACTGGGTTATTAATTCATTAAATGCGGATATGCCTTATGACGAGTTCGTCCGGCTGCAAATAGCCGGCGACGAATTGTATCCAGACGATGAATCCAAGGCAATCGCTACAGGATTTCTGGTGTCAGGGCCCGATATGCCGGACATCAATCTGGACGAAGAGCGAGCCCACACCGTGCTCAACGAAATGACATCGTCGACGGGCCTCGCGTTTATGGGCCTAACCCTCGAATGCGCTCAATGTCACGAGCACAAGTCGGATCCCATCAGTATCGAAGACTACTATCGATTAAGGGCGGTTTTCGCCAATATGGAGTTCCCCAAAAAGAACAAACAGCTGAGCCACATATTCTTGGAAAATGACGCTGAAGCGCCGCCGAGCTTCGTTATGAAGAGAGGGGATTTTCGCTCTCCAGGCGATCCGGTTGAACCCGCTTTTATCCGAGTCGTCAATGCGATGGGGATGCAGGTGGGGTCGGGGAATGCCGAATCGACAACAACTGGTCGGAGAAAGGCTCTAGCTGAATGGCTTACCCTTCCAGGCCATCCTCTCACCGCTCGTGTAATCGTTAATCGACTCTGGCAACATCACTTTGGTAGCCCGATTGTGGGTACGCCCAATGATTTCGGGGTTCTTGGCGACCGGCCCACTCATCCTGAATTGCTGGATTGGCTAGCTAGCGAATTGATCGACGGAGGTTGGAGTCTGAAAGAGATGCACCGGCTCATGTTGCAGTCAGCGACCTATCGCCAAGTGAGTCGTCCCGTCGGCGATTCGTGGAAAACAGCCACGAAGAAGGATCCCGATAATCTGTTGTATTCAAGAATGAATCGCAAGCGCTTGGAGGGAGAGGCAATTCGCGATGCGATACTATCGGTGAGCGGGCAACTGAATCGCAAGCGAGGGGGACCGGGCGTGCATCCGCCTTTACCTCAAGAAGTAGCTATCACCCTGATCAAAAAACAATGGGAAGTGAGCGAGGATGTGTCGGAGCACACGCGCCGCAGTATTTATTTGTTTACTCGACGGAATTTGCGATTCCCCATCTTCGATGTCTTCGATCGACCGGATGCCAATGCTAGTTGCGGGCGACGCAATGTCTCCACTACTGCTCCACAGTCTTTGACGCTGTTGAACTCGGAATTCTCGATGAACGCGTCGCGCCATTTGGCAGGAATGCTGATAAATGTACGTCCAAACTATGATCGTGAAGCATGGGTACGGCGGGCCTACGAAATAGTCTTTTCCAGAGAGGAAACCAATATTGAACGACAACTAGGGCTGAGCTTTTTGAACGATCAGGTCGCTTCTTTCAAAGCGGAGGGTCGTCAAGTTGGGACACTGGCAATGCCCGTGGAGACCTCAGTAAGGTTTGATCCTTACGAGGGAGCCGCTCTTGTGGACTATTGCCTGGCTTTGTTCAACCTGAACGAAATGATCTACTTGGATTGACCGTCATTGGGTAAGGTAGGTATAATGAAGCTGACCACCTCACCTTTTGGGAATCGTCAGCCCTATTTTTTATAATACGTAAATCGACCCTGTGGAGATTTTCCAAGAGGATCCAGCAAGGGGGCCTTGTCGCCGGACACAGTAGGGCCAATCGAAATAACAGGTTTGTATTCTATTTCTAGATTCGTATTCACGATACTCAAACTTCCCCAAAACCCTTACTTATGCATAACAAAAAACTTTTCTTCTGGGCAATCACTGCCGCTTTGGCAGGTTTCCTCTTTGGCTTCGACACCGTAGTCATTTCCGGAGCGGAACAGACGATCCAAGAACTATGGGACCTGGGCGCGAAATTGCATGGATTGGCCATGAGTTCAGCCCTTTGGGGCATGGTTGTCGGGTCGTTGATCGGTTTTTGGCCGACGGACGCGCTGGGACGCAAGCGAACGCTCTTGTCCATCGGCATACTGTATTTTGTATCGGCCGTCTGGTCGGCGCTGGCGACTGATGTATATTCCCTGATCATTGCCCGCTTTATTGGAGGCTTGGGCGTTGGCGTATCTACAGTCGCTGCCCCGTTGTTCATTTCCGAGATCGCACCAGCGAAATACCGTGGCCGACTGGCAGGGATGTTTCAGTTTAATATCGTATTCGGCGTGTTAATAGCGTTTGTCTCGAATGCACTGTTGGGAGGTATCGGCGAAAATGCCTGGCGTTGGATGCTCGGCGTGGAGGCGATTCCCGCAGTCATCTACAGTTTCATGTGTTTTGGAATACCGGAAAGCCCTCGCTGGCTTATCGGGCGAAAGAATGATCGAGAATCGGGCTCGGCGGTTCTGCGACAGATTCATCCGGAGAGCAGCGAGGAGGAGATCGCTGCTAAGGCGGATGAAATCATGACGGTTTCGCACGAGCCGGCTAGTACGGGTGGTTTCTGGACGGCGAAATTGAAAACCCCGATTCTGTTGGCGTTTTTCATCGCCTTTTTCAATCAGCTATCGGGAATCAACGCCATCCTCTACTTTGCTCCGCGCATATTTGAAATGACTGGTCTAGGGGAGAAGGCGGCCCTATTGCAGTCGGTCGGCATAGGAATCACTAATCTCATCTTCACTTTTGTGGGGCTATGGCTGATTGACCGGGCGGGACGGCGAACACTGTTGTTCATTGGATCTTTTGGATACATTGCTTCGCTTGGACTCTGCTCATGGGCTTTCGCGTCTGAAAACTTCGCGATTGTTCCGACGTGCATATTCGCTTTCATCGCCGCCCACGCGGTCGGGCAGGGCGCTGTTATCTGGGTCTTTATTTCCGAGATATTCCCGAATCTCCACCGAGCCCAAGGGCAAACTCTGGGTAGCGGCACCCATTGGGTATTCGCAGCTTTGCTCACTCTGTTTTTCCCGTCAATGGTGGAAGCTTTCCCCGCTAGCGTCGTCTTTGGGTTCTTCTGCTTCATGATGATTCTTCAGCTTGTCTGGGTGAAGCTGTACGTTCCGGAGACCAAAGGGACATCTCTGGAAGAAGTGGAACATTCGATGGGAATGGGCTCGCATCGGGCGTAGATTGAGGTTCAAACCAGAATGTCTCATGAGAACACTGTATTTCGGAATTCTAGCTGTTGTCTGCTCCACGATCTGTTCAGCGGCAGACCGTCCCAATATCCTCATCATTTTCACTGACGACCAAGGTTACGGGGATCTCGGTTGCTATGGTAGTGAAACGATAGATACACCGCGATTGGATGAATTGGCTCGTAAAGGCACTCGTTTTACCAGCTTTTACGCTCAGCCGGTTTGCGGTCCCTCTCGCTCGGCTTTATTGACTGGCCGCTATCCTATTCGGAGCCAGGGATGGTCGATGCCGGCAGATGAGATCACCTTCGCCGAATTGCTGGGCCCTGCTGGGTACCAGACGGCGTGCATTGGAAAGTGGGATGTATCCAATCGAAGGGCCATTATCGAACGCATGCCCAATGCCCAGGGCTTTGAGTACTACTTTGGTCCACTGGGGGCGAATGACGGCGGGCTCGTTAAGTTTCACGAAAATAATGAGCCGGCTGGGGAAACGAAGGATATGGCCAGCTTGACGCGCCTCTATACCGATAAGGCGATCGACTATCTGGAAAACCGTCGCGATCCCGATAAGCCTTTCCTGCTCTATCTTGCCCACACGATGATGCATACCAATATCGATGCCTCATCTAGCTTCAAAGGGAAATCGGACGGAGGCTTGTATGGAGATGTGGTCGAGGAATTCGATTTCGAAACCGGGCGATTGCTCGATCGGCTGGAATCTTTGGGACTGAGCGACGATACTTTGGTTCTTTTCACCTCCGACAATGGACCTTGGAGTCAGCCTCGATACACCTCGGTCAAAAATGGCAGTCTCAGGCCGAATCCAGATCAGAATCCGGACTGGCGCATGCCCAAAGGGACAATATTCTGGGGCGACCCGGGACCGTTGCGGGGAGCGAAGGGATCCGCTTACGAAGGTGGTTCGCGCGTGCCTTGTATCGTCCGTTGGCCTGGAAAGGTCCCGGCTGGCCGAGTGTCGGATGCCCTTTGGGCGACGATCGATTTCATGCCAACAATCTCGGGGCTGGCCGGAGTAGCATTGCCGAGCGACCGTGCCATAGATGGACAGGATCAAACCGATTTGCTTTTGGGGAAATCTGAAAACGGGCGTGCCACATTCGTGTACGATCAAGTATCCCAAGTCGATGCGCCTTACATGGCTATTGGCATTCGCAAAGGGAAATGGAAACTGTTATTGCCAGGCAGGGAACCTTCAAAGCCGCATCGTTATGTAATGGATTATGGCGCCAATGATTATGAGCTATACGATTTGGATACAGATATCGGCGAGCGTTGGAACTTGGTCCACGACTATCCGGAGATCGTCTTGGAACTCGAAGCCGAGATCGAGCGATTCAAGGCGACGGTGGATTAGGGTTTTAACATCGCTGCGCTGGATCCCAGCGGTCGCGTGGACAGGATCCTCGCTTGGGCGAGTGCAGGACTTAATCTTTTCCGAGAGCAACCTGCTAATTTGGTAGGGAGGACCGTCTCGGTCCTCCGATTCTCTAACTACATACGGAGGACCGTCCCGGTCCTCCCTACCTTGGGATTGAATCTGATATCAACATGCTCACGCCAGGCGTGATTCTGTAGCGAAGCGTATCCTATTAACAAATATTGTAGTTTCCTTAGAATCTACCGGATGAACTGCTGCACGTAGTCCTCGCCTAGGCCGACGTCAGCGAAGTGTTTGCGGCACATGTCGATCTTGGTGAAGACATCCTCGTAGCCGATGTGCTTGCCGTAGGGGTCGACGTAATACATGATTCCATTGACTTGGAAATAGGTAATCATCTCCTCGCAATCGTCGGGAACCACGAGCGTGTGGGTTTCGCCAGGCGGTTCGAAGACGTAGGAACCTTCGGTAGCTTCCCAGGCGTGCTCGAGATAGTGCCAGCGACCCTTGAGAACGAATCCGTGAACCGTATTGGGATGCCGGTGACGCGATAGGACGCCGGCTTTGGTTACTTTAAGGAGATTCATCCAGTAGCCTTGGGAAACGTTTAAGCAGAGTGGGCGAAAGAAAACGTTTTCCGCTTGCTTTACCCATAGGCGCTCGTCTTCAGGAATAGCGTTGGGAATAACGATCTCCGGAAGGGCGTCCTGAGGCATGGGAAGCTGATAGGGGACTCGGTTGTTTTCGTCTTTGTTCGTCAAAGGCATGGTTAATGGAAGATGGTTAGAGTCGTAGGTTGTGTGGATCGGGCAGGGAGGACTGGCTCAGTCCTCCGCATCCTTCGTCCAATGGGAGGACCGAGCCGGTCCTCCCTGCCTTTAGAATCAAATTCATCAATGCGAATCGCGCGGAACTTCGGCCCCGCGGCAGCCGACGAGGAAATCGAAATCCGCCCCAGTGTCTGCTTGCATAACGTGATCGTAATAAAGTTTCTGATACCCGCTCTGCATGGCAGGAGGCGTTGGTTTCCAATGAGCTTTGCGTTTCTCAAGTTCTTCTTCCGGAACCTCGAGGTTCAGTCGGCGGTTCTCTACATCCAGTTCGATTATGTCTCCATCTTTTACCAGAGCCAACGGGCCTCCGACGGCTGCCTCTGGAGCGGTATGGAGAACGACGGTGCCATAGGCCGTGCCGCTCATGCGGGCATCGGATATGCGCACCATGTCGGTGATCCCTTTTTTCAGGAGCTTTGGGGGAAGGCCCATGTTTCCCACTTCCGACATGCCGGGATAGCCTTTGGGTCCGCAATTTTTCAGCACCATCACGCAGGTTGCATCGATGTCCAGATCCGGATCGTCTATCCGACTGTAGTAGTCCTCGATGTTCTCGAAAACGACTGCTCGTCCCCGATGCTTCATTAGTTCCGGCGTGGCGGCGGATGGTTTAATGACGGCCCCGCTGGGCGCTAAGGAGCCTTTAAGAACGGCGATGCTGCCTTTTTCGGCGATAGGATTGTCCAGAGGCCGGATGACATCTTCATTCCAGTTGGGGGCATCGCTGTTGTTTGCCCAGATACTTTTGCCGTTTACCGTGAGGGCGTCTTTGCGCAGGTGGCCGGCTTCGCCGAGTTGGCGTATAACGGCAGGCAGACCCCCAGCATAGTAAAACTCTTCCATTAGGTACTCGCCGCTCGGCTTCAAGTTTACGATAGTGGGAATATCCCGACCCAGGCGATCCCAGTCATCGAGATCGAGGTTGACTCCGATGCGGCCAGCAAGGGCGCATAGGTGAATGACCGCGTTGGTGGATCCGCCGATCGCCGCATTGGCTATGATAGCGTTTTCGAAGGCCTCTCGCGTAAGGATTTGGGACATACGCAGATCCTCTTTGACCATTTCCACAATCCGTCGCCCGGCGAGCTGAGCGAGTCGATTGCGTCGCGAATCGGCTGCGGGAATGGCCGCGTTTCCTGGCAACCCCATCCCTAGCGCCTCAGTCATGGAAGCCATGGTGGAGGCTGTCCCCATGGTCATGCAGTGCCCGATAGAGCGGCTCATGCAACCCTCGGCGTCAGCAAATTCGCAGGAATCCATATCGCCGCAACGCACCATCTCGCTAAAACGCCAAACATCCGTACCAGAACCGATCGTTTCGCCGCGAAACTTGCCGTTAAGCATAGGGCCTCCGGAGAAGCCCAAGGTGGGCAAATCGCAACTGGCGGCTCCCATGAGGAGGGAAGGCGTGGTTTTGTCGCAGCCCATGAGGAGGACGACACCATCGATGGGATTGGCTCGAATGGTCTCCTCGACATCCATAGAGGCGAGGTTGCGAAAGAGCATGGAAGTGGGTCTCAAAAGCGGCTCGCCCAGAGACATGACTGGAAACTCGAGAGGATAGCCGCCCGCCTCGTAGACGCCGCGTTTAACGCGTTCGGCCAGATCGCGAAAATGGGCATTGCAAGGCGTGAGCTCGGAGTAGGTGTTGCAGATGCCGATGACCGGTCGGCCATCGTACATGTCTTCAGGATGGCCTTGGTTTTTCATCCAACTGCGGTGAATGAAGCCGGACATATTGTTGTGGCCGAACCAAGAGGCGGAGCGAAGCGGCTTGTTAGTGGACATACGAGGAAAGTGAAGGAGTCATCATTGTAGGTTTGGCGAAGAGATCAAGAGTGGAGGTTTAATAGGTAGCACAGGCTTCTAGCCTGTGACACAGTTCTCTCTAAGAACACAGGCAGGATGCCTGCGCTACTTCAAGAGCACTTCCCAGAAGCGGGTGCGTTTGGAAGTCCCCTTGGGGCCAGTAACTTCTAGCGTAACCATTGGACGGGTATGCTTTTCTTTAAACTGATAGATTGGGTGCTGTTCGATCGAATTGGAGCCATCACCAAAATCCCAATACCATGAGGAAATATCGCCAATGGACTGGTCCTTGAAGGCCACTAGGTTGCGCTCCATGTCGATCACCTTGAAGGACCATTCCGCGTAAAGATCGGGTTTCTGATCCTCCTCCAGAGGCATGAGTCGGAAGGCGCACAAGTAGTCGCCGTCCCTAACCATATTAACATCGTGGGCCAAATTGTAGTGTCCATCCCGCTCGGCTCCGTCGAAATCGAGAATAGACCAGGACAAGCCGATTAGTTGATTCTCGACCAATTGGGATTCGATGGCTCGTTCTGGCCCATCGTGCGGAGCGTGGTCATAGGGAGTAATCCAGAATTCGAGAACCAGCTTTCCGCTTTTCCCATGTTCGACATCGAAATCGTAGGCGTAGTTCGAATACGGGAAATCACCAATCCATGGCTGGCCTCCCCAGACTAGAACCCAGGCGTTGTTCACCGGCGGCGTGTAGATATGGTAATTCTGAGCGTGATTGCCGGCGAAGCGGGTGTAGTTCTCGATTGAGATGGGGCTCGTTTGGTCGTGGTGGCGATCGGGGACCAGATTTTCGTTGAATATGAACGGCCCGCCGGAGAGGTCTCCGTCGACGACTATTTCAAAAATATCGTTCTTGTATCCGCGAGGATTGAACCGCTCGAAATCCCAGAAGTCGTCGTGGGCCTCATAGCGGAAGTACAATCGGTTGATCCCTTTCACCCAGCCTACCGTGACTGCCACGTCCAGATCGTTGAGGTCAATGTCAGTCCCGTGACCATCTTCCGTGTCATTGAGAAGATCGGTTCGGTAGACATAGCTATCCGGAACAATTTCCCAGTCCGAAGTATCGCCATCGATGCGGGGCATGGCGTCTCGAGGGAATTGGAAAATTTTGAACTCCATGTCTGGCCGCGCAATCTTGTATTGGACTTCCGAAGCAATCGCAATGGAGGTGAAAGGTATGGGGAATGCTAGGAGAATGGGGACGAATCTTAGAGCGTTGGAATGCATAGAGTGATGCTTGGTTTTTCGACAATGATGCTTAAGGTTGTGGGGAATGCAATCCCGGGAGTTGGGAAAGTCGTTGTCGGACAGTGTTAGGTAGCGGCGTGATCTCGCGCCTTCGTCCCGCCATGGCAGGAGTGCGGCGGCGCAAGCCGAGCGGCCACAAATAGTAGAATAGGCTTCTAGCCTGTTTCTTCTAAATATCTGTACAGGCAGGATGCCTGTTCTACTCTTTCTTGCGCTGCTCTTCGTAGGCTTTTTTTAAGTCAGGACGCAATGGATACACGTCGCGAAATCGGTACTTTTTGCTGCGTACCAGCTCGCGTTTGTAGTTTTCTTCGTCGCGGTGCTTTTTGGCCTTGGCGACGACTTCGTCGGCGATGGTTGGGGGAAAAAAGATGACGGCTTCATCGGTGGCTAAAACCAGATCTCCTGGCATGACTGTGGCGGTACCGACGCGAATAGGGATATTCCAGTCCACTCCGATTTGCGTGGCTCCTGCGGGATGGAAGCCCATGGAGAATACGGGGAAATCGGTCATTTCCTTGAGCTCGTCCAAGTCGCGGGTGGATCCGTAGAGAATGGCTCCGCGAGCTCCGGACATTTGGGCTCCGAGAGCGGAAATATCGCCGAAGAAAACGCCGCCCTCGACCTGTCCACCAGTATCGACCACGAGAACATCGCCGGGTTTGGATTCCTCGGCGGCCCGGGTGTGGTACTTAGAGGACCAGCCTCCTTTTTCCGCCAGGGCCTCCATCGCTTCAACGAGATCAGGGCGTCGTGGCAGGTAACGAATGGTTACGGCCCGGCCAACTAGACGCTTTCCCGGGACCGTCGGAGTCATCCCAGGAAAGTAGGTCTCCTCATACCCCATGCCCCGTAGAACTCCCCAGATCGTCTCTAGTGGCAGTTCCTCAAGGGTGGCCAAGTGTTCGTCGGTAGCCCGGGCTTTTTTGTCGCCTGCCAGGTAGTCAATGGCTGGATGATAGGTATCGGGTAGGTAGCGTACGGATTCCTTGGCGGTGGTGTCGGCTTGGAGCGTATCCAAGGAGGTTAATAGTAATGTGATGAAGAGTCCGGCGAAAACAGATTTGGGGTGAGTGCGCATAGCAAGACATTGTTGGAAGAGACTGTTTATGTCACGATGAAAGGGTGGGGCCGAGCGGATGCGGCGACCGATCTTCCCACGAGGAGGACGACGCGCCCAGGTTGGGATGAGCGACTGGCTAGAGGGGCAAGCCAAGAAGGAAATACTTGATCCCTTTCTCCTTGCCCAGTATGTTCTAGTTTAGGCTGCCCCAATCGCGTGTTCGCCGCTCCTTTGTTGACTGAACGGCTCAATTTACAATCGATTTTGAATACAATAAACTGATTTGCCCTATGAAACGCAGAACCTTCAATAAACTTCTCACGGCTGGAGCCGCTTCGGCAATGGCCACCGGTTCGTCATCTTGTTCGAACAGCTCTAATGCGACTGTCGCTAAAAAGCCAGCGCATATGCATGTTGGTTGCCAGCGCGGCGATGTGACCACAGAAGAGCTGCAGTTCAAAGCGCGGCACGGTGTGTATCATATCGATGGCAGGGCCCCGAACATGATCGACGGAGTGGGTTGGGACATCGCTGACGCCCGACGTCGCAACGAGATGGCGGCGGAGTACGGGATATCGATTGATGCCTATCACTTGCCGCTGACATCGGCGGGAATCGATCGCGTAAAGGTTCCCAACATAATGCTGGGGAAAGACCCGGAGCGCGATCGGGAGATCGAGATGATCCAGCAAATGATATCGGTGGCTGGACAAACGGGTGTGCGAGCCCTCCTTTACAATACGACCATTCTGCCGGTGGTTCGGACAGAGTGGTCGACAGGTCGCGGAGGGGCAAGTTACTCGTCTTTCGACTTGTCGAAGGCAGGAGATCGCAGCAAGGAGCTGACCAAGGCGGGTATCGTGGACAAGGATACAATCTTTGAGCGCATTTCTTATTTTCTAGAGCGTGTGATTCCCGTTGCTGAGGAATACAAGGTGCAATTGGGAAACCACATCGCCGATCCGCCATTGCCGGAAGGGTTTCAGGGAATCACCCGCTGGAATAGTCCTAATGTCCTAGAGGGCATCAAAGAGTTTTCGAAACTTTCAGACAGTCCTTATCATGGCTTTAATCTCTGTCTCGGTTCGACAGCGGAAGGGATGAAAGACCCGAATAAGGAAATCCACGAAGTGATTCGCTATGTGGGCGGTCGGAATCAGATTTTCAATATCCACATGCGCAACATTAAAGGCGGTTGGGGTAATTTCCAGGAGGTCTTTCCCGACAATGGAGATATGGATTTCTTGCAAGTCATGCGCTCGCTTCGCGACGTTGGCTACAAGTACATGATCATGCCCGATCACGTGCCAAAACATGACGATGATCCGAGCGGGAGCCAGGCCTTCGCTTTCTGTTATGGCTATTTGAATGCTTTGATCAAAGCCGTAAACGCGGAGGTGGCAGCCTAAGGAAGGTAAATAGCCGCGAAGGTCGCGAAGTACGCCGTCGAGACCCCTGCTATGGATGTAAAGGCGGATCGAATCTCGCGCCGCCCCCCGAGAAGGTTGTAGGTAGGCTCGCCCAGCAGTTTGCCTAGAATGTCCCACAAAGCGATTTCTACGGCGCTGATTGCGGTATTCAAAACCGGCCCACCACGCCATCGGGGCCAGCGGAAAATCCCTTGCCGAAGGAATTCGATGCGAGTGGGGTCGTGCCCCATCAGAATATCCTTGAGTTCGAGACAGGCGGCCAAGGACGTTCCGGTTTTTCGATGAACGGAAGCATCGCCAAGGCCGGTAACGCCTTGGTTGGTGTAGATCTTGACGAATACTTGATTGGCTTCGATACCTACGGCTTAGGCTTTGAGGTCGGTGATCTTGATATTTCGAGGCAATTTAGCGGCCAGGTCGCTAGACAGGAACTGCTGGTAGAAGGGTATGCCGACGAGGCCGATACCGAGCTTTTCGATGAACTTTCTTCGATGCATAATGGGGTGGGTCAACAGTGTTGTAAGAGGGGTAGAACTGAACGATGGGTTGGTAGGAGATATCTCGAAGGGGATCAATTCCAATATTGCGGCAGGAGTCGTTGGCTCGGTATAGTTCGTCCAACATATTATGACCGCTCCTTTTCCCAAGTCCTATCCATCGTTTCTTGCCCTCAGGTCGTGGAATGCAGCTATAGTTTTCCTCGCCATTATTATTGGCTCGGCGATGGCCCAGCAGCTATCGGTCGCCAGCGAACACCCCAATGTTCTTGTGATCTACGCGGACGACTTAGGCTACGGAGATGTTGGGCGCTACAATCCAGAATCCAAAGTGCCGACCCCGCATATGGATCGACTGGCGGCAGATGGTATCCTTTTTACGGATGCCCACAGCCCTTCTACGGTCTGCACACCTTCGCGCTACAGCGTTATGACAGGGCAAATGGCGTTTCGTCTGAATTATGCTGGCGTGTTCACGGGCGTTCAAGGCCCCTGCTTGATATCCAGCCAGCGCCTGACATTGCCGAAGATGTTTAAGGAAAGCGGTTACGAAACTGCGCTGTTTGGCAAATGGCATATCGGCATGACCTTTCGAAACGACAAGGGGCAGCCGGTATACGAACTGCAAGACGAGATTGTCGCCGAGCACGGTCGATTGGATTCCGGCAACAAGCTTGTCGAGATCGTGGATTACACAAAGAAGATCGCAGGAGGGCCCCTTGACCATGGGTTTGATCACTTTTTCGGTACGGCTTGTTGCCCAACCACGGATTGGCTCTATTCCTACATTGACGGTGACATCATCCCCAATCCACCGACTGCTTTGCTCGATCGAAAAAAGGAGGGCTTGCCCACGCATCCGTATTCCAAAGACAATCGACTTGGCTATAAATCAGACGATTTCGATTTGCAGGAAGTCGATGTGGTGTTCCTCGAAAAGAGCCAGGCTTTCCTTCGGGACCATG
The DNA here is from genome assembly GCA_964404745.1 of uncultured Opitutaceae bacterium. Taxonomy (GTDB): domain Bacteria; phylum Verrucomicrobiota; class Verrucomicrobiia; order Opitutales; family Opitutaceae; genus Pelagisphaera. The sequence continues at coordinate 42,866 of CAYOLG010000011.1, forward strand.
CAATCCGGAATCCAGAGAGGCCCTTCTTCTTGTTTCACTCCGCTCAGGCGGTCCACTTGCCCTCCTTTCCCGGAAAAGACTTTCGAGGAAAAACGAATGCAGGTCCACACGGGGATTTCATATTCCAGTTCGACCACATTGTGGGCGAGTTGCTGGCGACTTTGGATGAACTAGGTCTTTCGGAAAATACTCTAGTGATCGTGACTAGCGACAACGGTCCCGAGGTGCCGACTTCCATAGCTATGCGGGGCGACCACAGTCACAACGGATCGGGTCCCTGGAGAGGGATGAAGCGAGACCAGTGGGAAGGAGGGCATCGGGTACCGTTTATTGCTCGCTGGCCGGGTAAAATCGAGGCGGGAAGTGAGAGCGAGCAAACCATTTGCCAAACGGATATCATGGCCACCTGCGCATCTATTGTTGGATACGAACTACCAGAGGACGCTGCCGAAGACAGTTTTGATCTGCTTCCGGCGCTCTTAGGTCAGGATCGTGGAAAGCCCATTCGACCTTACACGCTCCATCAAACGAACCGGCTGGCGTTAGCTATTCGTAAAGGCCCATGGAAGTATCTAGATCACCAAGGATCTGGAGGAAACAGCTATGAGCAAGAGCGCTTGCTCCCCTTCGCCCTGTCTGACTCTGCCCCGGGTGCGCCTGGACAGCTGTACAACTTGGATACAGATCCAGGGGAAAGAAACAATCTCTATTTCGAGCGCCCGGAGCTCGTTAAGGAACTTAAGGCTTTACTGGAGGAAACGAAACGCAGCGGAAGGAGCCGAATCTGATTCTTTTTCCTATGGATTTGATCAAACGCTCCGGGACCCGTCTTCGCTCGGAGCTTCGCCGAGGCAGGCCGTCGCGTTCCACCCCAAAGGCTGGCGCAAAAAGGTGGAGCTTGACCTCACGCCTTCTCGCTGCCACGGCGGCGCGAGCCGGGCGAGTTTGGTTTGACCATGGATCCATATTTATAATGAAAAATCTCCTCCCGATTCTGACTGCTCTCTCAATCACCGCTTGGGCGGCTGAACGACCTAATGTGATTATCGTCTTTACCGATGATCAGGGCTACGGCGACTTGTCTTGTCACGGAAACCCCATACTGAAGACGCCACACTTCGATAAGCTGCATAGTCAAAGCGTGCGCTTCGATAATTTTCATGTGGCTCCGGTTTGCACGCCGTCTCGAGGCGAGTTGATGACAGGTTTGTATGCAATGCGGAACAAAGCGGGCATGGTGCCAGCGGGTCGCAATCTGATGCGGCGCGATATCGTAACCCTGCCAGAAATGTTCGCGGCTAATGGATACGCGACTGGACTATTCGGCAAGTGGCACTTAGGAGATACGTATCCACATCGTCCCATGGACCGGGGTTTCCAGCGGGTCGTGTGGCACAAGGGATGGGGATTAGCATCGGAAATCGAATACGATAACGACTACTACTACACGCGGTACTTGGATGAAATGGAAGCTAAGTATTCCGATCGGTTTTGCGCCAATCTCTGGTTCGATGAAGCCATGGTATGGATGGATGAGCAAATCGCGGCGAATCGGCCGTTCTTTTCCTATATCGCTCTCAACACGCCTCATAGCCCTTTCCACGCCTTGGAAAAGGATTACAATGAATACAAAGACAAGGTTGATGACCCCAATGTTGCTCACTTTTTCGGATTGATCAGCAATGCTGACGAAAACTTTGGAAGGCTCGATGCTTGGTTGGAGAGACGGGGAATTAAGGACGATACGATCATCGTCTTCATGAACGACAATGGATCCTCTCGAGGTGATAAGATCTACAATGCAGGAATGCGCGGGAAAAAAGGATCCGGATACGAAGGCGGTCATCGAGCCATCTGCTTCCTCCGTTGGCCTAATGGCGGTTTTGGCGAGCCTCGGACAGTTGACGAATTGGCTCATATCACCGACATTCTTCCCACCTTTTCGGACCTTCTCGATTTAGATGTCCCCCGAACCGGGGAGTCTTTCGACGGATTGTCATTGAAACCGATTCTCCGAAACCTGGATACGTTTGATAGCGATCGTAAAGTTATCGTGCAGTTTGGTGGAAGAGTTAGACCGGAGAAATACTACCGAAGTTGTGTGATCTGGAAACGCTGGCGCCTGAATGGGGAAGGGGAGCTCTACGATCTAGAGGCTGATCCCGGGCAGGAGAGCGACGTCTCTTCCCAGCATCCTGAGATTGTTCGCGAACTCAAGCGGCATTATGATGCTTATTGGTCGTCGATCGAGGATTCGATTGACGTCGTCGAGCCAATCATCGTTGGCAATCCCGCCGAGCCCTACACAGATCTGACCTGCAACAACTGGATCGAAGTGGATTTCGACAATCGCGGTCGGGTGGCGGGGGCAAACTCGCTGGGAGGAAGCTGGCAGATCGAAGCGGAAAAAGGCGGAGTCTACCTCATTCAACTTAGTCGCTGGCCCTTCTATATGGATAGAGCGCTTTCATCTGCGGGGCCCTCGGAAACTATTGGAGGAATGCCTATCGATCCCGGCAAATCTTTGCCGATAGTCTCAGGCAGTTTGAGCGTCGACGGAAGAGCGCCCGTTGTCGCCGAACCGAACGAAAGCAATACGTTGATAGAGTTGCCTATTGTATTGTCGAAGGGCAGACATACGCTTCAAGGCTGGTTCCACGACGCTTCTGGTTCCAAATTGGCTGGCGCCTTTTACGGAAGGGTGGTTCCTCAATAGTCGGTCTCTTGCGGCAATGCTCAAAGAGAGAAGCGATTGTATTGGGGCCGTTCTGTTCGCTTTGGGTCGAATACCGCGAATCTTGCTACAGACCCCGATGTATTGGTGGCTTCGGCTTTTTGGTAGGGAGAATCGTCTCGGTCCTGTGTGTTCGAGTTTCGGAGGATCGAGAGGACTTGTCACGGCGAAGTCATTTGGCTTTCGCGACGAAGTCGGATCCTCCTTGCCTTTCGGAATGCCCCGGAGTTTGCGGCGGGGATCTTTATTCTTTCTGTTTGCCAGCGCCCTTGTTGTGTTGGAGTTGCATACACTGTAGCATTCATTGCTTAGTGATCCCAGCGTAAGAGCTGTAGCGTCAGCCGCCAATGCCAAGTTCGATCGAAGTATGATCTGCTGGCGTGGAAATACGCCGCATTTCGATGGACGTATTGAGTCAGGTGAATACGCGAAAGCGTCGAGTTTCGCCTGTGTGCCGCTATGGGATGAAGTCATGAGAAAGGAAATCTCGACGAAAGAAGTTCTCTATTTCCAAGGTTCGATAAAGCACGACGGGAAGTATCTGTATTTGGTTTTGGATATCCAGGACGATGTATTCTACGGAATCGAGACGGAGCGGTGACTCCCATCCTCGGACCCTCAAGCCCACGTGATTGGCAGTCGAACGCGGGGTAGACCGTGGTTCGGATATATGCTCGAATTTTTGATCTACGGTCGGATGATAGATATCGCTCAGCCGATCTCTGACGTGACCGGAGATGGGCGAGGTGTGCAGATTATATACAATTTGACGAAGTCCCATAACGGAGGGATTGGGGATCCAGGAATGTTGCCGCACGGCCCCAATAGAACTGTTGAGAGTTGGACGAACAATTGTCGATGGATAAGGGAGGATATCATCGAAACGCGAACTGTCATATATCCTGATGAAAACCGCTATTCCGTGGAAATGCGTATGCGTTTGCAAGGTGGTGTAGAGATTGCCGAAGGTGTGTACTGGTCCCTGGATCAGCGGGACACAGTGGTGGGCATTAATTTGTCAATTGGCGATGTCGACGAAGAGAGGCATTCTCCTGGAAGGCTCTTGCGTCACGAAACCTGGTGGGCGGGAAAGAGGGATGAAACGGAACCGAGAAACAAGCAGTGGGGCATGTTGGTGTTTACTGCGAAACGTAAGCTGGAATGAAAAAGGGCTGCCGCTCGATAAGAGGTATTTCTGACATTCCACTTGTTGCATTGACCCAACTTCGTCTCTGCGCCTAATCGTCGTTTCACATGAAAGAGCGCGAAGTCCTACTAATGGGAAGAATACCGGATATGCCGAAGGCGGAGACCGATCGGCTATTCGAAACCTACACGGTGCACGCCTTGCATCTTGTCGATGATCCCGAGGCATTGGTCGAGAGCGTCAAGGATAGGATCACCGTCATTGCTACGAATGGAGTCCTGGGAGCGAGGGCGGAATTCATGTCGAACCTGCCGAATTTGCAGGCGATTGTTTCCTTCGGTGCGGGCATGGATAATATCGATTTGGCCTATGCGAAAGCAAACGGTATCCAAGTATCGAACACTCCAGGGGTCTTGAACGATGATGTCGCAAATATGGCTATAGCTTTGCTTTTGGGCATATCCCGCGAAATTGTAGAAGCCGATCGCTACGTGCGTCGGGGCGATTGGGTGAGCAAAGGCAAGATGGGATTGCAGAAGGGCATCCGAAATAAGAAAGTCGGGATTCTTGGGCTGGGGGGCATCGGCCGGGACCTGGCCAAAAAGCTGGAAGCGTTCGGCTGCCATATAGCTTATCATAATCGCCGAGAGAATCCTGAAGTTCCTTATCGCTACTATCCCAGCCTTTTGGATATGGCTACGGATTGCGAATATCTGATCGTTATTTGCCCGGCCACTGCGGAAACGATAAAGCTCGTGAATCGAGATATTATCGATGCTCTCGGACCCGAGGGCACTTTAATCAACATTGCTCGGGGAACGATCGTGGATGAGGAGGAACTCGTTTTGGCTCTGCAAGAAGGCCGACTGGGAGCATTCGCCTCTGATGTGTTTGCCAATGAGCCCCACGTTCCGGAGGCGCTTTTCGAGATGTCCAATGTTATTCTCATTCCCCACCTTGGCAGCGCGACCGCGGAAACGCGCAAAGCGATGGGGGAGCTGGTGTTGCGGAACTTGGAACGCTTCTTCGCCAAGGAGCCTCTGGAAACGCTTGTAAGTTTGTAGTAGGGCTTTTGTCGTTGCGGCTTTTCAAAGCCTTTTGGCGGTTCAATTCCTAGACCGCCTTGGAAAACCGCTTCTCTTCGATTTTCGCGTAGGCGTCGAAAAGGCGAGCAATATTGCGAACCAATAGGCGTCCTAAACGAGTCACTACAAGTTTATTGGCATCTAGCTCGACTAGCCCATCGGCCTCGAGTTTTCTCATTCCGGCGAGTTCCTTTTGAAAGCGTTTCCGAAAATCGATGTCCAGATCTCTGTTCAGGGTATCGAATTCGAGTTCCATGTCGCACATGAGACGCATGATTATTTGCCGGCGGACTTGGTCTTCCAAAGACATGAGGTAGCCTTTTTCAACGGGACAACGACCAGCATTCAGGTATTCGTAATAGGTATCTAATTCTTTAAAGTTCTGGCGATAGGTTCGATGCGTTTGGCTGATTGCCAACATGCCGAATCCGCAGATTTGAGCGTCTTTGTAGAGGCTGTATCCTTGAAAATTGCGTTGCAGCGTTTTGGCCCGCTGGGCCACGGCGAGCGGATCGTCCGGCTTAGTGAAGTGTTCTATGCCAATGTGGTGGTAGCCGGCATCGATGAAATGGTTCACCGAATGGACGAGCAAGGCGATCTTCTCGTCAACGGTTGGAAAGACGCGCTTTTCTAAAATCTTTTGGGCTGGCTGGCTCGAGAGCACGTTGGCATAGCTGAAGAGGGCGAATCGGTCGGGGTCGTAGCCGATAACCTCTTCTAGCGTGTCTCCGAAGGATTCGACGGATTGGTTGGGCAAACCGTAGATAAGGTCGACATTGAGTTGCTTGATCCCCGCGTTCCTTAGCCATTCGATCGCTTGTCGATTCATATCGGAGGATTGGATACGATGAATGGCGATCTGAACGTCGGGATTGACATCCTGGACGCCAATAGATGTGCGATTGACCCCAAATTGGCGAAAGGCAGCGACTTTTTCTTCGGTCAGAGTACGCGGGTCGATCTCAACGCTGATTTCGGCCTTTTCGTCGATGTCAAAAGAGCCGCGGATAGCTTTGCCGAGGCGTTTGATTTGCTTGGGATCGAGAAAATTTGGGGTGCCCCCGCCAAAGTGGATTTGCACTACCTTACGCTCCTTTCCCAGGTGGGGGCGAACGAGAGCGATCTCCCTTTCCAGGTAGTCGAGGTAGGTGTCGGCAATCGATTGCTGCGTGGAAATGATTTTCGTACAGCCGCAAAACCAGCATAGGCTGAGGCAGAAGGGCAAATGAACGTAGAGCGACAAGGGCGTATCATCCGCGGCATCCAGGCATATAGCCTCTCGGCTCGCGTCGTCATCAATTGTGCAGAACTTCAGGGCGGTCGGATAGGACGTATAGCGTGGCGCCGGTTGATTGTACTTGCTGATAACGCTTTCACTAATGGCTGGATGGCCAGCGCTCTGGTTGTCGCTCATCATGGAACTTGCCCTAAAATGCCCGATTAATAGGGAATTTTCTACGCATATCCTGACTACTACTAGTCGCATTTTCCCTCTGTTTCAAACAGGCTGGAGGAGGGAAATCGGTCTCGTATAAGAGAATCTCTTTGACCTAGAGGCGTACTATAAGCTGTTTTGCTAGTTCATGGAGCTTGTCGATGCCAACACCGAGGTTTCGGATCTGAAATCGAGCCGAGCTTTATCGAAAAAGCTGTCTGAGACGCAGATGTTTCAGGATTATGAAGCGGCGTTCTCAGAGGCTAGCGGCCTACCTTTGGCGATCCGTCCGATCCAGTCCTTCCAGATAGCCATGCAAGGGAAGCCGAAACAGAATCCGTTTTGCGCCCTGATGGCCAAAACGAGCAAGAGCTGTGTCGCTTGTCTGGAAATCCAATCCAAGCTGGAGAGGGAAGCGCGGCTCAAACCCAAATCGCTCACCTGTTTTGCCGGAATGTGCGATACCATGGTTCCGATTCGGGTGGGGGAGCGTATTGTAGCGTTTTTGCAGACGGGACAAGTGTTGCTTGAGAAGCCGGATCAGGCACGCTTTAGCCGAGTGACGAAACAGTTACTCAAGTGGGGAATGGATTCGGATTTGAAGCAGATGGAGGAAGCCTATTTCCAGGCAAGGGTTTTGTCGGAAGAGCAATACAAAGGATTCGTTAGTATGCTGGAAACTTTTGCCAAGCATTTGTCGCTCATCGGAAATTCGATCCTGGTCAGCGAAACGAAGGTTGAGCCGGAATCGGTGCAAAAGGCCCGTAGATTTATCGAAAAGAACTATGATCGTCCGATCTCTTTGAACGAGGCGGCCAGTGCTGTGAACACGAGCGTTCGCTATTTCTGCAAGGTCTTCAAAAACTATACGGGCATTACCTTCGTTGAATATTTGACGCGGCTGCGTATCGAGAAAAGCAAGGCCTTGTTAGTGAATCCGCACAAGCGCATCAGCGAAGTCGCTTTCGAAGTAGGATTCGAGTCGCTGACCCAGTTCAACCGCTCTTTCAAGAAGCTAGCGGGAATGACGCCTACCGATTTCCGTGCCTATAAGGCGTAGGGAACAGACCTGCACCCGTAGACGCTTTCTGCTCCGGTCCGAGGCGACATTGGTTAATACGGTTTGGAGGGAATTCGCGCAAGAGCGTATGGATTCGAGTCAAACCAATGTAGTGAGTTGGGATTTGATGCGAGTCATGTCGCCTGGGGGGCTAGATCAGCGATATAATGCTCTGACCATTGATGGATTACACAAATTGAGCGATGCCATGCAACCCGATTGTGGCTAAAACCCGGCCTATCCTGGTCTAGATCAATTCTAGGCAGTCCACGACAAAGGAGCCATCCACATCTATCGATTGGTCAAACGAGTCACTCTGCCTGGGATGTAGGGCGGCTTTCGGAAAAGCCTGAGCATCTATGGCAGGCTCTTCCGTTTTCGGCATCCCGCCATCTTATCAAACCTTTTGGCAAGTGGTATGAAAACCATTGCTTAAGCGCTGTGGTTCCTAGTCCGCCGATTCCTCAACAGCTTGTGGGTTTCATCTAGGACAACAAGAATCAGCGCGACTCCAAGCAGCGTTAACCAGAGCTGCAGGTTTACAGGTTGCAATTGGAGTATGTTGCTGGTGACGGGCATATAGAGGGCTGCGATATGGACAGATTGGGCCGCGAGCATCCCGAAAAGCAGGAATTTATTGCCGAAAAAAGGGTGGCGAAATATCGAGCAAGTCTCTGATCGGCTATTCAGCACATGAATATTTTCGAATAGCACCATCAGCAGGAGAGTGATATTGCGTGCCGAATCTTCGGATACGCCTTGACTGAGTTGGTATGCGAATACAAAAAACGCCACCCCGCCCATCACAATTGCGTTCGCTATTACCCGTTCAATCATCAGCCGGTTGAAAATCGGTTCGTTTGGCGGGCGAGGCGGTCTATTCAGCTCATTCCCTTCTTCAGGTTCGAATGCTAGTGCTACATCTTGAATCCCATTGGTAACCAAGTTGAGCCAGAGGAGCTGGATGGGAAGCAATGGTAAGGGTGTGCCAAAGAGGAGAGACAGAATAACTAGGACAATTTCGGCAGCTCCAGTGGAAACGAGCAGAAAGATCACCTTACGTATATTATTGTAGACGATTCGGCCTTGTTTTACTCCTTGCAGAATGGAAGAGAAATGATCGTCGCTTAGAATGAGGTCAGAGCTTTCTCGAGCGACGTCGGTGCCACGGAGGCCCATGGCGATTCCAATGTGAGCATTGCTGAGGGCGGGAGCGTCGTTGGCGCCATCCCCCGTAACGGCCACAAACTCGCCTTGAAGGATCAATTGATCTACGATTTGCTTTTTCTGATGCGGGGAGATTCGGGCGAATACATTCGAGTTCTTAATACAGGCGCTCAACGAATCGTCTTTCAGTTTTTCTAAGGCTGCTAACTCGCTTCCTGTGATGGGCAGTGTAGTTTCATCTGCGATACCCGCTTCTTTAGCAATGGCAATGGCGGTTTTAGGGTGGTCGCCCGTAATCATGGCGACCTTAATGCTCGCTTTCTTGCACAGCTTTACGGCTTCTTTGACGTCGGATCGCAGTGGATCGATGATGGCAGCTATTCCCAGGAACTCTAGGTCGACGAGAACCGCTTCCGGATTGGCAGGCAGCTCTTGCAATTTCTTGTACGCGAAGCCGAGTACGCGGTAGCCTTTCTGGGCGAGCGAGTTGGTTTGGTCCTCTACTCTGTCCACTGGCGTGTTCGAGCGACTCATGGTGAGCAGCTTTTCGACGCTCCCTTTGACAAACAGATATATATCGCTCCCGCATCGGTTGATGCTTGCGCAGTAGGCGTTTTCCGATTCGTAGGGTATCGAGCTCGCTTCGGTGTAGCGGGCTCGTATGGCCTTGTGGTCCATGGCGAGTTTCCTGCCGAAAACGAGTAGGGCCACATCGATGTTGTCTCCGTGTCCTTTCCATTCTCCTTCCTCGTTTTCCAAAAGGGCTTCATTCGCGAGTATACCGGCCGTAGCTAGAAGGCGGAGATTCTTATCGTCGGACGACTCGACTAACCCATCCACCTGTCCATGCAAATCTATTCCTTCTCCGCTCACTCCGTATTCAGACGTATCTGGTAGAACGATCCGCTTAACGGTCATCTCATTGACTGTTAGTGTACCTGTTTTGTCAGTAGCGATATAGGTGCATGAGCCGAGTCCCTCGACTGCGACTAGGGTTCGGATGATCACGTTTTGCTTTGCCATGCGCCTCATGCCAATAGCGAGAGCGACAGTGATCGCGGCCGGCAGGCCTTCGGGTATGGCAGAAACCGCGAGGGCTACGCCGAGAAGAAATACCGTAGCAATATCGTCGCCGCGAATTACTGTAACAAAGAAAATGATACTAATTAGAATCAATATGCTATATATGATTCTCATAGTAAATTGTTCGATGCGAAGCAGTAGGGGAGGATTTACCTGTTGTTCCATCACGTCTTCCGCGATCTTGCCAAGCTCAGTTTGAACCCCGGTGGCTTCAACCTTTCCCAGACCTCGCCCGCGAACGACGGAAGTGCCCGAAAAACAGATACTCATAGGCACAGAAGAATCGCTATCATCGCTTTGAGGAGTCTTGCCCAATGCTTTGGACTCGCCTGTAAGAAGGGATTCGTCAACGTACAGGCCCTGAGCGGAATTCAAGCGAATGTCCGCGGGAACTTTGTCCCCGGAAGCAAGTTGTACCAGGTCTCCGGGTACAACGTTGGCGGTAGGAATGCTCATGGTCTTTCCATCCCTTATTACGGTAGCGTCGGAAGGAACCATTTTCTTGAGGGCGGCTGCCGCTTGTTGAGCGGAGAATTCCTGAATCGTCCCGATCGCGGCATTGATGAGCAGCACCCCGAAAATGAACCAGGCGTTCACTGTCTGACCGAGACCGAATGATACGCCTGCGGCGGCGAGGAGCACGTAGATGAATGGACTCTTAAACTGGCGTATAAATACGAGCACTAGGCTCGCCGATTTAGGTTTCGGCAATTCGTTTAGGCCGAACTGCTTCAGCCGTCTCTCTGCCTCTTCGAATGTTAAGCCCTGGACAATCGAAGTTTCCATAAGAAACGGATGTTTGGTTCGAATGGCGAGAATCCCATGATGGCTAACGGTATTGTTTATATGACTGCCCTGGCAAACCCTTAATCAGCAATGAATGGAAAATGAGGAGGCGATTTGGATTGGAGCAGCCACAGGCAAAAACGATGAGGCGGCAATTGCATGCTTCGCTCGAAAAGCGGTCGCAATTAAAGCGTTACTGGTGTCGCTTGCTTTCTCGGAGCGTTAGAAGTTGATATTAGACGAAAGTGCGTATTTTTATGAATGCGTCGCTAGAGTTTGCGTCGGTTTTTTCACGTTAAATAGACATTGGTTATGACTTACTTTCCCAGTGGTGCGGGCTTAAGGGACACTTTCGATGAGTAAAGAGGGACAACATAGGCGTATACATGGGCGCCTTCACCGAATCACAGCGGTCAAAGACGCGAGGGGACAGATTATTCAACATCTGGTTCAACCGCTCATGGTTGAACTGCACCGGCAAGATTTCTATCAGATTGCTATCGGGGCAACCATTTTGGCAATTCCCGTAGCCTTTACTGAGGAGGTATGGAAAATGAGTGAAAGCCTGCCCATTTTCAACGTGGTTTTGATTTTCATGATTTCCATCGGGCTGCTAAGCGGTTTCGTATATGCGAATTTCTATCGAGGTCACCTCCCGGAATACGCTTCAACGCTAGTCAAGCGAGTAGTGATTACCTATGGTCTTACCGCTTTGGTCGTTACGACGCTATTAATATTGATGACCAAATTCCCATTAAGCTCAGATCCTGTTGTGGCTCTCAAGCGTGTGGTGATAGTGTGTTTGCCGGCGTCGATGAGCGCTTCGCTATCCGATGCCCTTAAATAGGCTGGGACTCTGATCAATGATGTATTTGCGCAATCTGTATCCATGATATCCCATTTCCAAGATCATGGGAAATTGTCTTAGATAGTGTCGGCAGGCTTAGCAGATCACACATTTATATTAGAAAGCGCTGCCTTTTAATCGATTAAGCTCGCACAAGGGTAGACCGAGTTCTAAGCTTCGCGTTATTGAGCCATTCAAAGGAAATGAATCGGAATTTCTGTTTATAGCCGATTTTCGGCTAAGCGCAGCGCCTCGGTTTTAATCGTTATAGTGAACTATCCATGTTATTAGTATTCAGAATACTGTTTAAATGAAAAAAAGCCGGTATTTTCTAGGCGGAAAACTGACACCTAGCGATCCGCGAGGCAGACTGAAGCGCTTTATGCGAGAGATTTTCGCTTACACCCCATTCGTGAGAATGGTAATTTTGCTATTTACCCTCTGGATGCTCTTTGCTTGGGGAATTTATATTGCTGAAGGCGATGTCGAAGGCAGTTCCTTGCGTAACTATGGGGCAGCGCTTTACTGGGGCGTGGCCGCTTTCTCAACTGCGGGAATAGCCGATGCACCGCAATCCGGCGCGGCTCAGTTTATTGGCGGCTTGTGGATCGTGGTGGGCTCCGTTTTGTTTTTCGGTACGATTGTCGCAACGGTAACCACGTATTTTATGCGCCCGATGCAGCGTCCCTATAAGCAGATTATCGATACGATTGAGTACAATCTCGAACAACTGGACGATCTCACGATCGAAGAACTGGATCTTCTCAGGGATACTGTGGACACTTTGATTGAAAATGTCGAGGAGCTCAAGGAGAAACAATTGTCGCAGAACTCCCGCGAATGATCGCATCCAAGCGTATTGGTTGCTTGGTAACCAAGGATTGGCGGCCGCTAAAAGCTGCTTTAAGGCTACTCCGAGAGACTCAGTCTGCCTGGCGAGAGGATTATGATAGGGTGGCGCAGAGAGTGAGTGGCCTGGATTTTCTATCGACTAGCACTAGCGCAAAGATTCTGGGATCGGGCTAGGAAATCTGCAAATTCCTGTTCCAATGGCAGTAATTCGAAATCTCGGAGAGGCTCGTCAAACTTGGACCTATCCAGCGGAAACGACGCCCCATAAAAGGGCATTTCCAGATCCGATGTACAAGCCTGGAGGCTGCGGAAGCTGCGCAGATCCGGAAGGTTGTCACCATCGCAAAGGGCAAAAATCCCCAGAACTGGAATGCTCGTCTCGCCCAGTCGTTCGCGGAGGGAAGTCAGCCAGGTTACAGATGGGCCGGTAAGGGCTGCGGGACTCGTTTTAGCAAAAAGAATGATGTCCGACTCTTCAACCTGGCTATCGAGGAAGCTATGGTGATTCTTATTTCGGACTTTCGGAAGACTGCACCACCGACCGTTAACGGGGTTGCCGTTGTGATTGGCAATCCGTTTGCACATCATATCGGCCATTAGGCAGGCGAGAATCGATTCGTAGATAATTAGTGCATCCAGAGGCCTACGGTTGAGGGTTTGAATCGTTAAAATTCTATTTTTGGGGATAATGATCGATGAGTCCATATCTCGGAGGGTACCGTGCCGCGGCGAGCTTGTCGATTGGCTCAATGGCTGGTTGACTCTAATAAATTTTCCTAGCAGGACGGGCTTGTTCATTTGTCGGCTGGCGAGTTGGCAAACCGTTTCCCAATTCTGTTGGCGAGAACGTCGTTTTGTCGCGATGGACTAACTCCAGATAATTAGGAAATTTTCCTAGATTAGATCAGCCAACGGTCGATGGAAACCTTGTCAGCGATTGGCTATATTAGTAGGTCCTGGCGGGCTAGATGGTTTTCCACGCCCGTTCTTAGCCTTAACTGATTGGAAGCAATGTTAGGTTTTCATAGTTCGCAAAACCGCTATCCCGAAAGGGCGACTGCCAGGCCATTCGATTGGACTGCGGGATTCCCGGACGAGCAGACGCGGAGTATGTATACACAAACAAGGCAAGAGATAATCCGCGAGTTGCTCAGGTCACTGAAGCCCGATATTCTGACGATTTGGATTAGCTTGCTCGATGTTTGGACAAGATTCCAAGCATTGCCGCGACAGACCGTTAGAGAATCCAATCTTAGTGGTCTTCTAGACGACATTTTTCTGTTGTTGGAACATTTTGGAGAAAATCCTCGAGGTTCCGGATTACCGCAATTTCGGGGCGGGAATATCGTCATGAGGGAATGGGCCAATTGCGAGCTTCATGAACCCCTGTGCCTTGGGCTTTACCATACTTGTCTTAGAGCATTCGGATCTGTCATCGACGTCATACGCCCTTGGAAATTGAATGGACGAGACCTGGATGAAAACGAGTTAGAGCGCTTGTTCGAAATCGCCGCTCGTGAAGCGATACATATTGAAATCAACGTATGCGACCATCGCTGTGCTGGTTCGAAATGCCCGTTCGCAGAGAGTAGACGCTCAAAATAGATCTAGCGAACTCAGATAGAACATCCGCTCTACTTGAGAAGCATTTAATTGCCGGTTCTGGCACAAGACGACTTTTCTTGATAGGGGCAGGGAATTGACCGAGTTTATTCGGTTTGAACCAAAGCCCTAATCGTCCAGCGAAAAGGGTATCTTAGCATTGATGCGGTACTTGGTTGTTTGGTAGTTCTCGACCTTGGCTTCCTTGTCCTTGATATATATCGAATCGATATTGCGCAGGCTTTTACTGGCATGGGTGACTGCATTTTGAGCGGCATCTTCCCAGCTTTTCTCCGATTCGGCGAGTACTTCGATAACTTTCAGCGTGATTTCTCCTATATTTGATATAGTTATATTTAATTATTTATGACATTAGAACTATCCGTTTCGTGGAGCAAAATTTTGCGGAGCCGCGTACAAATTTGAAACCTCTTGATCCTGTAGTTATAAACTACTGCGAATGCGCTATTGGGGCTATTAGCGGAATAGCTGAGTGGTTCTAGGAAATTGTCCTAGCGGACCGATTCCCGTCTTAGAAATATGTTATGGCGTGTGCCTATTAATATTTTCTTGTTGGTGGATTATCCGCTTTCGATGGAGTGGTTGGTTGCGGTCAATGATCGAAATCCATGGCGCAATGAGTTGACGGGGCGATTGATTTAGCTCAATGTTTTGAGGTTCAGCACGAGCTAGGTGACGAACAAAAAATAGCTTACTTCTCTTTGGAAATCGCGGTCGGTCCGCCGATGCCTACGTACGGCGGTGGTCTGGGGTTCTGGCTGGCGATACGGTCAGAGCAGCTGCGGATCTGAGCATTCTGCTTGTAGGGATTATGGTATTACACAGAAAAGGGTATTTTACCCAGTCTTTGGACTCGAGTGGGTGGCAACACGAATCCCTTCCGACTGGGAGGTTGAGCGATTCGTTTCCGATACGGGACTACGCGTTGCTTTAACTGTGGAAAACCGGACCGCTCGCCTGCGGACTTGGAAATATGAAGTCATGGTCCAATCTGGCTATGCGTTGCAGGTCTTTCTCTTGGATTCGGATTTGCCGAAAAATTCGGATTGGGACAGGACGCTGACGCGCTACCTTTATGGACGCGATGCCTACTATCGTTTATATCAGGAAGCCATATTTGGAATTGGTGGAGTGTAGGTGCTGCGGGCTTTTGGTTTTAGGCAAGTCCAACGCTTCAACATGAACGAGGGCCATTCGAGTTTGCTGGTTTTGGAATTGCTCGACGAACGTTTGGCGAACCACAAACGGCGATCGATCGATAGCGAAGATATCGAAGCGGTCAGCCCTCAAAGCATCTTCGCCTCGCACACACCCGTGCCAGCGGGTCACGAGCAGTTTCCCATGGATTTGGCTGAGCGTGTGCTGGGACGCTGGCAGGATATCATCGAAGATCCAGAAGTAGCGGTGAATCAGACTGTCAGCAGGACGCTGCAGAGGAAAGTGGGCCTGTATGACACAGACCTGCTACCCCTTGTTACCGAAACTCTGGTTCTGACCTACTTGGCGTTGCATGTAAGTCACTACGTGCAAGGAGTTGACAAGCGGCACGCGGAGATATCGAGCTTGGTGTTCGAGCCGTTTCAGATCGAGCACATAACCAACGGAGTGCATGCCGCAACCTGGGTCTGTCCCGAATTTCAGGAACTATTCGATTCCCGAATCTCTGGTTGGCGGGCGGATAATTTTAGCTTGCGTTACGCATTGGGGGTACCGCCCCTGGAAATCTGGTCGGCTCACATGAAAGCGAAACGTTCCCTGATTGAACTCGTAAATGACCGGGCGAATACGGCGATGGAGATGTAGGTGCAGACTTTGGGTTTCGCTCGTCGAGCGACCTGGTACAAAAGGGCTGATTAGCTTTTAACGGATTTGAGCCGGTTGAAATCCATCGCTAAAACGGGGGTGGTCCCTTGCGGATCATCTACGCTGGCAAGGTGCATCCCAACGACTCCGGAGGCGAGGAGATCATCCAGCGAATTTGTAGGTCTATCGGGGAACTGGGCTCAGAGGTCAAACTGGTATATCTCGAGAACTACGATATGAATCTTGCCAGAATACTGGCAGCGGGCGTGGATGTGTGGGTCAATACGCCATTGGCCCCAATGGAGGCCTCGGGCACCTGGGGATGAAGGCCGGGTTCGACGGAGTGCCCAGTTTCAGTATTCTGGATGGATGGTGGATAGAGGGGTGTGCTGAAGGAGTTACGGGTTATTCGATTGGCGACCAATCGAGCCGTCAAGATGCCGATTCCAGACAAGGATCCAGCGATTCAGAAAGTATGTATAAAAAATTGAATACGGTGTAATGCAGCTTTTCTATGGGGATCGCCAGCGCTTTATTGACATTATGCAGTACTCGATAGCGTTGAAGGGGCCGTTTTTCAACACCCAGCGAATGATCCAGCAATATGCGCTCAAGGCGTACTTCGAATTAGCGTTAGCCGCAGGCGGTATCGAATAGGCGCCTACTTGCATGGGGAGGCGATTCTAGGATAATTTCCTAGAGCCGATCAGCTCTTTCGCCAATAGATTGGATGTCCCATTTCCGCTATTATGACGCCCTAACAAAAGAGGGGCTTCGCGACTGGCTGGACATGTTCCGGTCGGAGCGTGGGCTACAAAGCGTAAGCATCTAAAGCGGCTGCAAACGCAGTGAGTAAAACATACAAAAATCGAAAAAAGACTAAAATGAGAGCGGTAACAAGTTGGGATCCCTTCAAAGAACTCGATGTATTTCAAGATCGACTGGCAAGCGTGTTTGGCTACGAGCCAGCCAAGCTCAATGGCGGCAAGACCAGCGAATTGGTCGAGCAGGAAAACTGGCGGCCCGTTGTCGACATTGGCGAGGATGATAAGGCCTTTACCATTACTGCCGAACTTCCAAGCGTAAAAAAGGAAGACGTAAAGCTTACCATTGTCGATGGAATGCTGATTGTTTCGGGAGAGCGGAAAATCGAGAAAGAGGAAAAGGAGAAGAAGTTCCATCGCATCGAGCGTTCTTTCGGAAGCTTCCGACGCAGTTTCACGTTGTCAGACAATATCGATACAGAGAATATAAAGGCTAACTACAAAGACGGGCTGTTGACGGTAAAGTTGCCCAAGTCCGAGACGCCTGAAAAGAAAGCCGTCGAGATCCAATTAACGTGAACCGGAGTCCTGGACATGGCAACGGAGGCACTGTTAGGGGAAACTAGGCAAGAAGGACGGGTTTCGAAAAGTGAAGAACCGGCTTCGCTGTCGAACGGGTCAGTATCTCTAGATTTGGCTGAAAACGTGGCATGGCGTGTGCTCGCCGAATTCGCTATCCATTCTGTCGACAAAGCTCATATGAGCGTGGATGACGCGAAAGTAATCGAAATTCTAGAAGACATGAGTCTCGAATACTGGTTAGGTCCGATAGAAACTGGTATCGAGGGTAGATTGGATCAAGTTTTGGACGTTATCGAGAGTTGCCACGAAGCTATTATCGAAAGTCATGGACGGGTGTTGACCAGTATTACCATAGAAGATCGTCGGGATAAAGTGCATCTTTTGGATGATATGGTTACTTCTGTCGAGCATCACTTAGGGTGGAAAGCTCGGTAGGCAAGGGGAGGAGCGAGCGAGAGACTACTAGTTCCCGAACGCGGCAAACGAAGACGAAGTCGCGGTACAGCCCCCAAACTCGGCCAGGACCCCTCTAAATCAACTTAGCATTCAATTATCGAAAACTGGATTGACTTTCATGAAATTAAAACAACTCGCCCCTTGGAATTGGTTCAAATCCGAAGAGCCCGATACGAAGGCTAAATACGAATTAGCTACCCGCCATGGCGATGGCTTTGAGCCGATTGCCCGCCTACATCGGGAAATGGAACGCCTGTTCGACGACTTCCTGACATCGAATTGGCCAGCTTCGCCATCCCGAATTGGCGCACTCGCAGAAAGACCGGGTTTTTTAAAACCCATGGTCGATATCTCCGAGTCGGACAAGGGCTATACAATTAAGCTGGAAGTGCCAGGCGTGGACAAAGAAGGAGTCAAGGTGGATATCCAGGAAGATGCGCTTGTTATTCACGGCGAAAAGCGGCTCGAAGAAGAAGAGAAGAACGACAGCTTCCATCGAAGAGAATGCTCCTACGGCTCATTCCAACGTGTCCTCAACTTGCCTCCCGATGCCAAATCTGACGAGATCAAAGCGAAATTCCGTGATGGCGTATTGGCTCTGACTATTCCGAAAACGGGCGAAAAGCGCGAAGCGGGGAGAATCATCGAAATCGACTAGAAACAATATTGCGGATTTCCAGCGGGATAAAGCATTGGGAAATTTTCAAGTTGCAGAAAAATTAGCCAGAAACGATCTGAAAAATTGTAGTCTTAATAAGTATACAATGAAAACAATTTTTTCGAAAATACCGTATTTCCATAATTTGCCCAGCAGCCATCGCGGGCGGGGAGAGAATCGATTTTCTCCGCGCCCGTCAGTCATGGCCGTTGCAGCTATCTCCATGAGAGGCTTTGTTGCTATCTTGGCCGCCCATAGCTTAATTATTGGTATTAACGCGGAGGATACCAGCGAGCTGAGCGTCAACATTGAAGATATTCGGGGTCTCATCGATCTCGAAGCCGAATTGATTCGCGAGGAATTGATAGAACCGGCATTTTACGAGGCTGCCAAACGTAAGAAATGGCTTGGTGACTATAGCTTGACATACAATGAGCAGCTACCGAAAAATCCGAGAAACCGCCTAGAGATTCGTCTCTTCGATTGGAGTCGCAACCGAGCGAATTTCTTCGAGTTTGCCGGATCGGCAATCTATTATGACTCCGATGGAAAGCCGCTTAATCTCGGAATGATTCACGGTATCCGATCAGGTATTGATGTCACCATGAGGCACGATTTTGGCGAACACTTCGCGGATGCTGCCGAGGATGCTTTCGACGAGGCCTTGCGGAAGCTGAAGAAGCTTTACTCTCAGGTCGATTCGAACCAATAGGGCGGTCTAAGCTACCGATAGCTATATAAAGACTCAAGCGATTGGCAAAAGCCGTAGACCCCGATTTGTAGGCAGCTTCAGCTCTCTGAACAATCTCAAAAAGAGCGTCCAGAGGGTTAATGTACAGGTGTTAATATAGTAACAAGAAAGATTCTCCATTCTCCCGACCTTATAGAATGGTAAGTTGTACCCGGAGGGCGGCCCTTTTGAGCAGCGGTATTCACGCCGCCGATTCGATCCAGCGAACGGCGTTAACCAGGAGATCGTTAAATGAATCGTAGCTTAGCTTTTCCCGTATATTGGAGCGGTGAGCGTTTACCGTCTTAATGGAAATGCTTAAAGCATTCGCGATTTCCGAAGTCTTTTTACCGCTGCCGATTAGTTGGAATATTTCGAATTCCCGATCGGTTAGCAAATTGATGCCGGTCTGGTTGGAGGCTTTCCCTTTTGATCGGGATAATTCAGATACGAGATGCGTCGAAAGTTGATGGCTTACGTATATATGGCCAGCTAAGACTTGGCGAATGGCCTCGACTAGTTTGGAAGTCTTTTCTCTTTTCATGACGTAGCCTTTGGCGCCGGCCTGCAAGGCCCGAAGACCATAGACTGTTTCGTCGTGCATCGATAAAACCACTACCGGCAACTGGGGATATAGCTGTTTCAAGTCCCGAATCAGCTCGAGGCCACTTTTGTTGCCGAGACTGATGTCTGAGATGATGACGTCCGGCTTGTGTTTCTCGATAAGGGACAAGGCTTCCCTCGCTGTTCTAGCTTCGCCGCAGATGAACAAATCCTCATGAATCGACAGCGTTGCTTCCAAGCCCTCGTGTATGAACGGATGGTCGTCGACGACTAGGATGTTAACTTCATGGGTAAAAGTAGAATTCTTGAGCTCGTTCACGTTTAAAATGTATCATCGGCAGGGCGCGAAGCAAGTAATTTCTACCCCATTAGGGATTCGGTTACGAATGGTTATTCGCCCTCCCAGCGATGTGATGCGGTTCCTCATAATTCGCAGGCCCAAGCCAGCAGGCGCTTTTACTTGGCCCTCGGGAAGACCAGACCCGTTATCCAGGATCTTTAGGATAGCTTGGTCATCGTGTCGATTGAGAGTAATCGTAATGCGAGTGGCCCCACCGTGGCGAAAGGCATTATGTATGGCCTCTTGAGTGATGCGGTAGAGGTTGATTGGCACTTCAGGGTTTTTTAGCTGAGGAGAATCGAAGCTCTTGAATTGGCAATCGATCTTGAAAAGAGACTTGGTGGTATCAGCCAAGTGTCTGAGAGAGACTACCAATCCTCGGGAGCCTTCAATCATAATAGGATCTAGGCTATGCGAAAGCTTGCGGGCTCCCTCCATCGTTTTGATAACTCCGCTAGCGATGCGTTTAGCCAAAGCCACGTTATCTGGCGACGATTGTTTGAGCTTCTCAGTTAGAGCTTCACCCAAATAGGCGATTCCTCGCAATTCTTGGCACACGCTGTCATGCAAATCTTGAGCCAATTCTCGCTTCTCTTCCTCGCTGATTTGCAACAGTCTCCTCTCGGCTTGCTTGCGGCCTGTTACGTCGCGTAGAATTGCAGTGTAAATCCCTAGGTGATCGACTTCGCTAATACTCATATCGACTTCCAAGATCGCTCCGTCTTTCCGGCAGCAAACGAATTCTCCGTTCACAGAAGAAAGCTGTGTCGGATGGCCAGTTTGGTCGCAGCCCAGGTCCTGTATAAATTTGCTGAGCTTTTGACCGAGGAGTTGCTCCTCCATACAGCCAAACATTTGCTCGGCCGCTGGGTTGACAGTGATAATCGAGCATTTTCGATCGATGCTGATAATAGCGTCGTTTGCTGTGGTGAGAATGGTCCGCAACCGTTCTTCACGATTTTTCAAATCTGCTTCGATCAGTTTTCGCGAAGAGATATCGCGTTGAATCGTGACTAAGTGGGTGCGCCGGCCTTGAGAATCGAAAATCGGCGTCAATGAGATCTCGCTGTAGTACGAGCTACCATCTTTTTTGCTGTTAATCATTTCGATGTTAGATGGTTCCCTGACATCCATCCATTTGAGAAAGTCGCGAGTATCTCCGCCGCGAAGGACGACCCTAGGACTCTGGCCCAACAGCTCGTTTTCCGTAAAGCCGGAGATCCGGCAGAGGGCGTAATTGGCGAACGCGATTCTCTGAGTTGGTTTCTCATCACTACACTCGGTGATCATTATCCCTTCGTTCAGATTGGAGATAGCTTCGGTGAGCAGATTGATCAGGGAAATGCCTTTTGTGATTTCCGAATGGCGAACTCTCAGCGTTCGACGGAGATCGATGTTTAATCTCCTTAAGGCCTCCTCGGCCACTCTACGATTTGTAATTACTCTAAAAAGGCAGTCGTAGGCAGTCAACAGGCCATCCATGTCGTATTGGGGCGAGATGTATCGAATTACCCATTCGATCGAGCCATCTTTGCGGATAATCCGGTGCTCTGTTGGCTCGGGTGTTTCGCCGAAGAAAAGCTTTTGCGTGTTCCCGTCGATTCGATCGCGATCTTCCGGGGGGATGATAGAAGCGAGTAGCGTCCCGTCAGCCTTTAATTCTTCTGGGGTGTAGCCGGATACGTGTTCTAAGCCCGCTCCATAAGTGGTATCGACAATGCGGCCATGTTCGATTTCGGCGGTGCAGACGCAGTCGGTAACCGCCTCCGTTAGACGACGGTAGCGTTGTTCGCTTTCCCGAATTTGCCGCTCCATTTTTCGCTCCGCAGTCAAATCGATCAACGCTGTTCGACAAAGGCGGGCGGTCCCCTCTCCAGAGGCAACGCTTTCTAGATACACGTCCAAGACTTTCCCTTCCGCCGTTTTCATTTTCAATTCGCAGGTCCGTTTCTCTTTGCTGGAAAAGACTGCTTGCCGATGCTGGAAGCAGCAGTCCTGTGATTCCGGAAGCACGAGATTCGAGATGTTCATCCGCAGGAGTGTTTGCCGATTGAAGCCGAGCATGTCGCAAGCGGTTAGGTTCACTTGCTGAATTTTGCCATCGGGATTGTACGTAAGATAGCCATTGGGAGCGAAGTCGTAAAGATTTGAATACTGATCACGCGACTCGGTCAGCTCTACTTGAGATTTGTGGAGCTCGTCGTTTTGCATTTCCAATTCGACCTGATACACGCTCAGTTCGTGTATGAGGGCTTGGACATCCTCGATCGCCATCGCCGGGGTTTGGGTGCGATTGGCTCGAAGCAATTCCTCCGCCTTTCTGCGCAGACTCGCAGCTGACTTAGAGCTCTTATTCTTCTTGGTCATCGGGAGTTGCTTTTTTGGCGAGATTGGGGGCCCATGGTTTCCTATTTTGAATGTGGAGTGAGAAACTCAGCAGCCTGGCGGGCCAGCAATTCGAGCACATGCAGGGTCCGATCATCGGGTTCATGTGGCTGATTGAAGTGCACTGACATGACGCCTGTCAGCTTGCCGTCATAGGTGGTCAGAGGGATCGACACGACGGCGAGAACGCCTGCCTGCAATTGGATATCGAGGGCTGGCGTCCCTACGAACATGGGGTCTACTCTGACGTCCTTGACAACGACACGCTTTTTCTTCCGAAGCGCAGTGCAATAAGTGCCGCTGCCGCGCTTCGTCTCGCTGTCCCAGAATTCAAGCCACGGCTTTTCGAAACCTTTAAAGGCCTGTATCGTCAAATTCCCCGATTCCAGATCAACGAGTTGGATATTTCCTCTATCCGCTCCGGCAATCTTTGTCGCGCAACTCAGCACCATCTTCAGGAATCTCTTGGGATTGGTAGAGTTACGGGAGAAGCGGGTGCCGACCTCTTGAAGCCGAGACATGCTTTCCAGCATATTCTCCAGGTTAGCATTGGTGGAGGCCAATTTACTTTCGGCTTCCTTGAGTTTACTGACGCCGACAAATGTCAGAACCAGTCCGTCGATCGCGTTGTTGGCGGTTCGGTAAGGCAAGATCCGCATAAGGTACCATACCCCAGTCCTAGTTTTAACCTCTCGCTCCCAGAGGTCCAGATTGCTTAGCACTGCCCGACAATCGGCCATGAGATCCTCGCATTCGAGATTAGAGGCAAGATCAGAAAGCGGCCGACCGATGTCGTTCTGCCGGATGGACACGATTCCTTTCGCTTGATCGGTGAATCGCTTGATATTCAGTTCGTTGTCTAGGAAGACTGTAGCAATTTCGGTGCTATTCAGCAGATTTTGCATATCGTCGCTAGCTTGAGATAGGTCGACTACATTCGATTGCAGTTCGGCGTTGACCGTGATTAGCTCTTCATTGAGCGATTGCATCTCTTCTTTCGACGTTTCCAACTCTTCGTTCGTGCTCTGCAGTTCCTCGTTGGTCGATTGCAGCTCCTCGTTGGTGGATTTGAGTTCCTCATTTGAAGTTTCCAATTCCTCGAGGGTAGTTTGGTGCGATTCTTTCAGGTATTGCAGTTCTTGCTCCAGTTGTTCGAGTCGCTCGCGTTTAACGGACTTCCGTTGAAGTTTTGACTCATGCTCCCTGAAAGACTCGGAATTTGAAGGAGGGATGGGGAGGAAAGTCACGAGAAACAATCCGCTCAGGCTGTCAGGTTCTACTATTTTCGAGACCGACAGTCGGATGTGGGCGAAATTCCCATTTATTTTCAATCGCACGTTATCGCTGACTATCTCGCCTTCTTTAGCTGAACATTTTCTAAGGGCAGACGCCAATTCGATTTTCAGCCCCTCGCGGGCCATCTTCAGTATGTTCGATTTTGGTTTCCCCTCCGTTGGTTCCAGATATTCTCCGGAACGACCATGTATATAGACGATGTCCCCATTTTCGCTTACCACAACGCTGGTTGGAGTGAGACGGGCCAAGAGCAAACGCTCGACCTGGTCAGAAATCGGCGGCTGTCGGCTCGGTGTCGGAGCGAAGGCCGCCGCTGGGGAATTCCCCTCGTCGCCAGTTAGCGGTTGAGTGGGGATTTCCGGCAACGCGCGGGAGCCTAGGGGGCTTTCCTTGCGGCGGAAAATCTTCCAGCGTTTATCGACAGGTTCGAACAATTCGGTCAGGGCACCGATTGTTTCCGAAGGACCGAGAAATAACAAGCCGCCGGGCTTTAGAGCGTAGTGAAAAATTGGTAACAGCTTCTTCTGCAAGTCGGAATTCAAATAAATGAGCAAGTTTCTGCAAGAGATCAGATCCAGCCTAGTGAATGGCGGGTCTTTGGTTACATTTTGTGGAGCGAAGATGGCCATTTCGCGAATACCCTTGCGGACGCGGTAGGCGTCATCTTCCCGAGTGAAGTAGCGATCCAGCCGTTTGGCTGAAATG
This sequence comes from uncultured Opitutaceae bacterium, assembly GCA_964404745.1. Taxonomy (GTDB): domain Bacteria; phylum Verrucomicrobiota; class Verrucomicrobiia; order Opitutales; family Opitutaceae; genus Pelagisphaera. The sequence goes on from CAYOLG010000011.1 coordinate 66,968, forward strand.
TCCGCAGCGATCCCTTCCGGGTATAGACCGCTCCGCGCCGCGTCTACAGCCTCCATGTCGAGATCCGTACCGAACACTTGGGCATCCAAGTGGCTTTTGGCTTTGTCAATGCACTCGCGTAGGGTGATAGCCAAGCTGTAGACTTCCTCGCCTGTCGCGCAGGCTGGTACCCAAGTTCGAATAGTGTAGTTTTTTGGACGCGATTTAATGAGCTCCGTGAGAGATGCGCTCAGCGCTCTCCAGGCTTCTGGGTCGCGAAAGAAATTCGTAACGCTTATCAGCAGCTCCTTGAAGAGTATTTCTACTTCTTTGGAGTTTTCTTGCAGGTAGTGGACATATTGGCTCGTTTCCGGGATTTGATGCAGGTTCATCTGCCGCTCGATTCGCCGGCGAAGCGTGTTTCTCTTGTAGCCAGAAAAGTCGTGCCCCGTACAGCTTCGCAACAGAACGAAAATCTTCTGCAAGGACTCTTCAGTTATCGCTGGCGATTCGGGAGCGATTATTTTTCCCAAAAAATAAGGCTCTTTCGTGTAGGTAATCAGGCGCTTTGGTATCTCGCTGGGAATTAGCGAATAATCCGCTGAATGGGTCGCAATTGCGCTAGAAGGCATTCCCGCGTACAGCGCTGACGATGGGTCCTGTACGATAGTCAACCCTGACACGCCTTTGATTGCCGCTAAGCCAAGCGCCCCATCGGTGCCCATGCCCGACAGCACGATTCCGATAGACCGTTTTCTCTGATCCTCTGCAAGCGAGCGAAAAAAGTAGTCGATGGGCAATGGAGGAATATCTGTTTTCTCTGTATCCATTCGATGCAAGGCGCCGTTTAGAAGCGCCAGGTTGCTGCTGGGCGGGGCAACATAAACGTGGTTTGGCCCGAGCTTTACTCCATCGAATGCTTCGGCAACTTTCATAGTCGTCGACCTCCCCAGCAACTCCGCCAGCAAGCTTTCTCGCCCCGGTTGCTGATGCGTAACTACGACGAATGCCATGCCTGTGTCCGCTGGCATATGAGCAAAAAATTTTTGAAGCGCCTCGAGTCCGCCAGCTGACGCTCCAATGCCGACGATGGGAAATAGGGAAGATGCTTGAGGGTTTGCCGAGGCGCGGGCTTCGCGTTTCGTGGACTTTTTCGCCGCCTTTGCTTTTGGTCGGGAACTCGAACCGGGCTTGGTTTTTAGTTGAGCCATCTCGCCCAATTTAAACCGGCAAGGCGATCTGGCAATACTTTGCTTCAGGTCCAGTCTCTAGGCCCGCTTTTCCCGATCATGGAAATAATCGCTTAGTTTTGAAAAAGCGGCATACTAAATCGTATATAACACATTGATATACAGAAGGTAAACACATAATCCAGACAAGGTTTACACCCATAGCCGCCTCAGACTTTCTAGGAAAATTTCCTAGAAAGGTTCAGTTTATCCACCAATGTTAAAAAAATGTAGATGCCTGTATTTTCCCAGGCATCAAATACGCGCCGTCCCTATCCAATGGATGGCCCAAAAAGAAGCTCTGAAATTCCTTCCAATACCTATGCCAAGAGATTCCTCCAACTCGATCATCGATGCCTCGGGCATCTTCAGGGGCAATGCCTCACCCTCAATCCCGTCCTCTCGGCGCGGCAAAGACGAAATCCACGAACCGCTTCGATCGCTCAAGCCGTATATCCTCAATAATTGGATAAGCTTGCTGGAATCGTGGCCTGATGAGCAGTCTTTTTTTGCCGACCTGCTAGATCGTTCGAATTTTGGCGGCATTCTGGACTCGGTTTTCCGCATAACGGATTTTCTTAGCGAGGATGAGGATCCTTGTGCGTCGCTGCCGACAAACGGTGGGAATTTATCTATGGGAAAGACCGTCGATTGCCGAATGCACGAGCCGGTATGCGTAGCCCTGTATCAGACCTGTTTGGAAGCCTTCCGATCCGCGATCAGGGCATTCCATCCCCTAAGTGTCAATGGCCAGAACCTGGAGGAAAACGAACTAGAGGATCTGGTTGAGCTGGCGACGCGGGCTGCCATACAGTTGGAAATGGACTCCCACGGCCGTCCTTGCCAAGGCCCGGAATGCCCTTTTGCCCGCGACTACCCCATCAGCCTTGGTGGATCAAAGGGCAGAGCGATCCTGTGACGGTTTTGAAAGGAACGGGAGATGGTCGTAACCAGTAATTAATTACGTTAAATGATTTTATCGGATTTGGGAGGAGGTCAGTAGGCCACTGCGAAGCCCTTCTAGGTTCCTCGCATGGAGGAGAAGAGTTGTCAACACCCCTGAAGCAGCCCAGGAACTGCTCAAGGTGGTGGGCCAAAGGAAAAAAGCAAACAAAGGTTCAGGCGGCTCGACTAAGAGTCGCCTGAGCCAGTTCGGCTGCCTAGTTCATCTTTTGGGAGAATGTCCAATCCCGTTGGAACCTAGGCTCCCATTATTAGCGTGAGTTAGGCTCGTTTGTGGGCGCTTGGAGATAGCCCGGAGAATGCCAAGGTCTCTACCGGTGACGCATATTGGCGATGGATAGTAAAAACGGACAAAGCATAGAAGATAGGATACGGGATCTTGAGGTGGGCATCCCGCTTTAAAAGGTTTCCCTTGAGGGTCGACCGACGGTGCCCGAGCGCGCTAGTGGAATAGTGATATTCGCTCACGGAAGCGGTAGTATTAGCTTCAGCCCTTGCAATTGGTTTGTGGCCGAGTTTCTTCAAAGGGCGGCAAGGGCGACACTGCTTACCGACTTGCTGACGGTAGAAGAGGAGCGTCTGGATAGTGTCATAGGCGAGTTGCGTTTCGACATTCCATTGCGTTCCGATCGCTTGGTCGAGATCGCGGATTGAGGAAAGAGCCATCCCCGAACGAGTCTCTTGAAAATCGGCTATTTTGGATCGAGCACCGGGGTTGGCGCGGCGCTTTTTGCCGCTGCCCGAAGAAGCGATGTCGCTACGGTCGTTTCTCGAGGTGGGCGTCCCGATCTTGCGGGTAAGTATCTGTCAAGGGTAGTCGCTCCCTCTTTGCTGATCGTCGGGAAAGCCGGTGTCCAAGTCTTGGCCCTCAATCGGGAGGCCCTCAGGCATCTCAACGGCCGTTCAGAGCTAAGAGTCATACCCGGCGCCACGCGCTTGTTCGAGGAACCGGGAGCATTGGAAAAGGCGGCTAGAGAGACAACGAAATGGTTTCAAATTCACTCTACTAGGCCTATGTACTACCAAGACAGGGCTCAAGCGGGACAGAAACTGGCGATGGCCCTGGCGAAATAAGCGGGGAAGGCGGACACCTTCGTATTCGCTTTGCCTCGTGGCGGCGTGCCGGTAGCTTTTGAAGTGGCGAAAGCCCTACAGCTGCCGCTCGACGTTTTGCTGGTGCGCAGACTAGGCGTGCAGGGGTAAGAGGAATTTGCCATGGGCGCCATCGCAGAAGGAGGCATTCTTTATATCAACGAACCCATCAAGCCTGAGCTTGAGATTCCGCAGTCAACGGTGAATCGTGTCGTTTAAATTCAGAGGCGCGAACTCGAGCGTCGTCGAAAGCTGTACTAGGGTGATAGCCCGTTCCGGAATCTGGAAGGCAAGACCGTTATTCTGATTGATGGCGGCTTGGCTACCGGCGCTTCGATGCTAGCGGCGGCCAATGCCTTGAGCCAGTTGAAAATCGAGCGCCTTGTTGTTGCCGTTCCGGTTGGGGTGCCGGAGACCTGCCGAGAATTGAGGGCAATCGTGGATGAGCTAGTTTGCCTCCATTGCCCAGCGCCATTTCATGGGGTGGGACTCTGGTATCGCGATTTCTCGCAAACGATTGATGAAGCGGTTCGGCGCATCTTGGAGAAGGCTGCTGTTTGGGAAAAAACGGTACAGGAGTAGACGATGGATCGGTGTAAGGGAGGGGAATCGATAAACCTCCGTCTATCGGACAAGAAAGCTGTTTGCTCTAGAATGTATTCCTAAGGTAACTGGAGGAGAGTGAGCAAAATAGTAACTTCTGGGAAACGCTAGTTTGCTAACTGGGGTAATTCTGTTTGGATCTTGCAGGAGATCTCTATCTCCTAGTTTAAATCGTTTATGATCGACGATTTAATAAAAAATTGGTGCTCAGGGCGGGACTTGAACCCGCACGGCATAAGCCATACGCCCCTCAAGCGTACGTGTCTACCAATTCCACCACCTGAGCATAGGGGGAATGGGAAAAAAGGAAACTTGGGAGGCGATGTAAAGCGTCAAAACAAACAAATTGATTTATGGACTCTATTGGGTTGATTATGGGATTTCTTGCATCTATTTGTCAAGCGATCACGTAGATCCAACCATTGTCACGCTTACACAAACCGCAAACCATTCGGGGGGCGAGAGCCTCCTTTTTAAAGATTTCAAATGATTGAGCCGAGTTCCCAGGGACCCAAGGACGAACAGGAAGCGCCCAACCCGCTTGATCTGTCAGACTTGAAGAGCTTCAGCTTCGGTACCGAATGGACCGATGCCGGAGAAAAGCCAAGAGGCGATCGAAGGTCTGGATCGGGGCGATCCCCTGGGCAGCAGCGACGGCTGGATCGTCGAAAGGGCGGGGCTGGCAAGGAAGCCAGAGACCGGCGCCCCTTTGGGGAAAGAGGCCCTTCCTCTGGTGACAAACGAGATGGATCCAGAGCGGATTTTTCCGAACAGGGCGACCGACGGGAATCTTCCCAGAGGAGAGGCCAGGGAAGGTTTGATGGGCGGCATGGGCGACCACAATTCGATAGGTCCTATGAAAGCCCGGTGTTCGAGGTTGGCTTTTACCCCGATGACGACGGCTTTGCGACGATTATCAAAGCGCTCAGGACGAATCACATTACTTACGAGTTGTTTGAAGTTTCTCGTATCTTTTTAGAGAAATCGGAACGTTACGTCGCCAGCGTTACACGCAAGGGGGCTGAGGGCGAACAGGCGGAACGCGTAGCGGTCGCGATTCCTGACGGCATGCCGTTCGAAACCGAAGAAGAAGCCATCCAGCATGTCATAGCCAACCATGTGGATGCCTTTTTCGATCAAGAGGAGATAGAAACGGAACCGCCTTCAGGAAATTTCCCCTTCGTCAATCGTTGCGGCATGACCAAGAAAATCTTGGGACCGCCGAACTATCATCGTTACGAGGAATTTGTTAACCAGCACTTTCAGACTCAGATAGGTAATGCCTCCTTCGAGCGATTCCAGAGCGCCATCGTTCAGGATCGAGAGGAAGAGGCGGTCAACGAATGGCTGGAATCGATGAAAAAAACGATCCGCTATTCGACGAAACCTGAGGAAGGCGAGACAGTGCAAACCTTCGACACGCTCAAGGAAGCGCTCGTCTATCTGCGAACAACGCAGCGGGATAAGATAGTCAAGACCGTCAACTATGCCCGCGTTCCCGGTGTGACGATCGACAAATATCCCGACACGGAAGTTAGTCGGGCCGTCAGTGGCGAGCTTGCCCGCCAGCGAAGATTTCCCCTCAAGACGGCCAACTTGATTCGCGGAAGGCTGCGTCGGGAGAATTTCAGCATTTACAAGCGCGGCTCAAAAGGGGTCACTTACATTTGCGCGGCTAAGCGAAACTTTCGCCAGCCCGGGCGGGTCATGTCCGATTCACTTGATCGCCTGATCCATTACGTGGAGCTCAATGCCGGGGTGAAGGTCAAGGAGTTGCCTTCGCAATACAAGGCGTGGCTGCAGGAAGCGCATCCGGATACCGAATACGATGAAAAGAAGCTTTTTCAGGATCTCCATTGGTTGATAGCCGATGGCTACATTTCGCATTTCGCTGACGATTCGCTGGTTGTGCAGCCGATTCTGGATGTAAAGTCCGGCGAGGAAAAGGTTGCCGAGGCGCAGTCGCAAAGAGTCAAGCCGCAAGACGCGCCTAAGGCGGAGGCCGTTTCTAAGCCTCTCAGCGTCTCGAGTCCTGAAGGCGGGTCCAAGAAAGAACTGGAGGAATCTTCGGATGCGCCTGTGGCTGCCAGTGAATCCGTTGAAGTTACAGATGAGGTGAAAGCTAAACAGCTAGGCAATGAGGCGAATGATGCTAACTCCGAAGAATTGGCGTCAGAGGCGCGGGAGACGAAAGTCGGTAGTGCTGATCCGCAGGCCACTCTGAGCGAGGTTGAGAGCAACGAGGACGTCGTTCCTGATGAACAAGAGCCGAGCGCCGAGGAAGGGGAGGATAACGCTCCTGAATCGGCGGCAAAGACTGAGGAACCTGACAATCAGGAGGGCTCGATGTCTGACATTGAGGAATCATCTGAAGAGATTGAAGCCGAGCCAGAATCAGACAAGACCGAAGGTTCGGCGAATGAATCCGAGGCGGATGTTGAGTCTGTTGAGGTTAAGAGTTGAGTTGAGAACGGTAGCGGGCGATCTCCGGGCGCTCACGGATGCCAGTGTATGATTGGCCGAAAGCTAATCGGCCAAAATCTGGGGCCCAATATAGCACTCGGAGATCGCCCCCTACTCTAAATGGCTCGAATCGAATGCTTGCCTGGCGATTCGATAGAAAAAACCAGCTCCAATGTGGGCTTCCAAGGTAGGGCTCCCAGCAGCTGGGGCCACTCTATTGCCAGGCAGAAGGGAGGCTTCATGAAATCTTCAAGCATCAGTTCTTCCGCCATGTTCGGAGCTCCTTCTAGTCGGTAGGCATCCATGTGAAGCAGAGTTGTCTGGCCATCTCTACTACGATAGTAATTAAAGATATTGAAGGTTGGGCTTGTAATAGTTTCCAGGATACATAGACCTTGTGCCAAACCTTTGACGAATGTCGTTTTCCCCGCGCCTAAGTCTCCTTCAAGCGTGAGAATAGCATTCTCGGGCAGTTCGGAAGCTAGGGATGCTCCGATATCGATCGTCTCTTCGCTGGAAAGGGTTGTTAGGCCCGATCTAAGGTTTTCCAAAATGGGCATAGCCTGTTAAGCTGATTTTGCTCGATTCGCTCGAGAATTGGACAGCGTCCTCGCGCTCGCCTCGCTCGACGATCGTGCCGATGCAGGTAAGGGGGGTGTCGAACCGTTGTCTCCAATCGGATTCAAAGGCGGCGATGGATGCGCTATTCTCAATGGCGAAAAGCAACTCATAGTCCTCACCGTCATTGACGGAGTGGTCGACGGGTGTCCGTCCGGTTGATTTTGAATACGTGATTGCCGCATCGCTGATGGGTAGGCTATTTTCTGCTAGTGCAGCCGCTTGGCCGGGCTTGAGAAGGGAGGCGCAGTCTTTGCCCAGACCATCGCTTAGGTCCGTGCAGGCGATCGTCTCTTTTCGGTTTGCCAGCCATTGACCCTCGTCCAGCCGAGGAGTGAAGGCATGGTGTTTCTTGGAGCTTGATCCACCGAGGAAACCTGTAACATAGATCCGAGAGCCCATCTCGGCCTGCTTTCTTTGCAGAACGCGGCCGCTTGAGAATCCAATCAGGGTTAAAAAGGCTCCGAGAAATCCGGAGGTTTCGCAAATGTCGCCGCCGTTGATTTCAATTGAGTAGGACTGGGCTACCTTGGATAAGCCCTGATGAAAGGCCTGTAGCCAATCTATGGATAGATTGGTTGGAAAGGAAAAGGATATTACCGCATGCTTTGGTTGGCCTCCCATAGCGGCGATGTCGCTTATGTTGCGCTTGAGCAGCTTTGCCGCTGCTTGTTCTGGAGCGACGGAATCGTCGAAATGCTTCTGGTAGACGACCGGATCGGTTGTTACCAGAAGTTTGCCTGGGCTTTGAGGAATAGGGATTGCGGCGCAATCATCACCCATGCCTTGGGGGGAAGAAGGTGTCGATGGGCCGAGCCATTTCTGAATGCGTTCTATCAGCTCGATCTCTCCCAGAGAAGCCACTTGATTTTGAATCTCGCTGGTGAAGGGATTCATAGCTCGATGGGGTCGATAAGGAAAATCATCACCACGTTGACCAGATTGAAAAGGGCGTGTACGGTAATGCTGGAAATGAGGTTTCCCGACACTCGATAGACGATGCAGAGGGCAATGCTCAGGATGAACAAAGGCATGAAACTATATAGGTTGAAGTGCATGAGGGCGAAGATCACAGATGCTATGGCGATTGAAAACGCCTTGGGTAGCCGGCGGTTCAAGTAGCGGAAAAGGAATCCGCGATAAACCAGCTCTTCGCAAATGGGGGCGACGATAACGATCAGGCAAACCATCAAGAACATTTCCTGAGGAGTTCCACCATTCTGGACGAGGAGCACGGGAAGTTGAAACTCGTAGGCAACCCCGGTTGCGTCTAGAATAGCCCGCCAGATCAGCATAGTGGGCATCAATGCTAGATAAACGCAGACGAATCCGATTGCCCCGATCTTCGTTGCCTCCAACCAGCTTACAGGCTGGTCGCGGATCTCGTAGGCCGCGAATTGCTTGAAGAGATACCAGGCCAGTATTGAGCTAAACTGTAGTCCAAATCCGGATGCCAGAACATAAGGAAGCGATTCGAAATCTTGCTCCGCCCCGCTGAGAAAGCTGTAAGCAGACACGAACAGGCCTGAGAGAAGAAACGATCCCAAAAACACGAAGCAAACAAATAGCCAGGCGTCGAAGGGCTTGATGTCCCATTTGGCCAGGCGATTGGAGCTTCGGATCTTTTGCAGCAATTCCATCGAGCTAATACACGGATCGGGAGTCAAAGGGTGAGGCTCGAGTTGGGCGAGTCCAAAACCCAAAACGATTCGTTTATGAAATTGGTAGCGGACGCTCGGTTTGTGTTGCGCGATTCGCTGTCGAAAATCGATTTTTGATGACAAAGTCGACGGGAGGCGTTTCCTTTTCGCCCTTTCGCGATGGTAAGCAGATCTAGAAAACGGGCTTCGTTGCACACCTTGGGATGCCGATTGAACCAATCGGAGACCTTGCTTATTCAACAGCGTTTGAAGGACGACGGCTACGAAATCGTCCCGTTTGGCGAACCGGCCGACTTGGGAATCATCAACACCTGCACAGTGACCAACCTGGCCGACTCGAAATGCCGGCAATCCATCCGTCAATTCACGCGTCGGAATCCGCATGCCTATACCGCTGTGATCGGTTGCTATTCGCAGATGGGCTCCAAGGAGATCGCCGCTATAGAAGGCGTGGATCTGATCATTGGCAATCAGGATAAAATGAGCGTTGTCGACTATATCGGACAGGAAAAGAACGAGAAGCCGATTATCGTTCGGGAGAAAATTAGCCAAGACGACTTTTCTATAAGCTATTTCGGAGACGCTCCATTCAATCAGCGAGCCAATCTGAAGATTCAGGACGGTTGCAGCTTTGTTTGCAGCTTTTGCATCATTCCGTTTGCCAGAGGAGCTTCCCGTTCTCGGGACTTGGAAAACCTGTTGACTGAAGCCCGAGCGAAAGCCGATCAAGGTGTGCGGGAACTCGTCATCACTGGGGTCAATATCGGCGCTTATCACTCTAAAGATGACGATCTGCTGGGTGTTTTGGAGGGACTGAACGCTATCGAAGGCATCGATCGCATTCGTATAAGCAGTATCGAACCGACCACCATTCCAACGGAGCTATTCGACTGGATGAATGACCCGCAACACGCATTGCTGCCCTTCTTTCATATCCCGCTTCAGGCGGGAAGCGATAAGGTCCTCCGGGAAATGCGCAGAAAGTATACGATTAGCCAATACTTGGAATTCCTCCACCTGGCTCATGAAAGCGTGGAGAGCGTCTATCTGGGGACTGACATTATGGTTGGGTTTCCGGGCGAGTCAGAGGACGAGTTTCAAGAGACATGCTGCGTATTTCTAGAAAATCCATTCGATTTTTGCCATGTCTTCTCCTTTTCCGAGCGGCAGGGAACGGTGGCGGCAAGACGCGATGATCAATTGCCGATTGAGGATCGGCAGCGTCGCAGCGCTTATTTGCGCCGCTTGTCTTCAAAAAAACGATACGATTTCTACGAAACCCATTTGGGCAAGACAATGCGAGTCTTGTTCGAGAATCCGAAGCCCGATTTCTGGCCGGCCTACACCGACAATTATATTCGGGTGGTCGTGCCCCGCGATGCCGCTAATGGGGAAGACTTGGCTAATCGCTGCGCGGAAGTGCGGCTCGATCGCCTGGCCGCCGACTTCGTGGAAGGCGAGATCGTAAGGATGTTGGATTGAGGAGCGGTTTTATCCCACGATAATTCCCTATTGATATCGCGGGATAAACCCGCTCCTACACTCGATTGCCACTCAACTTTGACGACCCATGCGCGAGCCAGGGGCGAGCACGCTCCTGTTTGCCGTCAGGCGATCCCTGTTTGGACTAGCTCTAGGCGAACTCGCCTTTGTTTTCCAGGATCTCGACTTCATAACCGTCGGGATCGGTGATGAAGGCCATCTTGGAGCCGCCCGATGTAAATTTCTCTTTCCAATCGCCTGGCCAAACCTCCTCGCCGTTATCTTCCAGCATTTGGCAGTATTCGACGATGTCGTCTACTCCCAGGCAGGTGTGTATAAGGTCCTCGGGGAATTCTACTGTGTAGTCGGGCGAGTAGGTAAGCTCCAAAGTGTGGGCGTTTCCGGGCAGCTCGAGGTGGACGATCTGATTGCCAGCCGGGCTCTTGTCGTTGCGTTTGAGGACTGTGAAGCCGCAATTCTTGCAGTACCAATCGATAGACTTTTCCAAGTCGCTAACTCGAATGCGTGTATGAAGAAATTTGATCATCTCAGTGAGTTAAACGATGCGCTTCGATATGCCAAGCGTGGATGAGTGAAATCGGAATCATTGGCTTGAGTCCAATATGCGCCTCGATCAGGTGTTTTTTTCATGCATAATGGAGGATCGAGCCGATCCTTCCTACCGCCCTGTGTAACCGGAAAACCGTACGAGGAGTTGGTTATCGTATGGAAATGCGGGTATCGATCTATTGCGCCAGAGTTGTGTTGGCTGCATTGCTCGCTTTCTCAGGAGCTTTTTGGCTCGGCGCTCAAGAGCGGCAACGTCCTGAGCCTGGGCAGGGTCCTCGAGGTCCTGGAATGCGGCCTCACCGGATGGGGGCAGTCGAGCTTCCGAGCCCGGAGGTCAGGATTTACACCGAAGGGAAGTATCGTTATATCGAAAGCAATGGCGTTCCTGACCATGAACATGGCGAATTTCCGACGCGCGGCAATCCGAACGCTATCCGACCGCAAGAACACAAGCTGCGCACGCTGCGCGATCCAGTGGCTTCTGATGAGCCAATTCCCGCCCATGGGGGTATCTTTGGCATAGCCATTAATGGCATTCCTTTCGAGCCGGGAACGGCCGAGCGCTATGAAAACAACCCGCGTTCCAATTGGCATTACGAAGCGTTAACTGGGCATCTGAATTTAGGAATCGATGATAATAATGCTCACGTACAGCCCTCGGGGACTTATCACTACCATGGCCTTCCTACCGGTTTGATCCACAAGCATGGAGGTGAGAATGAAATCACTCTGCTCGGTTATGCGGCAGACGGATTTCCAGTGTACTCGAATATTGGTTTCAAGAATGCCAGCGATCCGAAGAGCGGGCTCAAGGAAATGAGACCCAGCTATTCTCTCAAGAAGGGAACGCGGCCCGAGGGTGAAGATGGGCCAGGCGGGGAGTACGATGGACGTTTCACTCAAGATTGGGAATACGTGGAGGGTTCGGGCGATTTGGATGAATTCAATGGTCGTTACGGAGTCACTCCCGAGTATCCGGATGGAATTTACCATTACTACGTGACGGATACGTTTCCCTATATCTCGCGTATGTTTAAAGGGAAGCCTGATGAGAGCTTCCTGCGTAGAAGAGGTGGCCCTGGCGGACCGCGTGGAGCTCGTGGACCAGGAGATCGTCGAGGCCCGCCCCGTGGAGGACCGCCACCTGGAAGAGGCTGAGTTCAAACAACGCGTCTTGCTCGAAGAGGATCGATCATTTTTTTTGAGAAGTGGGATCAATCCTTCCGTAGCGTCTTCGCTCGCGAAGACCGGGAGATGGGCCGGCTTTGCATGCGCCGCAGGCCACGACCCTACAATCTGACAGGCAGTCCCGCGTCGGCTAAGCGACGTTTGGCTTCTTCAATCGTATAGGTGCCAAAATGGAAAATGCTCGCGGCAAGGACGGCGTCCGCTTTGCCGTCTTCGAGAACTTCGACAAGGTGATCCAAATTGCCTGCCCCGCCAGAGGCGATCACGGGAACCTCAACGGCTTCTGAAATGCGTCGAGTCAGCTCGCAGTCATAGCCTGCCAGAGTTCCATCGGCGTCCATGCTGGTTAGGAGGATTTCGCCGGCTCCTAGGGAAACGCCTTTCTTGGCCCACTCTACAGCATCAAGCGGAGTTGGGTTGCGTCCTCCATGGGTGAATACAGTCCAGCTGTCTCCGTCGCGTTTAGCGTCAATGGCGAGGACAACGCACTGGCTGCCGAATTTGCGAGCAGCTTCCTTAATGAGATTGGGATCGTTTATGGCGGCCGTGTTGAGGCTAACTTTGTCGGCTCCACTATGGAGCATTTTGCGAATGTCGTCTATGTTGCGGAGGCCGCCGCCAACCGTCAGCGGCATGAAGCATTCGGAGGCCGTGGCTTCGACAACGTGCCGCATGATTTGCCGTTCGTCGCTAGAAGCAGTGATGTCCAGGAAAACAAGTTCATCCGCACCCTGTTCCTCGTAGGCCTTGGCGCAGTCGACTGGATCGCCAGCGTCGCGCAGCTCCTTGAACTTAACTCCTTTGACGACTCGTCCAGCGTGAACGTCCAGGCAAGGGATGATGCGTTTAGCGAGCATCGCTTATTCTTCGATAATTCCCGCTGCCGATTTAGGATACAGCCTATTCCGATTCGCCGACGGCGATAATATCAGGCTCGAAGGAGACCGCTAAGCGGTAGGTTTGGCCGGGGCGCATGATCAAAGGATGTTCACGCTCGAGAGTCTGCAAGTAGTGGATATTGCCGTAGTTGGTGCGGTAAGTTTCGTCGTTAGTCACGACCTCGGTCTCTTTCCAAGTTCCTTGAAAGTCGTCTTTTTGAACAAGGCAGCGCAGTCCTTCCTGTCCCAGCATTGGGCTGGATTCGACGCGGTATTGAGAGTGGGGCGATCCGATAGCCAAGACGTAGCGGAAACTGTCAAGCGTTATCTGATTCTTAACGGTGTAGATAAACTCGCTGGTAATCTTGTTGCCGGCAAAGGTCCAACTCACCTTGCATGAGCCGATATCTGAAACGATCTTCTCATCCGTGTTGATAAGATCCGGTTGTTCATACCTGAAATAGAATGAACGCTTGAATCCCAACCCCGTTGTGCAGCGCTTTCCATAAAATGCGGGAATGAATTTCTGGCCCCGGAAAGTGAGCTCGGGGAGCATTACGGGCAGGTAGGTGTTGTTCGGCCAATCGAATATGCCTGGCGAGTGAGGAAAGGTCAGGCAGTCTGCCGTGGCCGTGCCGCCGCAGGATACCAAAGGCATCTGGATCTGCAGACCGGATTTAACGTCCCGGTAAAGCAGCAGTCCTTGTTCCTTCTTGTTCGATTTGTCGAAAATCACGAAGCGGCAACCCGACTTGAAAGTGTCCATGGTTCCGCCGGCCGGCGCCTTGATGTCTTTGGAAAGCCGGGCCCATTGACTCAAGTATCGAGCTCCATCGAAATTGGCCAATCGCGTCGTGTGGTTTGCGTAAGCGGTGCGCTCAGCATCGCGGACGACGAGGTATCCATGTTCCTGATCCAGATAGGTCACGTAGAAGAAGTAGAAGAGGCGCCTCAGCAAATCGAAATACTTCTGCTGCTGGTCCTCGGGAACCCAGCCGTCGCGAAATCCTTGGAGGAGCAGGCTGATCAAGTGCATTTGCCCATAAGCTCCTGCGGATTTCGAGTAGGCCCAACCCAACCCGTCTTCCCGGACCATGTCTGGCAGCAGCTTGATGTACTTCTGCGCGTAGGTTCTCAAGCTGGGCAATTTGCGTTCGCGGAGGCCCGGATTCGAGTGCAACTGTAGCGATTGCCTCGTGAAAACGAAGGCCAGAACGCCGTAGATAGAAAAGTCGCCACCTGGGCCTTCGCCCACATCGTCAAAGTAGCCATTGGAGCTGGATTCATCGATCCGGGAAAGGAAGCGTTCTATGAGTCGGCCTGTTTCGTCCTTTTTAGACAGCCCGAGACTGAACCGGCAGACTGCCTTAGCAATGTTGAAGATCTGCCAGTGGTTGTCGTAGTCGCTCCGATTCAAAAGAAGCTTATCCAAGCGCTCCCGCGTTTCATCGACTAATCGTTCCCAAACTGGGTTGCGCTCTTTAGAGGGACCGAAAGACAAGAGGCCGAGAGCCGCGTAGGCGAGACCGTTTTCTTGAGGGGGATCTCGGAAAACTTGAGCCGTAATGCATCGGGCGGCGAGATCGATGAGGTCTTTGCCGTCTAGTTCCGATTCTCCAGTTGCTCGATGAAATTCGCCGATAGCCAGGGCCGCGTGACCCGGTTCATCCAATCGAGGCGCCTCCCCTTCGACTGGTGTAATGGTACCATCCTGATTGATGGAATCCAAGTTGTGGCTGAGCATGGAACGAGCCATGTCGAGACACTGTTGAGAGAAACTTTCCATAGATAAGCGCCTTAATGAAAGGAGACCTCCCCGCGTAGGCGAGGAGGGAAACCGTCTTTTCTGGCAGCAGGAGATGCTAATTCAAGCGAGAAGTGGACGGAAATAGAGATATTCAAGGATAGTAGGGTGAGGAACTCGGGGATTAGCGAAGATCGCTAGCGATTAATCAGATCTAAGAGGTCCTGGTTGCTTTCCGTCTTGGATAGCCGCGTCAGCATCGTCTCGGTTGCATCTTCAGTCTTTTGCTGCACGAGAGCTCGACGGAAGAAATGTATGCCTTCAAGCACGTCTTCAGGGATGAGTAGTTCTTCGCGACGCGTGCCGGAGGAGGCGATGTTCATGGCCGGATAGAGCCGCATATCAGCCACCTTGCGATCGAGAACCATCTCCATGTTGCCTGTTCCCTTGAACTCCTGGAAAATCATGTCGTCCATTCGGCTACCGGTCTCAATCAAAGCCGAAGCGACAATGGTCAGGCTGCCTTCCTCTTCCGTGTTGCGGGCGGCCGCGAAAAGCTGGCGCGGCTTTTCCAGGGCCCTGATGTCCAAGCCTCCGGACATAGTTCGTCCCGACTTCTTGGAAGAGTTGTGAGCTCGGGCCAAGCGTGTGATGGAGTCCATAAGGATGACCACATCCTTGCCAGTTTCGACTAGGCGCTTGGCACGTTCGATACAAAGATCGGCGATCCGAATGTGGCTAGGCAGATCCTCATCGTTCGACGAAGCCCAAACTTCTCCTCGGATATTCCGGCGAAAGTCGGTCACTTCCTCGGGCCGCTCGTCGACTAGGAGAATGAGCAGCTTGATTTCCGGATGGTTGGCGGTGATCCCCTGGGCGATATGGGTAAGGAGGGTGGTTTTGCCGGTTCTGGGCGGGGCCACAATCAGTCCTCGGGTTCCTTTGCCAAGCGGGCAAAACAAGTCCATAGCCCGGGTCGTCATCGTCTTTTGATCGGTTTCCAGTCGGATCTGTTCCTCAGGAGTAATCGTGGTCAGCTGATTGAACTCGAGCTTCTTGCGCCTCTCGTCCACTGTCAGGCCGTCGACGGTATCGATGTATCTAACCTTTGGATTCTGAAACCGCGGGTCGGTGGTGGCTTGGGCGACAATATAGCTGCCGCTCTTGAGCTTGAAGCGCCGAATTAGCTCCTTTGGGATGAAGGGGTCGGTGGGCCGCTGGCGGCCGTTTTTCGACAGGTCCAGCAGTTGCCCGGTCTTTTTGTTGGTCACTTCGAGGACGCCTTCAACTTGGACGGTCTCCTCGGCGCTATTTTCTTTTTCGTCGGCCATAGGTTCGGCGATGGGATGAGATCAGTTTGTTTTATTATTTAGTTGTATTTCTTGGCGGATACGGAATTTTCCGCTCTTCGCTGTCCGAAATCGGACGCATTCAGAAATTCGAATTAGGATTATGTCATTTAGGATCCGAGACTTGACCCTTCCAAGCGATCTTGATGGTATTCGGATTTCTACCCCTTAACTCGCATTATCGAAATCAAGGAATCGTTGTGGCAGACAACATAACTTCAGAAGCGCAAGAAGGCGAAAAATTCCCGCCGTCTCCGGAATTTAAGAAACAGGCTGCCGTCCAAAGTCTGGCCGAATACAAGAGGCTTTACTCGGAGTCTGTGAACAATCCAGAAAAGTTCTGGAATACTCAAGCAAAAGATTTGCTCCTTTGGCGAAAGCCTTGGAAGCAGACGCTCAAGTGGAAGGAACCGCATGCCAAATGGTTCCTTGGGGGCAAACTCAATGTTTGCGAAAACTGTGTGGATCGGCACTTGGGCACGGCCCGCGAGAACAAGGCGGCCTTGATTTTTGAAGGCGAGCCTGGTGACCAGAAGACATTGACCTACAGACAGTTGCATACAGAGATCTGCAAATTCTCCAATGCTTTGGAAGGCTTGGGTATCCGCAAAGGTGATCGGGTTGCTATCTACATGCCGATGGTGGCCGAAGCGGTGGTAGCCATGTTGTCTTGCGCCCGTATTGGGGCCGTTCACACGGTGATTTTTGGCGGTTTTAGTTCGGAATCGATCAAAGATCGTGTTAACGACTGCTCGGCCAAATTGGTGATCACGGCCGATGGCGGTTGGAGACGCGGCAAGATTTTGGATCTCAAAGCCAACGTGAATGCCGCCTTGCGAGGCTGCCCTTCGGTCGAGCATGTCATCACTTTGAAGCGAACCGGGAATCGCGTTCACATGAAAAACGGGCGAGACTTATGGTGGCATGACCTCGTAGCCAACGCTTCCCACACGCACAATGCGAAGGCCTTCGATAGTGAAACGCCACTTTTTGTTCTCTACACAAGCGGGAGCACGGGAAAGCCCAAAGGGGTATTGCACACCAGCGGTGGCTACTTGCTGGGCACCACGATGACGTCAAAGTACGTTTTCGATCTAAAGGAGAGCGATACCTATTGGTGTACAGCGGATATCGGTTGGATTACGGGGCATAGCTACGTGGTTTATGGAATCTTGAGCAACGGCGGAACCAACGTCATCTACGAAGGAGCTCCCAACTCCCCCGGTCCAGACCGCTTCTGGTCGATCATCGATCGGCATAAGGTAACCATTTTCTACACCGCTCCCACAGCTATTCGGGCCTTCATGAAGTGGGGCGAGGAGCATATTCGCAAACACGATCTGAGCTCCCTGCGCTTGCTGGGCTCCGTCGGCGAGCCCATCAATCCAGAGGCCTGGAAATGGTATCATAAAGTAATTGGCGGGGGACGTTGTCCAATCGTGGATACATGGTGGCAAACGGAAACGGGAGCGATCATGATAACGACCTTGCCCGGAGCGGCGATATCCAAGCCAGGTTCAGCGGGTCTGCCTTTCTTCGGAGTTGTCCCCAAGGTTTTCAACGACGAGGGCAAAGAGGTGCGCAAAGGGAAAAGCGGAAAGCTCGTGCTCACCCAGCCCTGGCCCAGCATGCTACGCACACTCTATGGCGATAATAAGCGCTACAAGGAGACCTATTGGAGCGAATACAAGGGCGTGTATTTTTGCGGCGATGGCTGCCGTCAGGATAAGGACGGCTATTTTTGGATAGTGGGCCGTATTGACGACGTATTGAACGTTTCGGGACATCGCCTGGGTACCGCGGAAGTCGAAAGCGCTTTAGTGAGTCATCGAGCCGTGGCCGAATCAGCCACAGTCGGGCGCCCGCACGAAATTAAAGGCAGCGCTATCGTTTGCTTCGTAACCTTGAAAGACGGATTCAAAGGCGACGATAAATTGAAGGCTACCTTGCGTGCCCATGTTGGTTCGGAAATCGGACCGTTCGCCAAGCCTGACGAAATTCGCTTCGCCTCCGCGTTGCCGAAAACGAGAAGCGGCAAGATCATGCGGCGCTTACTAAAGGATATCGCGGCGGGTAAAGAGATTCATCAGGATACCACCACCCTGGAAGACATTTCCGTGGTCAAGCAGCTGCAGGCCCAAAAGTAAGGAGAGAAGTGGTGATGAGCGAGTTCTGAAATGCGGAATTAGGCTCGATCTGTTAAAATCAGGTTTGAAAGTGGGGCTGGCCATACAATCGGGAAATATTCGCCAACTAATCTTATTTTCTAAAAATAAGTGCGCCGTGATCCGACCTCACGCCTACGCGACGCTACGGCGGCGCAAGACGGGCGAGCTTGAGCTAACGCCGACGTCTTATTATCGGCTTTGCGCTGCCGTCGATTCAATGCTGATTGGCCGTCGACGATTTACCTAATGCGTCCTCAGTTCTCGCGTCAAAGCACCCTCGGGTTTTCGTTGTCGTCCTCAATCTTCGTCCTTCACCTACTTATCCCGGGTGCGCCCAGGCAAAAGAGGTGATAGTTTTAAGCGATGCGTTCCGGTGACAGATACCGCTTGGGTAGGCGAGGGTTCTCTCTGTTGGAGATTCTCGGGGCGATGGCTGTCATAGTGGTGATCATGACCATGCTGGCCATGGGCGTTCGCAGGTTGCTGCCTCTGTCGAAAAGCAAGCAGGCTCACACGGACATCGTCTACATCCAACAGGCCTTAGAGGCCTACAAATCATCGTTCGGAGAATATCCTCGCAGGGTGACGGTTGGCGGAAGCGAGCCCCCGATGGAAGAGATTCTCTTTAATGCCCTGACCGGCCGCATGGCGCCCAACGGAGTTTTGGGAAATTTTCCGGTTTTGTTGGATCGAAGCGTCCTTGAGTTTTCAAACAATGTATTTCCCATCGCTGGAGAATCGCCGCCTCAGTGGAAAGTGAATGCTATTTTGGATCCATGGGGTACTCCATTCCAATATCGCTATGATACGGACGACCCGAACTGGGAAAATTACAACTACGTACTTTTCTCTGCCGGGCCAGATGCGAGATTCGCGGATGTGACGGGGGAGGGGCAGCCCAACGCGGGTAATGCGGACAATGTGGACAACATTTATGCTGAGTAAAGATTCCCTGAACGCGCAGCTAAGTATTTGGAAGGTAGGGAGGACCGGCTCGGTCCTCCGGGTTCCGAGGATGGAGGATCGAGCCGACAAGTCTCGCCGTAGCCAGCCGAAGGCTGATACTCCCTCCCAAGCAAACAGATCATTTTTTTTCCTACCTTTCTTACGCGCACCTAAATCAAAGCGCGGATTCACCCTTTTCGAATTGGTAGTTGTCCTTTCCATCATCGTTATTCTAGCCACGATGGGGCTGATTGGCTATCAGGCCGCGGTTCCGCCCGGAGCGGTTAACGCGGCTCGAAATGAGTTGCACGGCTTATTGCGATTCGCCCGTGAACAGGCTATCGTTCGCGGCAGCAACACCATGCTGATCATAAACTACGACAATACGGATCGAGCTAAATTCCTGAGGTACGCCGGTGTCGTGGTGCAAGAGGAATACGAATCTGAATATTGGATCGCTGCTCATTCTGGGATCTATTTGCCGGAGGGCGTGTACTTCGTGCCACAAACACTGGATGCGCCCACGGATGGGTTTACCCTTGATGCGCTTTGGCCTGCGGCTAAGGAGGCCAAAAGTGTATACAACTGTACGAATTCGCGCTCTGGTCTTGCGATAGGCGGGGTGCAGTATCCCGTTTCCCAGAGCATAGTTTTCGATTCTGGCGATCCGGCTGAAGTGGATTGGATTGGTTTTCAATTTGGTCCCGATGGACGCATAGACAAAGCGGACTTCCACGCGTGCTCGAGTGTCACTGGAAACCAGAATAAGCAGCTCGTACTGGGATTGGCGGGATATGATGCTAACGATATTCTGCAATTCGAACGAAGTGAAGCGGCGGTAGGGATCGTTGTTCGCCTCAATGGTGTGAGCTACGCATTCGACGATTTGAGCGAGATAATTCCATGAAGACGGCAAAAAGAGGAATTTCAACGATCCGCGCGGCAGGGGACCATCGCAAGCGAGGATTTACATTGCTAGAAACGGTCCTCTCATTGGCCGTGTTCGCGATCATTGTCGTTCCGGCAATTGGTCTGGTAGCGCTGTCGTACCGAAATGTGGATACAGAGTCTAAGGCTCCGAACGCCGTGGAAATTAAGTCGCTTCTAGAACTTGAATTGCGTGGGGCTACGATTGTCGATGTGGGAGCGGGCCCAAGGGGCGAGAATCTCGAATACGATGTCTTCCACGATAGCTTTCTAATCAGCGACGTTATATTCTACGCCAGCCAAGATCTCGATGAATTGGAGCAGGATGGAGCTAGCATGGCGGATTCCGAGAAATACTACAAAGTCACAGTTACGACACCTGCAGCCTACACCTACGACAGTGACGATTCCTACCGCCTCTTCCTCTTCAATATAATCTGGCCGGCCTTTGTGCCGGATTCGGGTGGCGGCTATGTCAACAACCAGGATAACGCGGAGGCTTTGCAGCAACTCGTTCTTCCGGCGGTATTGAGCAAATGAATGCGCTCGGGAAAGATTGCATAGATCGCCAAATGATCAACAAGGCGGAGGGCGACGTTTTATCTACTTCCGCTAATTTATTTCACTCGGGTAAACACAGTGAAGCTTACGCAGCTGTTCATTTTGGTAGCGGCCGATCTCCGAGCGGCCATTCGAACGATTATCAAAATTGCGGCCGCTCGGAGATCGGCCGCCACCATCTAGAAAATCCTCGGCACAATTCAACCTGCCGCTCAACCCGAGCCTTCACTCTTATCGAAATGGTGGTGGCCTTGGCGGTGACGGCGGTCATAGGCTACTTTTTCATCTCTATTGGACGCGATTTCGTTCGGGCTTGGGACAATTTTGGCGATGCCGTTTCCCGGGAGACGGAAGCGCGGGCAGCCCTCGATCTCATCGCCAAGGATTTCGAGTCCGCGTATTTTAGGGAAGGGTCTAGTCACATGCTGGCCGTAGATGTCTTGCCCGACAACGGAAATGCTAGCGCGGATTGGGAAGTGGGTCCGGCGGAGCGGCCTACGGGTTCGGGGTTCGATACAGTCAACCATGAATACGGATGGGCTGGTTGCTGGGTACGGTTGTTCACTACGACGCCTTCCTTGAATGCCGTGGGCTATCAGATCATTCGGTCAACGATTCGGGACAATCTCGGAACGCCTCGATACATGCTTTATAGAAATACGACGCTGACCCGAGATGTCATCAGCAACATCGAGAACGGATTCGCAGATGCTCTAGACCTGACTGGAAGCAATGCCCTCTATGACGTGAGCGGCGGAGTGGTGAATCCTAAGCGATCCAATATACTCGCGGTCAATGTAGTGGATTTTGGTGTACGGCTTTATATTTATGAACCGAATCCAACGTCGGACCCCAGCGATGTGGACGCTTCGGAAGGATTGCGACTCATTTTCCCCGCGGACGAATCCAGCAGGCTGCAGAGCCCGATACCCAACAATGGGCAGCATCGCAGTTCCACTTTTGTGGGAACTGCCTATTCGGACCGGTATCCCGATGTGGTGGAGGTGTTCATGAGGATCCTGAACGAAAATGGGGCGCAAGCGCTCTCCGCCATGGAAGAAAGCGGATCCAATGCCCAGTGGGAGGAAATCGTTGCCAACAACTCGAAACTCTACCGGCGCTATATTGTGGTTCGAGGAAGGAGCGGGTTATGATAAGGGAACGATCTATACGGATCGCTAGCCGATTCCGAAATCGCCGGGGCTTCGCCTTGATTCTGGTTTTTTCCCTGGCCAGTATCGTTCTGCTGCTGGGCCTTTCTTTGGTTTCGCTAATTCGGGTGGAGACCGCATCGAATCAATACGATCAAGGCCTTCGCGTTGCTCGAGCCAATGCTCGCTTGGCTTTGCAAATGGCCATCGGCGATCTGCAAACCTTAGCTGGGCCCGATCAGAGAGCGACGGCCACCGCAGATGGGGCTCGATCGCCAACATCGGATGACTTTAACGATGCAGTTTCCGGATCGGCGAGCGGCGTCTACCAGCCCTTTTGGACAGGGGTATGGGACGTCAACAACGCGACCGATAATCCGAGATGGCTCGTAACCCGTCCCCTGGACGCCACCTACACTTTGGATACAGGCACGCAAGACGCGGATCCCTTTGTCAGCGATCTCGGCGCGACAAATGATGTGGTAAAGCTTGTCGGTGCCGGAACGGCTGAGCCGGAACCGGGTTACAATCAAGACTTCCACGATGTGGTAGTGCCTAGGGAGCCCATCGTTTCCGACAATATCGTCGGACTGGCTGACACCGAGGAAGCGACCATCGGGCACTACGCTTATTGGGTTGGAGACAATGGGGTCAAGGCAAGTTACTTGCTGGAAAATCAGCTGCCGGAAACGCTGCATGACGATTATGACGATAGCGCGACTACATCTTATGAAAAGGAGCGCCTGAAGCAGATGCTAGCCCATCGTTATCGAATTGAGCGAGCGGGCGCGGAGATGGATGCGACAGATGCTCGTATTGCCTCCATCGTAAATGAATTCGTCTTGCGTAACGCGGTGGACGGATCGGGAGGAATAGATTCCTATCTAGGAATTGCCTCTGGATCCTTTACTCAAAACGATGTGCGCAGCCGCTTTCACGATTTCGCCGGTCTGCATCGCGGATTGCTGGTAGATCCGATTCGCGGCGGTTTGAAGGAGGATCTTTCCAATATCCATAGGGTCAGTACGGGCGATGCGAGTGTTGATGATCTGGTAAACACTTTTCTGATGCCGTATCTCAATGTATCGGACATTGTCAGTTCGAGCACAGCTTTAACCGATCTGACGCTATCCTATCCGATTGCGGCGAAGAATACGACTTTCGGAGGAGGGGGACCGACGCCAACGATTGCGCCGGTAATCGCTGGATTAAAACTTGCGATTCGCGTCCGAGCACAGGATCTTGAGCCTTCGACAGAGACTAGTGGGGTAATGGGTCAATTAGAGTTTAGTGTTAAGCTTTGGAACCTGTATACTAGTTATTTGGAAGGAGAAGCCGTCGTCATTCGCTTGCTAAACGCTTTGGATGGCACGGGATTTAGAGCCATTTATTCGCGCTCAGGGTTTCCAGATGAGATTAGCTCTCCAGTGGAAATAAGCGAATTGATGAACGGCGTAACCGAATTTAGAATTGAGGCTCCACCCTTGAATGATTGGTGGGCTCCTGGGGAAGTTCGTTCCTTCGTTGGGGTATTGGTTCCCGGGGAGACGATTCTTTCACTTACGTCCTCGATTGCCGCTCCTGTTGACGACCCCTCCAGTTACTATGCGATACCAGCGTTACCGCCTTATACATCGCGCGCTTCACAACCTTCAAGTAGAGGTGATGTGAATGATCAGATCCAATTTGATATTCCGGAATGGAGCCCGAGGTTTTCTATAGAAATCGATGGAGTGGAGGTCGCTACATACGAGCTGTCAGGGGTGAATTATCAAGCGATGAATCCAAGCGCGGGCTTAGCAGCCGTTACGGATTCTGCACCCAATATCGCCTATGTGTGGAACTTGGAAAGCCCATTGTACGCCAGCTCAGCTTGGGATACCTTCGATCCTCGGTTTGGTGAGCTTGATGGTGCTGTGTTGGGACCAAGCTTTGTTGACGATTTTCAGTTTCCGGGGAAACAGGAGACTCTCTCGTTTTTTTTCCAGAGCACTAATACGGAGCTCCTGGGGTTTAATAACGCCGTTTTTCGATTAGAGAACAATATCCCCCTATTCGAACTGCCCCGACAGGAGCATTTGTCGCTTGCCGCACTCCAGATGGCGGAGTTTCCCTCTGGTATCAGGGCCCATCTCGGAGCCTCTATTGCTAGCATTTCACCGACTGCCTCCATCAACGATGTCTTCGATCGATTCTTTCTTTCGACGGTACCGCAGGGAACGACGAGTTGGACGGTTGCCGAACCGCTTCCCAATAGCCGGATGGAGCCAGTATTGGGCACCTCTCTCTCTGACTTGAACGATCCGGTGGAGGCCCCCGATTCGGCTGAACACCTTTATCTGAAAGGGGCGTTCAACGTGAACTCCACCTCGGTAGAAGCATGGGCGGCACTGTTGAAAGGAGTTCGTCTGGGGACGTGGGTATTTGACGATCCCGATGATGAGTTTCGGCCGTCGGGTCCACTCGGCGAGCTCGACGTTTCCGGCGAGTACCAGTTTCTCCGATTTTCCCAAACCGCAGAGGAGACTTGGGATGGCGACTTTGACCTCTCGGAGGACTTGGAGGCCATTCGTAATTTTATTCGCAAAGGCCTGCGTTCGTTCACTGATGCGGAAATCGAGACGCTGGCCACGGAGATAGTCGAGGCGATCCGCACGCGGCGTCAGGAGACTTCGGGGACGGTGGGTCCCTTCGTCTGTCTGCAAGACTTCATTGACTCCGGCGTGTTGGAGACGGCGATTGCCGGAGCGGGTTTGAATAGCTCCATCGCTGCGGGCGGCACGCCCTTGGGGTATGCGTCCAGCTATTTGACCCAGCAGGACATTCTCACCGCCATAGCTCCTTACCTAACGACTCGGAGCGATACCTTCGTGGTCAGAGCCTACGGCGATGCAGTCAATCCCTTTGATGCTAGCGAGGTGGTTGCTCGAGCGTATTGCGAGGCCATCGTGCAGCGTGTGCACCAAAAGCATCCCAGGGAACCGGATGCGCCAAATGCGATGACGATCGCTGGAGCCAATCCAGGCGAATACGGCCGTCAATTCAGAGTGATCGCCTTCAGGTGGATGACGGGGGACGAGATATGAAAGGGCGTAGCGAGATGGCGATTGTGAATTTGGTGTGTTCGATTGGCGCCCTCCGTCGCTTGGTTCGTTTTCTTGGTAGGGAGGACCGTCTCGGTCCTCCAAGGTACGAATACGGAGGACCGAGACGGTCCCCCCTACCATTCGAAGCCCCGCTAGTGTATCTTCTGAGTTCGATTTTGTCATTCGCCGTTTTCGGTCAAAGTCCGTTCGATGAAAAGGAGGAAGCCTTTCTCTTCATGGCTCGGGCTTTTGGTGATGACTACTTCGAGGCTATCCATTTTTATGACGACGAGGACGTCCTGACGACCCTGTCCTTAGATCCCTATTCGCGAACGGCTGTCTATCGGCTGCCGGCTAATCGTTCAGAGGCGACTTTCGTTCGCGTGACGCTCGACGATAGAGGCAGGGAACAAGAAGAGACAGTGGCCATTGCTGACCTGGAGGGAATCGAGTCCCGAGCCTTTCTGGTTTTCGTCTCGAGGCGAGACCAGGAGCGGAACTTGCCTTATACCGTCTACGTGGCCGACGAGAGTCCTGGAGAATTCGAAGCCGGTCATCTACGGTTTCTAAATCTAGCGGGTCCTCGAATATTAGCCCGAGTCGGATTGGATACCATATCGATAGACTATGGTTTTGGCGGCGACTACCAATTTGATGTCGAGAACATTGAGGAAGTGCCCTTCGAATTCGCCGTGCGATTGTCCGATGGCTGGAAAATCGTCTATTCAACAGGATTTCGGGCCCATCCAGAGGTGGGTACTCTCGCGATTTTGAAACCCCCGCGCACCCTGGATTCGATGGAGATCCAAGTCGAACTGAGCCAGCGCCGCTACTATTTCGATCCGCCCCCGCCGTCTGAAGAGGCGTCGAGCGAGTAGACGGTTTTTGTTTATTCGTACAGCTAGCCGCGGATTTCCGAGCGCCGATAGAGCGTAGAACAGGCTTCTGGCCTGTTTTCTCTGACCCCATGTACAGACAGGATGTCTGTGCTACCATAGTTTATGGGCCCTCGGAGATGGCCCGCTACCTAAAAACGCTTACGAAAAAGAACGAGTATCGCATCGGCGAAATTTTCTATTGAAACCTGCTCGCAGCGCGTCAGGTTTCCCGTCGGCCAGGTCCTATGCGATGTTGGACGGGCGAATCCCGCCAGGACCGGAAGGTAGCAACGGTAGTCACGTTTCGCATGCGCCGTGGGTCGCCTGGCCACTTCTTCGCCCCTTCTTGGGGAGGGTTGATAAGTTTCGAGCGTGGTCTCCTTCGCTCTATTAGAGTCTATGTCGGGGTGTCGCTTGCGGCGACCGGATAGTATACAGCGATGAAACTTGCGGTCGCCGCAAGCGACGCGCATTCTGACTTATTGGACACTCTCTGAAGAAAATCTTTGCCTTCTTCGCTGCCTTGGCGGTTAATCCAGTTTTTCAATGTCGGCAACAGGGTATCAGGTAATTGCTCGGAAGTGGCGGCCCCAGAAATTCGATGATCTGGTGGGTCAGGAACATGTTGTGCGGACATTGAAAAACGCGATTACCCAGAATCGCATCGCCCACGCCTATTTGTTTGTCGGCCCGCGAGGTACTGGAAAAACGACTACTGCCCGACTTTTTGCCAAATGTCTTAACTGCGAGGATGGCCCGAAAGTCGATCCCCCGGAAGACTCGGAAATCTGCCAAGCCATTATGAATGGCTCTTGCATGGATGTGCTGGAGATCGATGGCGCTTCCAACAACGGGGTAGAGCAAGTACGGGATTTGCGGGAGGACGCTCAGTACTCACCCAGTCAAGGTCGTTTCAAGATCTACATCATTGACGAGGTGCACATGCTGTCGACGGCGGCCTTCAATGCCTTGCTCAAGATCCTGGAAGAACCGCCAGAGCACGTTAAGTTCATTTTCGCCACAACCGAAGCCCAGAAGGTTCTGCCAACGATCGTTTCCCGCTGCCAGCGATTCGACCTCAAGCCAATTCCCGAAAATCTGATCCAAGAGCGCCTGGCCCGCATTTGCAAAGAAGAAGGAATTGCGGCGGAAGACGAAGCGCTGCAAGCCATTGCCCGCATGGCGGATGGGGGAATGCGCGATTCCCAGTCGATCTTGGATCAAATGATCGCCTTCTGTGGCGATTCCATTTCTGAAGAGGACGTGCTGCAGGTATATGGACTGGTTAGCGTTGAGCAAACGACGGACTTGGCCAAGGCCATTGCCAAAGGGGACCATGCTAAGATCTTGGAGTTGGTCGATGAGTTTGATGAATCGGGTCGAGACTTTTTCCGGGCTCTAGTAGATCTGCAAACCCGCATACGGGAAACCTTATTGGCGGCTATTAAAAATGGCGGCTCAGATGCCAGTCTGGGCGTTCCCATGACAACCGAGGCCATTACGCGATTGCTGGACAGCCTTCGGCGTAGCGAAAGCGGACTCAAGTTTGGCTTGAATGAAAAGGTCAATTTCGAAGTGGCCCTGCTGAAGGCCTCGGAAGAGTGCCGGGCCCGGGCCATCGATGGCTTGATACGCGAGCTTTCTGGTATCGCCCAATCGATGCCCGAAAAAAAAAAGCCTTCGAATCTAGCAGCGAGCAATCCGTAGAGGAGGAAACTCAAACCGGAGAAGCGGCAAAGACGCCTGCAGGGGTCGAGGAAGACCGAGAGACCGCTGATCTGGAAAAACAGCTGACGGAAACTGAGGCGTGTGAATTCGATGAGGACCCTGGATTTGAGCAGAGATTCAATGAAGATTCTTCTCCCGAGTTTGAGGAAAATCCTCCAGAGCCTGAAAGCGAAAAGGAAGAGCAGGCCTTGCCGAGCCTAGAGGAAGCAGAGGCTCTCATTTCCGAGAAAACCAAACTCTTGATGGACGAATTGTTCCGGGCTCGCATCCAGCGCGTTAAACGCATCGACCCGAAGGAAATTCTTTGATTTAGCGTACTAGTTATTCCAATTCCTCCCCGGGACAGCGGACGTCTCGCCCGCTATTTGAGACGCCTGCCATCGAAAGCGCGGGATTAATCCGATCCTACGGTAGAATGCGGCTCAAGTTCAGGCGATCTCCAGATTACTGAGCCAATCGCTTAGGCATGCTAGATCGCTATCGGATTTGGCTGTATCCAAGTAGTTGGGATCAATGGATATCGCTTGGACGAGTTTCTCTTTGGCTGACTCCAACTCGTTTTCTTGGCAATCGTAGCAGGCAAGATTGTAGTGAATGATCGCTACATTAGGAAATCGCTTGGCTGCTTCGGTGAGAATCGCCTTGGCTTCGGCGATCGATCGGGAACGTCGTATGGCGAATGCCAAATTGACCAAATTCCCGGGATCGGCCGGTTCTCTAAGGGCCAATTCCTTAGCCACGCATTCGGCAGCTAACCAATCTTTGGCGTCAAAGAATATGGCCATTTTCATCTGCAAGGCCTCGAGCCGCGCGGAAGCACTTTCGGGTAGTGTCGAAAGTTCGGCGAGAGCCTCTTGGAACATGCCCAGCTCTCGGTATCCATTGGCGTAAGAGAGGGTCTTTTTGAAATTCAGCTCTTCTTTGTCAGGCGTCACCATGGCAAGGCATCTGTACAAGCACTTGATTGGATCTTGCCGGATGATTGTAGCTAGACAAGAGCAATTGCATTGAGATCGGTGGTTGGAATTCAATTGTAACCGCGAAGCACGCCAAGGACGCGAAGGGAGGGCATGGAAAGTTCGATGGTTATTGGGGTTAGTCGGCGCAAGTTGAAAGCGGGTGAAAATTAGAAAAGGCTTTTAACCTTTTTGCCCTCTACAATTACAGGCAGAATGCTTGAGCGCATCTGAAAATAAAGCGAT
This sequence comes from uncultured Opitutaceae bacterium, assembly GCA_964404745.1. GTDB lineage: Bacteria > Verrucomicrobiota > Verrucomicrobiia > Opitutales > Opitutaceae > Pelagisphaera. Next base: position 95,433 of record CAYOLG010000011.1, read on the forward strand.
CGCGGGGCTGGGCCCTGCGATCGCCGAATTGGTGATCCTATTCTACATCCGGATTGGTCGGCGGAGACTGTCTAGGGCCCCCGCGATGGTGGGCTCGGCCTGGTATGCCGCGCGGCCCTTTGGGCTTTAGGGCTCGTACTGCTCCGCGCATCTCCTCTGTATCCAGTTGCTCATCACCATTTTCATCATGGTTCTCGATTAGGCGGGCGGCTACTTCAGAGGCGGTAGGCGGTCCGCCTCTCGGTCCACGTCTATCTTCGAAATTGCCTCCTTCGCGCCGCTTTCCGGCCATCGACTCGAACGCTTCTTTTCGCTTCTCATGGAGCCCCACAATAGCGGCTTCCAATTCGGCTGCGCTCATGAGATTGTCGGCATTGCTATCGTAGTCGGATACGATGTTTACGACGATTTCTTCTGGGTCGGGTCGTTCGTGGGGATAAGCCTCATCTCCGCGTCCTAGCGCGGACGCGGCAAAGGTCGACAAGATTACGATTCCGGTAATGACTGATTTTCGATTCATAGGTCTTTTCCTCGTTTGCTGTTATTATTCGATTTGGAGTACCGAGAAACGCGGAGGCCGTATTTCCCGGAACTCGCTGGTGTACGCAAAATATAACCACATGAAGGTGACAGTTTCCCCTGCGGGCGCATTACAGATTTGTAATGAACCATTCCTTGCTTTTGCTGCCCTGGTAAACTAGATATCGCCTCTTCAAGAAATTCGAATGACCGTATGAAAGTGCTGCTGATCGAAGACGAGAAACGTATCTCCGACTTTGTTGCCAAAGGTTTGAAGGAGCGCGGGTTTACCGTTGATCTAGCTGAGAATGGAAACGATGGGTTTTACTTGGCTAAGACTCAGAGCTATGACGCCATCGTGCTGGATATCATGCTTCCAGGACGGGATGGCCTGAGTATTTTGAAAGGCTTGCGGGCCAAAGGAAACAACGTACCCGTAATCGCGGCAACAGCCCGAGGCGAGTTGGACGAGCGATTGGAGGGGTTGAATCTTGGCGCGGACGACTATTTGACCAAACCGTTTTACGTCGATGAATTGGTGGCCCGTCTTCAGGCCTTGCATAGACGTACCAGTGGTAGCCAATTGAATGTGAAACAAGTGGGCGACTTGGTGCTTAATATGGCGACAAGGGAAGTTTCGAGAAACGATCGGGAGATTGAGTTGACGTCCCGAGAATTCAATTTGCTGGAGTACCTGATGCGTTCTTCTGGAAGAGTGTATACGCGTACCCAAATCCTGGAACATGTTTGGGGTTACGACTTCGATCCCAATACGAATATCGTCGACGTGTGCGTGCAACGGCTGCGCAAGAAGGTCGATGGACCCGACGACGAACGGCTGATCGAGACGGTACGAGGCGTGGGGTATCGAATGAAAAAGCAATGATGCGCTGGCGGCAGTCGTTTCGATTCCGGATAATGGTCCTGACGATAGTCCTGTCCGGCATCGTTCTCGTCGCATTCGGTTTAGAAACTCGATGGGCCTTCTACCTGATAAAAGTTTCCACCGTAGATCAAAATCTACGGACGCTCCCATTTAGGGAATTCCCCCACCCGGAACACAGTAGAGGTTGGGAGCGATTTTCGAGACTGACAGATCAAGTGGCCAGTAGGGTATTCAATGGCGACGTGCATTTGCATGTTTATGGAGTCGATGGAAAAACGTATTTCAAATCGGAATACTGGCCGAGTCAGCGACTGCTGGAACGACTTCCGAAAGCGGTTGGCGAACTAGCGCCTCCGCCGAGCCCAGAACCCGACTTGCAAAGGCAATTTTGGCGCATGGACCATCGCAGGCGTCTTGGGGAAGGAGCGAACGATTTCGCAGGCGAGCAAGAGCGACTAGAACGGAGCGATGGAATGCTGAATCGCGTATTCCGGCGAGGGCCCCGTCCGGGTGATCTAGGACCGATGGCGATCGCTGAGCCCGAGGTGATGACCTTAAAGAGCTCCGTAGGCCCAATCAGACTTGGTGTGTATAAGTTCAATGGCTACAATGTGGCGATGGGAGTGGAGCTAAGCAAAGTGGCTCAGGAGATGACTCATGTGCGTGAAGCTTTTCTGATCAGCGCTCCATTAGCATTGATCATCATCGCGGCAGGCGCCTGGGTGATCGCATCTAGGGCCATGCGGCCGGTGCGCCGTTTGACGGAGGCAGTTAGCTCGGTGTCGGTCGGCCGACTGGGCGAGCGGGTACAAGAGGGAAAGGAGGGAATCGAGTTCTCCAAACTTATTCGTGTCTACAACGACATGCTAGAGCGATTAGAACGGAGCTTCAATCAAGCGACTCGATTCAGCGCTGATGCCGCTCACGAACTGAAAACGCCCCTGACGATTTTGCAGGGCCATTTGGAAACGGCCTTGCAGGAGGCTCCTGATGATTCCGAACAGCAGAGACGCTTTGGCTTACTGCTGGAGGAAACGCAACGACTGCGAGGAATCACGAGACGGTTGTTGTTATTGGCCAAGGCGGATGCCGGACAAATCTCGATCGCCCGAGAAGAGACTGATTTTGGAAGTCTAGTTTCCCAATCGGTCGAGGACTTTGAAATGCAATCGCCGGATACGCGATTCGAGATGGAAGTCGAGGACAGTTTGACCGCTGGGCTCGATCGATCGTTGGTAACGCAAATATTGCAGAATTTGCTCAGCAACGCGGTGAAGTATAACGATGACTCGGATCCTTGGGTAAAGATTCAGGCCAGGGGGACCGACGATTTCATCACGATGGAAATAGCGAACGGCGGCGAGGGCATTCCAGAAGAAGCCCAAGGCAGGGTCTTCGAACGCTTTGCTCGCGTAGACTCGGCCCGAAATCGGAGTGTCGATGGATTTGGGTTGGGTCTAAATTTGTCGCGAGAATTCGCTCGAGCCCATGACGGTGAATTGGAATTGGCATTGTCGGAACCGGGAGAGACCCGATTTCGTCTGACTCTGCCAAAGCAAAACTAGGCAGTCAGTGAGGGAACATTTACCGCTTGGAATCGTCGGAGAGATAACAGATATTTCCAGAGTACTGCTTTGGAGATGGCGACTAATTATCGGATTAAGTTAATTGGCTTGTGCCTAGGGCTCGCGGGTCTCTTGGGGTCGAGCTGCGTTACGGAGCCCAGCGCCCTTACGGGGGAGAAAAAGAGTTATGGGTACACCTGGCAGCAGGAGTTGGAGTTGGGCCGAAAGAGCGATCGGGAATTGATCCAGGAGATGGGCCTTTATCCGGACGACGCATTGTCTGCTTATGTGACGCAGATTGGCGAACGGGTGCTAGCTCAGAGCGACTTGCGGCAGCCAGCCACCCCTGAAATCTACCGAAACTTAGAGTTCAGCTTTCGAGTAATGGACAGCTCGGTTGTCAATGCTTTCGCCTTGCCCGGCGGCTATGTTTATGTGACGCGAGGATTGCTGGCCCATCTGAACAATGAGGCTCAGCTAGCAGTGGTACTGGGACATGAGATTACCCATGTGGCCGCTAGGCACGCTTCCCAGCAAGCTCTCAAACAACAGTGGGGCCAGATCGGACTCGTGGCGGGAGCTGTGATCGGAACGGGGATAACTGGGAATGAGAATTTCGCGGACCAGTTTCTGGGCCTCGGGAGTAGCGTGTTTCAAATGCTGACCTTGAAGTACGGCCGAGATGCGGAAAGGGAATCCGATGTCTACGGCGTAGAATACGCTGCCAAGGCGGGCTATGCAGTAGGGGAGTCGGCGGAGTTTTTCAATTCGCTGGGGCGAATTTCGGCCAAGGCTGGCGCCCGTTTACCGTCCTGGCAGTCGAGTCATCCGGATCCGGGTGAACGCGAGGGCCGTATCAAACAGCTTGCGGCGGAAATGCGCGCCAGGCACGGGGAGCTCAAAATTGGCGAGGCCGAATATCTGCGCCGCATAGACGGCTTGGTTGTTGGCGAGAATCCAAGGCAAGGCGTCGCCCTTCGGGGCAAATTCTATCACCCGGACATGAATTTTCAATTCGATGTCCCTCAGGGTTGGCGAGTTAAGAATGAAGCAAGTCGTGTTACTCTGGTCGATGCTCAAGGACGGGGTATTGTCATTTTCGGTCTAGGCCAAGGCGACACGCCCGAGGAGGCTGCCAGGAGTTTTTTGGCGGGATCGAACTTGCAACCGATACGGGCCGGAGCCGCCCAGGTCGGAGCTCAGGCAGGGTATTCAGTAGAAGGATTTATGGAAACCTCGAATGGATCGATGGTGGTCGAGAGCGTTTTCTTCAGTCACAATCGAACTGTATTTAGCTTTCTGAGTTATTCCTTGCTATCGGACAGAGAGGTCTACCGACCGGCTTTCAATGGAATCAACCAAAGCTTCAAGCCGATCGAGGACGCGGCGATTCGAAACTTGCAGCCGGCTCGCCTGAAAATCCAGTCAGCAAGCCAAGAACTTCCTTTCAAGGAATACCTTTCAGGGGACCAGGCCTTCGGATTTGATGACGTCGATTTAGCCATTATCAACCAGGTAGATCTCGACCAGCGGGTACCTAAGGGGCGCATGCTGAAGTTGGTCGCGGATTGATTGAGCACCCACTTTGGCCCTGCGCTCAGCCCGAATCTCGGCAGAGCTTCCGTTCTTTTCGAGAAAGCGCTTTACGTCAAAACGCGCCGGGAAGTCGCGTTCCACCCTAGCTACAAAACCTTCAAAGGTGGAGCTCGACCTCACGCCTACGCGACGCTGCGGCGGCACAAGCCGGGCGAGCTTAAGTCGAGGCTCACGGCCCTTGAAGTGAAGAAGAGGTGGGATTCCCCCGCTACCTCAAACGCCTCGTGATTTGTCCCGGGGAACTTTATCTCGCGATATCGTTTTGGTCAAACCATGGAGAATCGCAGTGTAAAACCGATCGTTCAAGGGATTCGATTGTCGCAATTTCCCAAAGCAAGTACGCTCCCGGGCTTAGAGCCCGGGAGCGCTTCCCACATAAAGCGTCTACCTGAATTTTACGACAGGAAGCGCTTACGATTGACACTATGAATAAAACTCTAGGGTAGCTCTCGAGGATGCCCTCGACCTGCCAGAGTCGTCTTCATAAAGTTTTACATCAGTTGCCAAATCCTTGGACAAGGAGGACAACAAATTTTTGCGGTTGTCCAGAATCATCGGATTCGCGTAAAATGATAGGAAGGCCGCTTCCGGCCGTAAAAGGGCCCATGCCATTAAAGGATAGTCAAGATTCGCGTTCCCGTTTCGTTCAGCTTTTCATGTCGCACGAAAAGCAGATCTATCGCTACATACTTTCGTTGATGCCTCATTCGCAGGATGCTCAAGATGTACTGCAAGAGACAGCTATCGCATTGCATAATAAGATCGACGATTACGATCCAACCCGACCGTTCGCCCCTTGGGCATTCCGTTTCGCTTACCACATGACGCTAAAGCACCGCGAGAAATCCACTCGTTGGCGTCGGTTTCTGGACGAGGACTTGATGAAGGAGATCGCCTCTAGGCAGAGCATGCTAGTTCCCGAATTGGATCAGCGGAGGGAATATTTGAAAGAGTGTTTGGCCGAGGTCCCGGAAGATAAGCGGGCTATGTTGACGGATTACTATTTTGAAGAGGAGACGATTGACGTAATAGCCGCTAAGCAAAACAAGTCGGTTGAAGCCACTTACAAAGCTTTACAACGGATAAGGAAAACATTGATGCACTGCATTGAAGGGAAAATGCATGCTAGTGGATTGTCAGCGACATGAATAACGAATCAGAAGATCAGCTACATTGGGAAACGCTCTTGAATCGGATGGTCGACGGTATTTTGACCGACGACGAGGTACAGGAGTTAAAAGGCATTCTGAAATCCGATCGGAAACGATTGGATGATTACATCCGTTTTGTCGATATGCATGGTTCGCTCTATCATGAGCCTTTACTGGCCCAGCTTGGAGAAGTGGGCCAGTTGGTGGATTTCGCGGGCGAGGATTTGAGACGGAGCGAGATTGGCAACCTCGGCTTTTGGCGAGCTATGGCGGCGGTCGCTACAATCGCGGCAGTCGGAGCTTTCTCGTGGAGCTTTAAGTACGCTTTTCCCGATCCCTCTAACGCGAGCTACGAAGAAGCTCCCTTCATTGGGATTATCACAAGCTTGCAAGGTGGCGAAACTGCTTCCGAACATTTTGTTGGGAAAGGGTTGCAACGGGGGCTTTTCAAGTTGGATAGCGGCCGTGCTCAGGTGCGTCTGGACAATGGAGTCGAGCTCTCGATTAAAGGTCCCGCTGAGTTCGACATATTCGGGCAGGATCACCTCGCCTTGATGGCCGGGCGGGTGACTGCGATTGTGCCTCCGAGAGCCATCGGCTTCCGCATAGACACCCCGGACATGGAAGTAATCGATCTGGGGACAGAATTCGCATTGCGCGTCGATTCCAGCGGGAACTCTCGACTGCATGTTCTAGAAGGCGAAGTTGAAGCCCGAAAGAAGAAGGGAACTGGATTGGAGAACCTACCCATGATTATAGCCAAGGATAGCATGCACGAGCTTGTCGAAAGTCCATCGTATCTGGATTGCAATTACGATCCCGAAAACTTTGCTCCGTCTCCTCTCTACGATCGCCTAATTCAAGCGACCGACGGAAAGCTGCGCAGCTTGCAAGATCCGCCAAAGGATCTGCGTCACGGAAAATTCAAGCACGACTATTTGATGCTGTTTCCGGAGAAGCAAGATTTCGTGTTGCCTCGTCCAGTAGAGGTGAACCTGTCAGAACCAGGTGGCTATCGGATCCTTGGACCGGCGGCTAAGGAACGGTATTTGGAAGGCGCGAGCGAAAAGCAGCGAGCCCACGAGACCATAGTAGATGAAGCCGCGGTGCAATCGATCATTCCTGCCGGAACGCGTATCAATAGCTACCTTGTGCATTTCGATGCCACGCACCGAAAAAGCGATCCCTTCAGGGCCAAGGGAAGGGTTCGGTTTAACGGGCGCGTTCTAGGCGTGATACTTCACCAAGATAGCTTGATTGACAGTGACGCGTTACTAGGCAACTCGAACACGGTTTACGAAAGCAAGCCGGGTCGCGATATGGAAAACGATTTCATTCGGATTTCCTCGGACCAACGCCAGATCGTGATGAATTTCGAGATTCGGGGTTTCATAGACCAAGCTCGTATCATAGTAGCAGAAGATCCCGAAGGTCCACTTGTCGCCGACATTCTGAATCCGTAGGGTCTCCGTACGCTGTACTCATTTTTTTGTAATGGGTGCCTGTTCATGGAGATTTCGAGATGATCTGAAGGGTGCGGGACTTGGTATCGTTGTCGGGTCGAGAATCCTCGAGTCCAGTCAACTGCGTCTCGGCGTTTACAGAGTAGCCCGTCTCTAGGGCTAGCTGCGAGTTGTCGAGATAGAGCGTATAGGAAGTCGTCTCGCGTTCGGATAACGGCCCTAGATAGATTTGTTGAGGGTATCCATCATTTTGAGATAGGGAAATCGAGACGTTCGGCAAATATTCCGTGCCACGGTTTTGCACGGTTACTTGCAGAGGGGTAGTGGTTTCCGTGGCGTTGGGAATATCGAGGTAGAGATCTCCTATGGCAGCGTCATAAATGCCGCTTTTACCCCGATTCATAACCCGATCCATATTCAATGATCCCGCTCCCGTTTCTATGTCCTTTCCTGGAGCGGCCGTATCATCAGAGTACCTTAGCACGGTTGCCGAGGCCTCTAACGGGCTCAGTTTAGAGTCCTGAGACATGGCAGCGGCGATCCCTCCGGCGACGTATGGGGCGGCTGCCGATGTCCCGGAAAATCGTATCCATTGATTCTCTCCCCAGGCGGCAAGCAAGTCCACGCCGGGCGCGGCTATATCGATGGAAGGACTATAGTTGGAGAAATCCGCTCGTTGGCCATCGGCATCGACAGCTGCGACTCCAATGACGCTTTCGAAACGAGCTGGATAGGGAGTGGCTTTGAGGCCATCGTTTCCGGCGGAAGCTACGAGAGCTACGCCATTGGCTGACGCGTAATTGACGGCGTTTTCCAAGACGCTCGTGTATCCGTAGCTACCCAGACTCATGCTGATAATCGAGGCTCCAGATTCGACCGCTTTGACAATGCCCTCCGCGAGCGTGAAACTGTCTCCAATCCCATCTGAATCCATTACTTGGATACTGATTAGATCTGCCGATGGAGCAATTCCGAGACCTTCTTGTCCAACGATTAAAGAGGCAGTAGCGGTTCCGTGACCATGGTATTCAGAGTCTTTCGGACCGGTGTTTTCGATCAGTTCCATTTGGGATATCGAACTAGATTCGAGAGCCTTATGGCTAGAGATTCCCGTGTCGAGCAGGGCGATACGGATGCCTTTTCCCCATTCTCCGTTTTCCTTGGGTACGCCAAGCCAGCTTAGAGCGCTGTCTAGGAAAGGAACGCTACCGCCATCGCTTGGAGGCGGTTGCGGAATCGGCGGAGCGGCGACTAGATAATTGTAGTCGAAATTCGCGTCCTCTCCGGCAAGTCCCTTTATCTGATCGGCTTCAACAGCGTTTCGAGCCCGCAAGCGGAGGGACAGCAGAGCGTCATTCTGGCCGATGATCTCGATACCTTGACGGCGAGCGTTTTCGATAAAACGCCTATAGCTATCGTAAGCCTTGAAACTTGCCAGGAGTTCATCGGGCTGGGCTAAGTTTTCAGGAGGCGGAAAAACGTTGTTTTCACCAGTTCCGGTTTCAGAGGGAGAGGCGATGGGGGTCTCGGGCTCAATTGGACCATAGACGGAAACGGGTTCTGGCTCGCTTCGCTTCCTAGAGCCCGTTTCGATCGGACCTTGGGAGGAAAAGTATAGGTAAGCTAACTGTCCCCCGGTATAAACGATCCCCAGTATGAGGATGAGCTTTAAGAGGGGTCGTTTCATGTTGGTAAAAATGCTTTCCTAGAAAGTGGCAATAGGATTCAGAGGTGAGCCCGTGCCGCCTTGAACGGGAAGAGGAGCGACGGTAAGAAGGAAGTCCCAACGATTGAGCTCAGCGGCTTTAGCGCCCAGAGCTTCCAGATCGAGATTGTCTAGCATCGGCACGCCGAGCGCGTGGAGCATCAGAAGGTGGACAGGGCTGTTCACTCCCGGGATTCCGGAGGGAGACACTTCACTGCCCCCGTCGCTTCCCAAAACGGATATATCCCGTTTTCCCAGCCAGCGAGCAGCCGTTGCGTGTAGGCCAGCCTGGCTGCCACTCCAGGGACCAACAGCTTCTCTTCGGGCCCAGCGTCCGGTGTAGATCAGTACCGCATCTCCGGAAGAGATAGTTACTCCCGCCTTCTTTTCCCAAGCCTCAAGATCCTCGGGATAGATGGCTGTGCCGGGCTCTAGATAGTCCAGACCTTTGAGAGCGGGAAGGTCAACAAGGATACCTCGCGTGAAGATGCCTTCCTTCAGGTTGTGGATATCAAGTTTGCGGGCTCCATCTGAAGTCACTACTTTGGCGGAAATGCCGTTGTACAGCGTCTGCTCGTGAACGTAGTGGCAGAGAGCATCTATGTGAGAGTGGGCGAAACCGTGGTAGGAAACGGAAAAATTGTCGGAACACCATTGGGCGTGAAGCGTTTGACCGTCTGATAGCATATTGTGGACGAAAGGATTAGGATTGTCAGCCGCTTTTTCAGTTTCCACATCGCGGGCCATAGAAACGGAAATGCCGTCCCTAACGAGTTTGGCTGCTTGGCGCCGCTTTTCCGGAGTGATCAGATTGATTGCCCCGAGTTCATCGTTCGCTCCCCAGCGGCCCCAATTTGAAATCTCGTCCACTATATTCAGGACATCCAATTTTGTCAGGGGTTGCCTGTCTTGTCCAAAGTTTGGGAGCGTATGTAGTATAATGGCAATTACGATTATATGGTTTTTATTCATAAAGCGATTGGGTTGGGGATCGGCTTAGTCTACAATGCGTTGAGGGTGGGAATAGACGTTCATGGTCGGCGTGCGCAGAAAGCCGACCAAGGTGATGCCGCATTCACGGGCGACGGAGATAGCCAATGAGGTCGGAGCGGAAACCGCAGCTACCAAAGGTATTCGGGCGGCCAAAGCTTTTTGGATAATTTCGAAAGAAACGCGCCCGCTCACTAGAAGAATGTGCCGGTCCAATGGCCAGATATCGTTTAGCAGGGCGTAGCCGACCGCTTTGTCGAGCGCGTTGTGGCGACCGACATCCTCTCTCAGACATACCAAGGTTCCGTCTGGATTGAAGATCCCCGATGAATGAAGGCCTCCAGTGCGGTCGAAAACAACTTGCTTTTCTCGCAGTCGATCGGGAAGCGAGAATAGAAGCTGTCGCTTCACAGTGAGATCGGATTCAATATTCGGATGCTGGTTGCTAAGTTCCTCTAGAGAGGTTTTTCCGCATACGCCGCAACTGGAAGAAACGGATCCGTATCGATTGGAAGCGAGATTGTCTGTATTCAATTTTTCACGTAATCTTAGGCGGATTGTGTTTTCGGGATTGGGGGATAGCGGACAGCGATCGATTTCTCGAAAGTCCGATTTCTGACAAGTTATGCCCTCCGTGGTCATGAATCCGGCGGCCAATTCCTCATCATGCCCGGGGGTTCGCATGGTTACAACAAATGGGCGATTGCCAATACGAATTTCGAGTGGCTCCTCGACCGCCACATCGTCGTTAAGGGCATGGGCTGTACCGTCGGCCTGTAAGCGTACGACTGCGCTGCGAACGGATGGAGTTGATTGATGGTCGGATTTCAATTCAGATTATGTCTGCGTCAAGTACGGCCTCTTAGAAATGGTCATCTCAGGCAGGAGAGCTGGATTTTCGTTATTGGGAATATATGGTAGGCCTGCTCAGCAAGCCCGTCTTCCCGAGGGCTGAAATGGCAATCGCTCCGGCAGAATCGACTCTGATTGTTTGGCTTTTTCCATCCGCTACGAGTGTTGACCACTCGGAACCAGATTTACTCTGAACCACCCAGAAACGGATGCTGTTTTGCGGAGCCAGGCGAATCAGCAATTGGTCGCCAGATGGGGTAAGGACGTAGGTGGGCGCTTTGGGCTCTTCGCCTTTTTGCCATCGGCTCGGCGGAACGAGCGCTTTGGATTGGTAGGTGGTACGCATAAGCAGCTTTCGCACGCCTCGTTGATCGTTAACGACACTGTCGGCGCTCCAATGAGAATGCCCCGGATAGCCCCGATTCACGTGCCGAATCAGGGAGATCTGGTTGGCCATTTCGGCGGGATGGCGCTGATCGCCTACCCGATCCGTGGCGATGCCTGGCCAGAGATGGCGATTTCTCGAATTTTCTCCCACCCACCAGTTCAGCAGCTTGGGAAAACTCTGTCCTTTGGAATCGATGCTCCAATAAAGCTGGGGCATCAGGTAGTCGACCCAGCCTTTGCGAAGCCATTTTCGGGCATCGGCGTAAAGAAGGCTGTAGGCGTCTAAGCTCGCTTCGGTCCCTGTGGGGACTCCCGGTTTCCAAATACCGAATGGGCTGATGCCGACGTCTACCCACGGTTTGGCTTTGCGGGTTTCGCGATAGAGGTCTTTGACGAAACTGTCTATGTTCCCTCGTCGCCAATTGGCTCGTTTGCCGTGGCCGAATCTCTGGAAGGAGTCATCGTCTGGAAAGGGAAGCGGATCTTCGTTTGTTGGCTGGGGATAGGGGTAGAAGTAGTCGTCCATGTGGACACCGTCGACGTCGTAGCGCTCGACGACATCGAGCATGACTTGGAGGGAGTAGCGACGGGCTTCTGGATTTCCAGGATCTAGCCAAAGGTAGTCTCCATAACGCTTTATCCAATCACGGCGTGTATTGACGATATGGTTATCGGAAATCTTGTTTCTGAAGTTGGTCTGAGCCCGAAAGGGATTGAACCAGGCATGGAGTTCGAGGCCGCGTCGGTGGGCTTCTTCGATGGCGAACTGGAGCGGATCATATCCGGGATGCACACCCATCTCGCCGGTCAGATAAGGGGACCAAGGCTCGTAGCCCGATTTATATAGGGCGTCCGCGGCGGGACGCACCTGCAGTATGATGGCGTTGAGTCCGGTATCTGCTGCGATGTCAAAGAGATCAGCGAGTTCTCTGCGTTGCTTCTCTGGCTCCAGGCCGGCCTTTGAGGGCCAATCGATATTGTAAACTGTGGCCACCCAAGCTGCTCTGAATTCTCGCGGCAATTCTGGAGGATAGGGTTCGGTTGCCTCGAGCGGTCCCGGACCATGGCAGGCGACGAGCAGGAATGTCAGTATGCGAAGCATCGTATGCGGCGACTTCGGGCGATGCGCTAATGTGCCTGCATCAGATAGACGTCTTGCTCGGGATTGCCGAGAGCTCCACGAGGTTCATACTGAAGAATTTTGAAGCCCTGTTCGGAGGCCATATGTTGACGCACATAGTGCTCAGGGTGGAAGGCTGCGCAATGGTTGGAGCCATTTTGCCGGACGCCCGATACCACGAGTTTGCCCTTGTCGAATTTCTCTACTAGCTCTTCCGGGACTTTATCTCGATAGTGCTCTCCATGCACGGATATCAGCAAGTAGCCGTCCGGCTTAAGAATGCGATGCATCTCGCTCATCCACGCTTTTTGAAGGTCATGTGATAAGTGAGTGAATACGGAAAAGGCGTAGATGAAATCGAAGGAATCCGGTCGGTAGCGTGCGGGTGGATTTAGCTTATTTGAGCCAAATTCGGCGAAATTCAAATGGCGATCCGCCCACGCGATTCCTTTGCGGCTAATATCCGTTCCATGTAATCGCGTTCCGTCGTAGTCGGAGAGGTGTCGCAACACACGACCGCAACCGCAGCCGAAATCGAGCACAGACTTGAAGGATTCCAATTCCAGCCCCTGTTTGGCAAGCGTGGATACAATCGTTTCTACACCCAAGCGCCCGCCCTCGAGAAACCACTCAAGATCATTGGTGCCAGCGACGTCGTATCGCAAGCGGGCGGGGGGAATGGGGATACCTAAAGCATCGACATTGGTCATGCCGTGATGGGAATCGCGAACGCCTAGCAGGACGCGCAATCGGCTCCAAAGGCCATTGGCTTCGTTTTCTTCAATAGTCATTTCTCGATGCGGAAAGATAAGAATAGTTTATTCCAGACAGGGCGAGAATCAAAATTTCGAGAAACCAAAAGATTTAAGTGGATTTGTCTTCCAAAGTGAATGGCTTCCAGAGCAGGTCTGCCAAGGTATCTCAATTACTATTTCTGGCTAGTTGCCGTCTCTCTGTTCTTCCTAGTCTTGGAGAGCATTAAGCCTTGGCATAAGGAGCAGGAAGTGATCAGGGAGCGCTTCGTCCAAGATCTCTTCTGGCTGGTGTTCAATTAGCAATATTTAGCTTGGATACTGGCCATCGGCGTGGTCAAGATCGTGGAGCTTGTGGATGGCACTTTAGCTAGCATTCGCAGGAATGAATCGATATCCTCAGACCCTGTAGCGACGGTTCGTTTACCCAATCATACGAAAATAAAAAAAGCCGCAGTGATTAATGACTGCGGCTCTCGAAAAATTCGGGTGCGACTCAGTTCTTGCGGTTCTTTACAAATCGGGCGATCGCGCCTAATCCTAGAATTGCATCGCTCATAAGGATTATGGTAGGTCCAGAGTCTGGATCTGTTGAGGGTGGAGGGTTTGCGGAAGCGAGAATTGAGATGTTTGTTTCCACATTGATGAAGGTTACTGAGGTTGATGTAGATAAATTACAGCACGCATCAGGTATGCCAACTTCTCAATAGGTCCTTTACTGAAGATTTAACTTATTGTTGTTAAACAAATTAGGAGAATCGCTAATCTATCTTTAATCACCGGAGAGAACTGCAAAACTGTTAAATTTCCTTACAGAAATTGATGTAGTGAGAATGATTCTGCGATAAGTGTATAATTATCAGTCGGTTATGATCGATCATGTCAGTGTAAGGGAGACTGACAATAAAACTTGGGCTCGATGCCTACTCAAAATGCCGACCTAAGTCGTTGATTGTAATAGGGCTGGCAGATCTACATAAACTGCGGGGTCAGCCAGCGAGGCAGAAAAAGGATTATTTCCGGAAAGAGAATCACCAGTCCGAGGAGTATGAGGAGAGGAAGCAGAAGCGTCGCCACGTCCTTGAGAGCTTTAGAGACAGCAATCTCTCCGATAGAGCAGGAAATGAGCAGGCAAAGGCCGTAGGGCGGTGTGACGAGTCCGAAGGCGAGGGAGATAACGCCGATAATGGCGAAGTGAATCGGGTGCATGCCGACGCTCTCGGCAAGGGGCAGGAGAATGGTTCCGAGAATGATGATTGCGGGGATGGCATCGATAAACATGCCGATGACCAGGAAAGAAAGCGCGATGACAAAGCCCGTCGTAGCAATGCTCGTTCCGTATCCAGAAATAAAATCCACGAGGGCCTGAGGAACGCGGAAGTAGGCGAGCAGCCAGCCGAAAGCGGATGCGGTTCCGATGCAGAATAAAGAAATGGCCGCTAGGCGGGCGGAATTATAGAGTACTTTGGGAAATTCTTTAGGACCGATGGTTCGGTAGACCAAGCCTCCCAGTATGGCCGAGTAAATGACGGCTACTACGGACGCTTCGGTGGGGGTAAAAAGTCCTCCGACAATTCCCCCCACGATGATCGCTGGCGTTACCAAGGCGAAAACGGATTTTCCCAGTGCCTGGAGGAATTCTTTAAACGAGGCCCGCTGGTAGATGGGGTAGTTGCGAGCCTTGGCGTAAATGAGCACGGTGCCCATCATGAATAGCGCGATCAGGGCTCCCGGTACGACGCCGGCCAGGAAAAGGCCGCCGATGGAGACGGACATTAAGCCTCCCCAAACGACCATCATGATGCTGGGAGGGATGATGACTCCCATGACGGAGGAGCAGGCGGTGATAGCCACTGAAAATTCCGTGTCGTAGCCCTGCTTTTTCATAGCTGGAATCAGCAGCGATCCAATCCCCGCCGCATCGGCTGTGGATGAACCGGAAATTCCGGCAAAGAGCATGCTGACCATGACATTTATGTGGCCCAGACCGCCGGGAAGGTGGCCGACCGTCGCTCGGGCGAGGCTAACCAGTCGCTCGGTTATGCCTGCGGAATTCATCAAGTTGGCAGCCAGAAGGAAGAAGGGCACAGCCAGAAGGATAAAGGCGTTGTACGATTTCCACATCTCATTGATGAGCAGGAAAGGCGTTAAGCGTGGGTCGATGAGGAGGATGGGTATACAGGCTAAGCCGAGGGCAAAGGACACGGGAATGCGCAGCAGTATGAGCAGGGCGAATACGCCAAATAGGATTGCGGCTACTTCTCCAGGACTCATAGGCGCAATTTGGGATTTGGGTCTCCGCGGATAACGCGAATGTCTTGGTAGATCTTCTCGGCTAGGAACAGCGCCCAGCTAAAGCCAGCTAGGGGAAAGGAAATGTAGATGCTCAGCATGTTGATACCGCTCATCTCGGAATTCTGAGCGAATCCAAACTTGGCGAAGTCGATGCCGTACCAGATAAAGATCACCGCTAAGACTAGCATGGAGACATGGCGCGCTAGTTGAAGAATGCCTTGGGAACGAAAGCGTTTGGGCCTAGGAATGAGGTCTACATCGAAATGGCTGCTGTCGCGCACGGCGATCATGGAGCCAATCATGATAATCCATACAAAGCAAAACCGG
Organism: uncultured Opitutaceae bacterium; assembly: GCA_964404745.1. Taxonomy (GTDB): domain Bacteria; phylum Verrucomicrobiota; class Verrucomicrobiia; order Opitutales; family Opitutaceae; genus Pelagisphaera. Next base: position 111,041 of record CAYOLG010000011.1, read on the forward strand.
GCCACTTCTTCAGTCCAGATGTAGCGAGGAATGATGCCGATAAAACGAGATAGCACTTGCAGGAAAACCGGAATAATCATCAAGCCCATCAGAGCTGTGATGCTCCGCCGCAACAGAGAGTGGTACCCATCCAGAAACGACTTCATTCCAGCGAAAATGGATGCAGATATTCGCCTTAGCGAATGGCCCGTATGCGAGCCAGAACCGTCTCGGCGCCGATTTCTTTGGCGTATTCGGTAAGTACTGGTTCGGCCCGTCGCAAGAGTTCGTCCCGCTGTACGAATTCATGGGTGCGCAGCTTTTCTTCCTCCTCCATTCTGGCGAGGATGGCGCTGTCTTCACTCGATTCCAGCTCCCGTCCAAATCGGCCGGCTTCTCGGCCCGCTTTCAGGATGGCTGCTTGCAAATCCTCGGGAAGGCGTCGAAAGGTCTTTCCGCTAAAGGCGATCGGCCTTACGGTGATCGTGTGCGCGGTTAGGGAAATCTCCGGCCCAACCTCATAGAATTTCATTTGCTGGATCCCGGCGGCTTCATTCTCGGCGGCGTCGATGACTCCCGTTTGAATGGCGTTGTAAATCTCGCTGTAGGCGATTACCGTGGGGGCGGCGTTTATGGCCTGGAACATGCGAGTTTGTATAGGAGCTCCCATGACACGGATATCGAGATCCTTGAGCTCGTCCATATTGCGCACGGGGCGGTTGACAATGAGGTGTCTCGTTCCTCCACCGGCGTAGCCAATTATTTTCACGTCTGCCTGTTTTTCGACATCCTCGACAATCGGTTCTAGAGCGTCGCTCTCCAAAACTTGGTTCCAGTGATCCGTGTCGCGAAAAAGGAAAGGTACATCCATTAGTGGGGCCGACTTGGAAAAGGTGGACATGTGGGAAGGGGAAACGATTCCGTAATCAACAGAGATCCCTTGGCTCATGTAGGCGAAATAGTCTTTCTCTAGACCCAACTCGCTATTGAGATAGAGTTCGAATTCGATGGGCTGGCCATAGTATTCCGCAACCTTTTCCTCGAAGTGTCGCAAGGTTCGGGTGAACGAGTGCGATTCGTCAAACTGAACGGCTCCTCTGAGAATGATGCGATCGCTGGAAGAGCAGCCTGCTAGCAAAGCGAAGGTGGCGAGAATGAGGCCGCTCAGGAGGTGGCGCTCTAGGGATGGCCTATTCATTATTCGGATTCCCGAACCTCAACTCCTGTATCGACGAGTATGGATGCGTCGCGAATCTTCGCTTTGAGGGCCTCGATCTCCGCTTCCCATTGTTCGACTCCCGTTTGAGCTAGCTTGCGGGCTCTAAATTCGTCGGCCGCTTCTTTGGTGACATTGGTTTCCCAAACGAAAAGACTTTCAAGGCTGGGTAGATTGATTAGGTATTCCAGACCCGTATCTGAAACCTCGGTACCGTAAATGTTTAAGTACCGCAATCGATTGAGTCCCTCTAGAAGGACCAGAGCTTCGTCGGTGATGCTTGTCTTTTGGAGGTAGAGTTTCTCCAGGTTGGGCATCGAGGAAACGGCTGTGAGCCCCTCGTCTGTGACATCGCTGAAACCGATTTCCAATTCGATGATATTCAAGGCCAACGGAGATAGTTTCGCTAGGGCTGCGTCGTCGATTTTGGCTTCTCCAAAGGGGCTTTTTACTCTCACGGCCGGCGAATCGAGGGCGACGCGGAGGACGTTGATATTCGGCTCTTGATCTAGGGCTTCAACGTCGGCGGCGATTTCTTCCCATGGCTTCATGGGAACCGAGGGAATTTCAATTTTCTCGACAATTTCGGTCGCCTCGTCGCCCGAGTCATTCAGCATAGCCACAATCGCCGATTCGATTTCACTGGGTATTTCCAGTTCTGCAACGATCCCCTCACTCGGGGCTCCGGCTTCTACCCACCAGGCCAGGATATCTTCTTGTCCTTCTGTGGGCTGCTGCTTTCCTTCCGGCGGCATGTGCTCATCGTCGTCTATTTCGAGATGGAGCCGGAAAATCAGTTCGCTGGACTCAGGATCCCCAGGGACGATGGTGTCGCCTAGTTCACCACCTTGCATAGCCAGCTCGAAGCTGTCCAAACGAAGGTCGCCTTTTTCCTTGTCGGGACCGTGGCACTCGTAACAAGTCTGTTTGAAAATGGGATCGATGACATCCAAGTAGATGTCGGCTTCGTCCAAGGCCAGAGGGCCATTATCTTCGTCTTGGGAAATATCCATTCCAAAGATGTTCTTGATCGGCGTTGGCATGTAACGGGTGAGGTAGCCCGACCCGTGGGTGAGCGTTCCACCATCGTGACCCACGACGAAAAGCAAAATAAGGGTTGCGGCTAGAGAACCGTGGTAGGGGATGGAGAATCCGCTGCGACTCTTGTTGCGGGCCCACTGCCGGAGAACGATTAGCCAGAAAGCAAATACTGCTGCCAGAGTTCCCAGCCAGCGATGGCGGTCTAGAAGCTGCTCGTTGTAGCCCCCAGGAAGGGCGAGGAGGATGCCCAGAACTGCGGCGATCGCAGCTACGATAGCGGTGAAGTCGAGAACGATTTGGCAGGCTTTCCCGATGCGCGGCCCGCTTTTGGAGCTGTCGAGGTATTCTAGAATGGCGAGGACGCCATAAAATCCGATTGGCAAGTGGAGGAGAGCCGGATGAAATCTGCCGAAAAACAACACCCAGTTCGGGGCGCTTTCGGCATCGTCGGTAAACATTGCCAAGCAGAGCAACACCAAGGTGGCTATCGATGCCGTAATGATAGACGGTTTGAGATCAGTCGGTTGGCGAGGTCGGGGGGGGCGATTTCTTTGGGTGTTTCTTCGGATCATGTTCGAATAGGCGTGATGATAAGATAAGAGAGGCTTTTCAACAGTAATCTGTTTGCATTGGCAAGGCCTGGTGGAGAACCTCGCTGGGGCGAGCATTTCGCATTGCTATCGGTCGAGGATGTTCTAGCAAAGTCATCATGAGGCTCAAGATCTGGCTTCCCCGAAGAAAACTGTTAGCAGCAGCCGCCTTTGGCATTGCGCCTCTTGCCGCTGTATCGGGGGAGTTGTACCGATTGGAAGCGGACCTGCCCTACTATTCAGAGGAATTGAGATCGGAAGACGCCTACATCAGAGAGCGGTGCCTGCTGGATGTTTACTACCCGGAAAACATTGAAGCCTTCCCAACCATTGTCTGGTTTCATGGTGGCGGCCTGAAAAATGGCGGCAAATCGATTCCGGATGGGTTCCAGGAAAAAGGTTTCGCGGTCATTGGGGTCAATTATCGTTTGCATCCGCGAGTGAAGGCGCCGGCCTACATAGAGGATGCGGCGGCAGCGGTAGCTTGGACATTCGAGAATATTGAAGAGCGCGGGGGCAGTTCTGAAAAGATTTTCGTATCTGGTAGTTCAGCCGGCGGCTATTTAACGAGCATGGTGGGCCTCGATAAACGCTGGCTGGGAAAACACGGGATTGATACGGACCGGATTGCAGGACTGATGCCGCTGGCGGGGCATGCAATTACTCACTTCACCGTGCGAGCTGAAAAAGGAATCGAGGAAACTCAACCAATAATTGATGATTTGGCCCCTCTTTATCATGCGAGAGCCGACGCCCCGCCGCTATTGCTGATAACGGGTGATCGAGATTTGGAAATGCTGGGACGGTATGAAGAAAATGCTTACATGATGAGGATGATGCTTGTGGCCGGTCACGAGGAGACGCAGCTTTTCGAGTTGGATGGCTATGGGCATGCACCCAAGGAGCCTGCCTATCCCCTCATTTTGAAAGAGGCCAAGCGAATTCTAGGGAAATTGGAAAATTAGATACCAACAATATGCGAATAAGGTTGAATAGTAATCGAACGGGGCGAGTGGTAGCGATAGGAACCGCCTGGCTCATTGCCTCAATTGCCGGAATCTCCTTGTTAAGTGGAGAAGCTCAAAAGCGACCGAACATCGTCTTCATTTTTACGGACGACCATGCTGTTCAATCGATAGGCGCCTATGGCTCGACGATCAACAAGACGCCTCATATTGATCGGCTGGCCCGTGAAGGTGGCATATTCCTTAACTCTTTTTGCTCCAATTCGATTTGCGGCCCATCGCGGGCATCCGTGTTGACCGGCAAACATAGCCACAAGAATGGATTTTACACGAATGCTCGGGGCGCCCGTTTCGATGGTTCGCAGATGACGTTCCCGAAATTGCTACAGGAGGCTGGCTACGCGACGGCTTTGATTGGCAAGTGGCATCTGAATTCCGATCCTACTGGCTTTGATCACTGGGAAATATTGCCGGGGCAGGGGAGCTACTACAATCCCGATCTTTATACGAGCGAGGGTCGGGAAAACAGCAAACGCTATGAAGGCTATGTGACAGACATCACGGTAGATTTGAGTCTCGAGTGGCTCGATGAACGCGATCCGGATAAGCCTTTCTTGCTCATGTGCCAGCAAAAGGCGCCTCATAGAACCTGGGCGCCGAACTTGAAACACCTTTACAACTACGATGGGGTGCCCGTTCCCGAGCCTCCCACGCTCTTCGATAACTGGTCCGGCCGTAGCGATACCCTGGCCAACAACGCTATGTCGATAAAGGACCACTTTATCTACCAGTGGGATATGAAATTCCAGGACCGGGTGCCTTTCGCCAACGACTTTGAAAGTCGACTCGACGAGCCAGAGCGGAAAAGAATGACGCCCCAGCAAAAAGCGGCCTGGGATGCTTATTTCGAGCCGCGTAACCAAGCGTTTCTGGAATCGCCCCCAGTAGGTAACGATCTGGTCCGATGGAAGTACCAAAGGTATATCAAGAATTATCTCCGCTGTATTGATTCTGTGGATGAGAATGTTGGTCGCTTATTGACTTATCTGGATGCCAGTGGATTAGCGGAAAACACGATTGTCATTTACAGTTCGGATCAAGGCTTCTATCTAGGGGAACATGGCTGGTATGATAAAAGGTGGATGTACGAAGAGTCGCTACGAATGCCGTTTCTGATTCGCTGGCCGGGGAAAATTAAACCAGGCACCAGATATGCTCAATTATTGCAAAATATCGACTATGCGCCGACCTTTTTAGAGGCGGCAGGAGTGCCAGTGCCGGAGGAAATCCAGGGAAACAGCATTCTTCCCATTATTGAGGACCCGGAAAGCGATAATTGGCGAGGGTATATTTATTACCACTACTACGAACACCTAACGGAGCATGGCGTGCCTCGACATGAAGGGGTCCGTGGCCAGCGCTACAAGCTGATCAATTTCTATTCGAACGACGGTTTCGAGCTCATCGATCTACAGACGGATCCCAACGAGGTGCGGGATGTATCGGAAGATCCTAGATATGCGGATGTTCTTGAGACGATGAAATCCGAGTTGGCCCGATTGAGAGCGCAGTACGATTTGCCAAGCCTAGCGGAATCGGCAGTGCATTAGGGTGTTCGCTCCGGTAAACACCTAAACACTAGCTTCGTTGCTGAATTTGGTAGGGAGGACCGGCTCGGTTCTCCGTTTTCCAGCTTTGGAGGACCGAAACGGTCCTCCCTATCTTTAATGCCATGGCACAGGTGACCTTTACTCGGAAACTTTTCCCGCCTTTCTGGCTTCGTTGCGCAGGTTCGGAATGCGGGTGACTATCCAGATCGAAGCTACAGCGAGTACGATGGATAGCGGAAATATGTAGCGATATTTGTCATCGAAGAAGCGGTCTATTACGATTCCCGCTCCAAGGACGGCGATGGCTCGTCCCACCAGAGAACGTCCTGAAAGAACTGGTACACGACCACGAGTACCACGAGGTGCCAGAGAAATCGCGCTTCCGGGACGAACCATAGGCAGACTGCCACGATGGGGGCGCCAGTAATCAAGAAAAATGCCCTGCGGCCGATCGGAGTCCAAATCTTGTCTCCCAGGACCCCAACTATGGGTTGGGCGATGAAGCCGAAGCCCGGGTTGATGAAAGGGGTGAGAGCAATGGTGGTGGGATTGACGGTGAACTGCTCGATCGTAGCGGGCAGAAGATGGATGGAGAGTTGATCCGCGTTCATCAGGGTGCCCCAGATCAGAGCGAAAACGACCATTACAGGCCATTTTGCGGAGCCGATCTGGTTGGCTGCTCGAGCGTGGAGGGCATGGCTACTTGGGGATGCTGCAGGCCGATCGCCATGCCGCGAACGGTTGCTAAGCCAGTGGCGGAAATCGCTGAGCCCGATTGGGTTCGTACTCAGTTTTAGTGAAGTTAGACAAAAGGCAGATCTTCATCCAGTCGCAAGGGTAGCCATGTTCGCGAGGCAGTTTTTCGGTAAGCCTCTGGTGGAATTGGTCGGGCAAGTCCCATTCGCCGGCCTCAAGGGATGGCTGTAGCTGTTCGACGGATCGCGATCCCGCCAAAACGGATGTAATTGCCTGGTCTTTGAGTATCCAGGATAGGGCTACAGTTACTGGGCTCTTTCCTAGTTCATAGCCAATCTCGCAAACCATGTCCACCAATTCCAGGGCTTCTTTCCAGACGAATCGATCGTTGAGAATATTGCCCATTTCTTTGAACCGGAGTCCTGGATCGGGAATATCGACACCCCGGTATTTGCCGGTAAGCAGGCCGCTAGCCAGCGGGCTCCAGCAGAGCACGCCCATTCCTTGGTCGACACAGGCAGGGATGATTTCCGTTTCGATATCGCGTCGAATGAGATTGTATAGGTACTGGCCAGAAATGAAGGTAGCGCCGCCTTGCTTTTCGGCAGTGGTGTTGGCTTTGACGATTTGCCAGGCGTAGAGGTTGGAGCAGCCAATATAACGAACCTTGCCGGATCGAACCAGGTCGTCGAGGGCGCTCATCGTTTCTTCGATCGGCGTGTAAGGGTCCGGGCCGTGGATTTGGTAGAGATCCATATAGTCGAGATTCATTCGCGTCAGCGAAGCCTCGCAAGCTTCGATGATGTGCTTCCTTGATAGACCCCGTGCGTTAGGGCTCTCGTTCATCGGAAACCAGCATTTCGAGGCTATGACGAGATTATCGCGGTTTTTTCCCTTTAGGATGTTGCCGAGGATTTTTTCCGATTCGGTATCCGCGTAGAGATCGGCGGTATCGATAAAGTTGCCACCCGTGTCGATGTAAGCGTCGAGCAGAGCTTGCGATGCGGATTCGTCGCAGCCCCAGCTTTTATTGCCGAATGTCATGGTGCCAAGACAGACGCGAGAGACGGCCAGTCCAGAGTTTCCTAAGTAACGATGTTTCATAAGCAGAGAAAAACAAGAGGTCTATCGTCCAGTGATGCAGGCGCAAGTGAAGACTTGGGTAAGGGCATCAGAGCGGTTTATCCATACATCTTTTTACCGTGACGCAAGGCTACCCAAAGAACGAGCCCTAACTATCGATTCGCGGCTTGATTCCCGAATCGAAAGTAAAGCATATTTGAAAGATGGCGCGCCCCTATTTCGTTTCCGTTCTAGCTGCTTTTTTTTTAACGCTTCTTCAGGTTTTAGCCGATGACCGCCCTAGCATTCTTCTCATATTCACGGATGACCAAGGCATTAACGATGTGGGAATCTACGGTAGCGAGATTCCCACGCCGCACATCGATCGTCTAGCAAAGGAGGGAGTTGCCTTCCAGAGTTGGTATTCGGCCTCGTCGATCTGCACGCCATCGCGCTACGGATTGCTGACGGGCCGAAACCCCAGCCGTTCCCAAGACCAGCTGCTGAGCGCCTTGATGTTTATGGCAGACGAGCACAAGCATCTGGGTATACAGTCGGGTGAAACGACAATTGCCCAGAAACTTCAGCAGGGTGGTTATGATACGGCTCTAATCGGCAAGTGGCATCTCGGTCATGGAAGTAAAGATCTGCTGCCAACGCGCCATGGATTTGGTAAGTTTGTCGGCCATACTGGTGGTTGTATCGACTTTTTCACGATGACTTACGGCGTCATTCCTGACTGGTACCACCAGGAAGTCCATGTGAGCGAAAATGGATACGCCACTGAGCTGATTACCGAAGAAGCCATTTCCTTTCTGGAGCAACGAGATTCCAACGCCGCCCCCTTCTTTTTATACCTGGCCTACAATGCCCCGCACTTTGGCAAAGGATGGAGTCCATCTGCTCAACAGCCTATCAATATTATGCAGCCGCAAGCGGCTGATCTGAAACGAGTGAATTTTATAGAGGACAAAGTACGAAGGGAGTTCGCTGCCATGACCGTCTCGCTGGATGATGGAGTAGGCAAAGTGATGGAGGCTCTTGAAGCTAATGGATTGGAGGAAGACACCCTAGTGATCTTTCTCACCGATCATGGTGGCGATCCCGTTTATGGGGGGAGCAACCTGCCTTACCGTGGTGACAAGGCGACATTGTTCGAAGGTGGAATACGGGTGCCTTGTATTATGCGCTGGCCCGGAAAAATCAAGGCGGGAACGGTTAGCAACGCCCTCTGCTCATCTCTGGATTTGTTTCCGACATTTTGTGAATTTGCGGGAGTTTCTTACAAAAAGGATGCCATTGATGGCATCGATATCCGAGGAACCATTCTCAGAGACGCTTCCTCTGATTCGGGAAGGGCAATTTATTGGGAGCTGGGAGCTCACGCCGAGTTGAAAAGAAAGCCATGGAGCGCTGTTCGCTCGGAAGAATGGAAGTATTTGGAATCACCCTTGGAAGGGGAATTCCTCTTTAACCTGGATGAAGATCCCTACGAGAAGCTAGATTTGAAAGACGTCTATCCCGAACGTTTCCAAGCCATGCGCAGTTTGCGCGACGAAATGTCCAAAGCGTATCGAAACTGAAACTCCCGCAGGTTATTCAGTTAGGGTGGACCGGTTCGGGCCTCCAATCGATTCTATTTTCACAGTGTAGTAATTTTTTAAAACAAGATTGCGTATCTTCACACGTTCTTCGGAAACAACGCTCGAATCGAAGATTCGTTGGCTTGGCAAATGCCTCGTTCGGTAATGAGGCCAGTTATTAGCCTGGCTGGAGTGACGTCGAAAGCGTAGTTGGCGGCTGGAGACGTTTCGGGTGATAGTAGCACGCGTTTGACCTGTCCGTCGCAGAGCCCTTGCGCAAAACTGACTTCCTCGCCACCGCGCTGCTCGATAGGGATGTCGCGTACGCCATCCTGGATGGCCCAATCGAAGGTGGAGGAGGGAAGGGCTACATAGAAAGGGACATTGTTGTCTTTGGCGGCGAGGGCCTTTAGGTAGGTACCGATTTTATTGGCCACGTCGCCAGAGACCGTTGTGCGATCCGTTCCGGTCAATACGAGATCGACTAGCCCATGCTGCATCAAGTGCCCGCCCGCATTGTCAGCGATCACTGTGTGGGGAACCCCATGCTGCCCGAGTTCCCAAGCCGTCAGGCGAGCGCCTTGGTTGCGGGGACGGGTTTCGTCGACGTAAACGTGGACAGGCAGACCGGCATCGTGAGCGGCATAGATCGGGGCGGTAGCGGATCCGTGGTCCACGAATGCTAGCCAGCCCGCGTTGCAGTGGGTGAGAATATTGACAGGCTCGCCAGGCTTTCGGAATGCGACCTCTTCAATGAGCTGCAGTCCGTGCTCGCCGATGCTTTTGCAAAATCCCGCATCTTCGTCGGCGATCTCCTGGGCCGTCTTGCGGGCAATTCCGATCTTCGCGTCCGCAGAGCTTTCTTCGCCGATCGCTTCTAGTTGCCTATCCAGGGCCCAAACCAGATTCACTGCGGTGGGGCGAGTGTTTTTGAGGATATCGTAAGATGCGGATAAGGAGGCATCGAATGCCGATGCCTGGGATGCCTCCAAAGTTGCCAGATACATTCCATATCCCGCTGCGGCTCCGATGAGTCCCGCCCCGCGAACGCGCATTTCTTGAATGGCTCGAGCCATGGATTCCACCGACCGGATATCCTCGATGTTGAACTCGTGGGGCAGGTTCCGTTGGTCGATGATTTGGATGGTTTCTGGGTCATCGGGTTTGAGCCATATGGTGCGGTAAGGCGTGCCGTTCACATTCATAATCGAGCCATCATTATAGGGATCGGTTTCTAATCAAAGAAGATTCGCCTGATTTTGGATCAGTGGAATCCATCTAAAGGGATCGTAAATTTGAGGCGGGATAAAGCTGATTCGTTGCAAACCGATTACTGGCAAATATCCAAACAAATCAGTGCTTCGTCAAATGACAGTCCATTTCATCAAAGCGTCGTCTTTATTAGTCGTGATGACGCTAGCCGGATCGATGCTCTGGGCAGAGATGGATGACGTCACCTTGTTGGCCTTGAGGGAGGATCCGATAGCTGTGAGCTCTGGGAGGGAAATTTATAAAACCGCCTGCTTCAGTTGCCATGGCCATCGTTTGGAAGGCGGAACGGGATTCGACTTAAGAGATGGGGAGTGGATACATGGGGGCGATCCAAGCTCGATTCTGAAGAGCATCGTAAAGGGTTTTCCCGAAAAAGGGATGGTCGCCTTTGAAACGGTTTATGACGAGTCTACTTTGGCCAATGTGGTTGCCTACGTTCTTTCCGAGCAGGTCGGATTTCAGGATTTGCGCTACCGAGTCTACCGCGCTCCCGCCGAACCATCCAATTTGGAAACTCTCGTTCAAGGCCTTTTGACCGTTGAAGGCCGTCTTCCGAATGGCTATGCGGATACCAGCGTTCCTGGGGAAGATACTTTCGTCATGGTGTTTGAGGGTGAGATGATCGCTCCAGATTCTGGAGAAGTCCATCTATTGGTTTCGCAAGTATTCGAAAATGAGATAAGCGTATTTGTAGATGGGAGGAAATCGCCTGCCGAGACGATCGGGCCCCGCGATTTCCGTTTCCCTATCAAGAATGAAGCTCAGAACCTCCGAATTATCTATCACAAAAGCGATGAGCGCTCGAGGGCTCGCATGTTTCTCGTTGGCAACGAGCTGTATGCCCCGATTTCGATATCCGCCCGAAAGCACTTAGCAGCCACCAACTTTCTAATACAGCCTGTCGACCAGCCAATTATCGTCCGCAGAAAAATCGAACGCCTGCCTCCTCGAAGTATCGCGGTGGGGAATCCTAGCGGGTTGCACTTCGCCTACAATCCAGTCACGAATTCCATAGTCGGCCTTTGGGAGGGCGGTTTCCTCAATATCGGGCCTAATATTTCTGGTCGCGGCAAGGACGCGAGCAGGATCCTTGGCGAGTGGATTCTTCAAAAATCTCCAGGTATCCAATTACTGGTTGATAGCGAACCTTTCGCAGGAGCGTTTCAGAAATACGTGGTCGGCGACCAGCCGCGCTTCGAGTACAGTGACGAGAAAAGGCGGATTAGCATTACATCGATTTCGAAGGACTCGAATCGGGTGGAACTGCTTTACGAATTGGAGGGATTCGGTCGTAAGCGAATAGCTCTAACGATTCCGGGTTCCGTTGAGGCGGAATCAGAGCAAGGGGCGGTGTTGCTGGGGAGACTGGTTGTCGACCGAAAGCACCGGCAGCAATTTCGAGTGACGCTGAGCAGAAGCGGAAAATAGGATGAGGAGTTTGCAGGCAATTTTGGTGCTCTTGGCAGCTCTCTCGGCGGTCAGTTTTTTTCAACTGTATGCGCAAAAAGACTACGATCCTGCGGGATATTCGATAAGCGCCATCAAGACACCCGATGGCGTATTGTTCGCAGTGACGGGATTGGATGTCGAGCCGGATGGAACCGTCTGGGTAGCGACTAGGCTGGGCGAGGTTTGGAGACTGGAAAAGGGTAGGGATTGGACGCGATTTGCGGCTGGTTTGCATGAGCCGGCCGGTCTTCTGATTGAAGACGATGGGAGCATCGTCGTGGCCCAAAAGCCAGAGCTTACTCGTTTGGTCGACTTAGATGGGGATGGGCAAGCCGATGAATATCGCCACGTCGCCAGCGGGTTCGAATTTCATGACAATTATCATGAATATCACTTCGGTCCCGTAAAAGATGCTCGGGGGTATTACCACGGGACGCTGAATTTGGACCACAATGCGCCGGGCAACCTCAGCCTTGGGGCAATGGGGAGCTTGGGCGGTTTTCGGGGTTGGGCCTACCGGGTGAGCCCGGAAGGGACGTTTGAGGCTTACGCGATGGGTTTGCGTTCCCCAGCGGGAATTGGGATTAGCCCGGAGGGGGATATATTTTGTATCGATAACCAAGGCGATTGGGTCGCGACCTCGAAGATGCATCTTTTAGAGCCTGGACGGTTTTTTGGGCATCCAGTGTCGCTTCGAGACGATCCGGGATTCGCGGTCGAAGAAATCCGTTCGGGTAGCGAAGAATATTTCGACCGGTTTCGGGAAAAGCCGGTGGTATGGATTCCCAATGTCGAAGTTGCCAATTCCCCAGGCAATCCCGTTTGGGATACGACGGAAGGGAAGTTCGGACCCTTTGCCGGCCAGATCTTTGTTGGCGATCAAACGCAATCGCGCGTCTTCCGAATCTCCTTGCAAAAAGTGAATGGCGTTTACCAAGGCATGGTTGTCAATTTTCTCGATGGCTTCCGCAGCGGAGCGATCAGATTGTGTTTCGACCCGTTTGGAGTTTTATGGGTAGGGCAGACGGCTCGCGGCTGGAATGCCAAGGGAGGCGAGCTCTATGGCCTGGAAAAAGTGACTTGGGATGGGTCCGTTCCTTTCGAAATTCATGATATCAAGCTCACGGATACGGGTTTCAATATCAGTTTCACGGAATCGCTCGATCAGACGCAGATCAATTTGGATACGATACTGGTGTCTCGATATCATTATCCCTACACTCGAGAATACGGAGCTCCTAAGACCGACTTGGAAAGCGTTCCCGTCCAATCTGCTCAATTGCTGGTTGATGGGAAAACGATATCCGTTAAAGCGGATTTGCAGGTGGACAAGGTTTACGAGTTCGAGGTGTCAGGCGTCCGCAGTTTGAATGGCCGGCGGGTGACAGCGAGCCGAGCCCACTACACGCTCAATCAGCTGGTCGCTCCTTAACGAGCTGCTAAGCGATTCTTCTGGTTGGCTGTTCCTAGAGTTTTTGCTCGCATCGGGAACCAGTTAACTCAGAATGGGAAACATACCGAAAACCTCAAAATGGAACCCAAAAGCAAGCAGAATACGGTCGACCTTTATTTCATGGAAGCCCGGGCGAAATTGATAGACATAGCCGCTTTCATGGATCGCGTGGAGCGCGATGGCTACATGGAAGATTTTAGATACCAGGCTTTCAAAGATGCCTTGAAAGCGCTGGATTCAGAGAATCGGGCTCAAGACGTGCTCCTTTCGTTTAGCGATCCGACCGATGAACTCATCCCGGTCGCTACGACTAAAGCCGCTTGTGGCGCCTGGCCCGACAAACCGCAATGAGATACATCGAACCGCATGCCCACATGGTCAGTCGAACGACTGACGATTACGTAGCCATGGTGACGGCTGGTTGCAAAGCCGTATGCGAACCTGCATTTTGGGCGGGATTCGACCGTAGTTCCGCCAATGGATTCTACGACTATTTTTGCCAGCTAACGGATTATGAGCCGAAGCGGTCGGCCAAGTTCGGTCTTCCGCATTACTGCTGGTTGTGCATCAATCCCAAGGAAGCGGAGGATCTTAAACTGGCAGATGAAGTGATCGCCCTGATCCCCGAGTTTCTGAAAAACGATACCGTGCTGGGGATAGGCGAGATTGGCCTGAACAAGAATAGCCGCAACGAGATGAAGGTGCTAGAGAAGCATGTAAATCTAGCGGCCGAAAACAATCAGCTGATCCTCGTGCATACGCCTCACTTGGAAGACAAGCGCAAAGGCACCAAGCTGATCGTGGATATGATCAAATCGGATTCCCGAATCGATCCAGGGCGAGTGCTCATTGATCATGTCGAGGAGCACACGGCTAAATATGTGATGGATGCCGGTTTTTGGGGCGGGTTGACGCTGTATCCAGAATCCAAGTGCACTTCGGCCCGCGCTATCGACATATTGGAGAATTTCGGATCGGATCGGCTGTGGATGAATTCCGCCTGCGACTGGGGGGTCAGCGTTCCGCTAGCCGTGCCCTACGCGGCTCAGGAAATGCGGCGGCGAGGCTACGACGACGACACTATTGATCGCGTTTTCTACCGCAATCCAGTGGAATTTCTCAGCCAGTGCCCCAATTTCAAGGTGAGGTAGGAAAGGCGCGTCGTTTCTGGATCAGGTAGCGGGCGATCTCGCGCCTACAAAAGGTAGCATAGGCTTCCAGCCTGTGATCTATTTTCTCCAAACAGGCAGGATGCCTGTTCTACTCTTTCGAAATCGTCGCTCGGCTTGCGCCGCCGTATCCCGCAATTGCGGGAGTAGACGTGAGATCGGCCGCTACCAAGCAAGAGAGAGAGAGGTTCAATCCGACGCCGCTATGATTTCCGGTTGCCACAGATAACTAGATCGCCATCGTGCAAACTTTGGGGAAGTTTGGCCCGCCCAGCACCTCGCTTTTCGAATGAAGCTCAAAAACGACTGTCACCTCGCTTATTGCACAAACATCCATCGCGGTAGCTCTTGGAGTGAAACGCTAGAGTCGCTCGATCGCTACACGATGCGAGTCAAGGAACAGGTTTGCCCAAAGGATCCATATGCCATTGGACTGCGGTTGAGCGCGTCGGCGGCCTCGGAATTATCGGATCCGGCCAAGCTCAAAGCCTTCCAAAAGTGGCTAAACGATCGCCAATGCTACGTTTTCACCATAAACGGATTTCCCTACGGCGAATTTCACGGGACCCGAGTGAAAGAGAACGTGTATCGTCCCGATTGGACCACGCGGAAGCGAGTCGATTACACCAAGCGCCTCTTCGATCTGATTTGCCAGATAGCTCCGGAAGGGATGGAGGCCAGTGTGAGTACGGTGCCGGGCTCGTTTAAGCGGTTCATTGATTCGGAAGAACAGCTAGACGCTATGCGGCGAAACTTGTCGGAATGCGCGGAATATATCGAGACGCTAAGCCAAAAGACCGGACGGGACTTGCATCTGGGTCTCGAGCCGGAGCCGCTTTGCCTTTTCGAGACAAGCGAGGAAACGGTGACCTTTATCGATCAGTTGCTGGACGCCGGCTTGGCAGAGCGAGAAGTTCTTTTGCGTCGAATCGGGGTTAACTACGATGCTTGTCACTTGGCGGTTGAGTACGAATCGGCCAGCGAGTCACTTGAGCGTTTTGTGGATCGAGGGATGCGGATCAGTAAGATTCATCTCAGTTCCGCTCTCAAAGTCGCTGATTTTTCGTCCGCCACTTTGGCGAGACTTAGGAGTTTTTGCGACGAGGTCTATCTGCACCAGGTAGTAGCCAGATCTGTCAACGGGGCGCTGGAACGATACGAGGATCTCGACGTGGCGCTGGAAGCTCGGGAATCGGGCGCGGACAGGGCAGAGGAGTGGAGGATTCATTTTCATATTCCGCTCCACAGGTCACCCGGAGTCCCGCTAGAGTCTACCAGTGATCACATTCAAGGCGTATTCGATTTTCTTCAGAATCACCGAAACGTTTGCCGCCATTTCGAGATGGAAACCTACACCTGGGAAGTCTTGCCTGATGATCTAGGGGAGGGCGACGTCGTGGATCAGCTCGTTCGAGAATACGCATGGACGCTTGGGGAGTTAGATGCTCGAGGGCTAGTGTAGGGTAGGCTAGGTTGGTTTGCTGGGGTCGAGGATAGGATTCGGAGGATCGAGCCGATCCTCCCTGTCTTCGGTGCAGGTTTGTGGCGTACAGTAGACTGCTGAATCACCTCCAATTTGCGGAAAATTGCCCATATTTTGTAAGTATCTATTGGACAATGAGTTGGATTTAGCGTCAGAGTATGGGATATCCGCCGTAGAAATGAAGAGAACGACACTATTGTATATTTACGACACAGCGTTAACGGATATGACAATTTGGGAGATTCGCGGCACGCCTATTGTGAACCAGCCAAGATTGGGTGTTTCCACCGCCGCTTGAGGGATTCAACACCCTGTTTTTCGTTTCGGAAGCCATTTTTGGGCGAAATTTGGGCGAAAAATTGCTCGCGGGCAGATGGGATTCCCCTTCCTGTGGGTGGGAATGGCAAATTTTCGTACGTACCTGGTATTAGGGAGGGTTTCGAATCTCTCGACTGTATGGTCGAATTGCTTGTGCGCCTGGCTGATTTCAGGTGGCGGTCCTTGGATGGCTTTCGCTGCCCTCTTAGCGGGATCTAGCTGCCTCTACGTCGCTGGCATGTATTTGAATGACTATTGCGATGCCGGATTCGATGCCGCCCATCGCGCGGACCGGCCTATCCCATCAGGACAAATCGATAGAACCAGCGTTTTGCGGATCGCGATTGGGCTCTTGGTAGCGGGATTTGCCCTAGTCGCTTGGCTAGGCGAGGAATCCCTATTTTTCGCCCTGTTGCTAGTCGGTTTAATTATCGCTTACAACCTGGTTCATAAGCGCACGGTTCTGGGAGTCCCCTTGATGGCTGGCTGCCGTATGGGGCTTTATTTGCTGGCTGGGTCTGCTGCTGCCGATGGCCTGTCGGATGCCGCCGTTTGGGCTGGATTTTTGGTCTTTGGCTACGTTCTGGGCGTTACTGAGCTCGCCCGAACCGAATCGACAACGAATCGGATATCTCGTATCGGAATCGGCTCGATCGCGGTCGCCTTGCTTCTGACTGCGGGCACGGGCATTGGGGGCGCCTATGGCTGGGCTTGTATTCTGCCTCTGTTTGTAGTTGCCGCCTGGATCGCTTACGCTTTTCGCAGAGCGGATAGCGGGGGCAAGCTCATCGTCGGTAAGACGATCGGTCCCCTGTTGGCGGGAATTTGTCTGGTCGACTGGGCGGTTTTAAGCACTATGCATGCTTTTTCGATTGCTTCGCTGGTCGCGTTCCTCGCGTTTTTCATTATGGCCTTGATCGCTCAGCGACGTATCCCAGCTTCTTGAAAGCTCCTCCATGTCCCATTTTCCCCACATCGAGTATCCTATTCGAATTCCTTACCTGCTTCGGGTGTACTTTACTGAAGGCGCTTTCGACATTGGTAATCCCCTATTTAGGGATCTAGCCTGTTCTCGGGAAAGCGGTAATCGTCGCAAGGTCCTTATTTACGTCGATGAAGCGGTGAGCTCGGCCATGCCCGGTTTGGCTACCAGTGTGGCAAAGTATTTCGATCACTACAGCGAAGAGCTCCGCCTGATGGGGTTTGAGACGCTGAAAGGAGGCGAAGCCCTGAAAAACGACGCCACCTGTTTGGATCGTATCTACGGAGACATCGAGCGGTTGAGAATTTGCCGTCATAGCTATGTCGTCGGCATAGGCGGTGGAGCCTTGCTCGATGTCGTTGGCTTTGCCGCGGCCACAGCTCATCGTGGCATCAGGCACATTCGGTTTCCCACAACAACGCTCGGGCAGGCGGATGCGGGAGTGGGTGTTAAGAATGGCGTCAATTTCAACAGAAAGAAGAATTTCGTTGGCGCCTTTGCCCCCCCTTTCGCCGTCATCAATGACTTCAGCTTTCTGGAAACGCTTCCGGATGCCCATCTGCGCAATGGATACATCGAAGCCATCAAAGTGGCCCTGATTCGGGACGCCTCGTTTTTTGACTGGATCGAAGCGAATGCAGACGCCTTGAATCGCTTTGACCGCGATACGATGCGGGAATTGATTCATCGCTGCGCGGACCACCACGTGGCCCATATTGCCACTTCTGGCGATCCCTTCGAAATGGGATCTGTCCGTCCGTTGGACTTCGGGCATTGGGCGGCCCATAAGTTGGAGCAGCTCTCGGAGTTCGCGTTGAGCCACGGAGAGGCTGTGGCGATTGGGATTGCCATCGATACCCTTTACTCGGAAGAGATGGGTTATCTCGACAAGGAAAGCTCTGAACGCATTCTCAAGCTCCTGAAGTCCCTGCAATTCGAGATCTATTCCGATCATCTAGAGAAGCGAAACGGAAGCCGTTTTCCATACGTGCTGGAAGGTTTAGAAGAGTTCCGCGAGCACCTGGGCGGGCTTCTGACCATTACTTTGCTAAAACGGATTGGCTCGCGGTTCGAGGTTCATGAGATGGATACGGAAATCGTGCTGAAGGCCATCAATCGCCTCAAGGAGCTAAACTAATCGAACATGCGGCGAACGGCGGTACTTAACATCGTAGGCCTAACCTCGTCGCTTATTGGCGAGCATACGCCAAATATCGAACAGTTCGCGAAACGCTGTTCTCTGGCCAAAGTGAAGCCTGCCTTTCCGGCCGTAACCTGCGTCGCCCAATCTAATTTCCTTACGGGAACGCCTCCGTCGCAGCATGGCATTGTCGCTAACGGCTGGTTTAACCGCGAGTACGGCGAGGTCCATTTCTGGAAGCAGTCCAACCATCTGGTCCGGCGGCCGAAAGTATGGGAAGACCTGAAGCAAGCCTATCCCTCGCTAACCTGCGCCAAGATGTTCTGGTGGTACAATATGTATTCATCAGCCGACTACTCAATTACCCCAAGACCGATGTATCCCGCTGATGGACGAAAGGTTTTCGACGTTTACACGCATCCAATGGGCATGCGGGAGGAAGTGAAACAAGATCTAGGCGAATTTCCGTTCTTCACCTTCTGGGGCCCGAAAGCGGGAATCGAAAGCTCCCGTTGGATTGCGGAGTCCGCCAAATGGATCGAACGGAAAGAGAGCCCAACGATGAATTTGGTTTATCTGCCGCATCTGGACTACAATTTGCAGCGATTAGGCCCATCGCATCCGGATATTGGACAAGACTTGCGGGCCATCGACGAAGTGGTGGGCGATTTGCTACGGTTCTTCGAAGAGCGTTCCGTGCAGGTTGTTTTGCTCTCGGAATATGGTATCAGCGATGTCGATAGACCGCTCCATTTGAATCGCGTTTTTCGGGAGAAGGGATGGATCACGATCAAGGACGAGCTCGGACTAGAGCAGTTGGATTGCGGGGCCAGCCGAGCGTTCGCGGTGGCGGATCACCAGGTGGCCCATGTTTACATCAACGACGATCGTATTCGGTCCGAGGTTCGCGACATTATGGAGTCAGTCGATGGGGTAGAGCGGGTCCTGGATGAGGACGGGAAGCGGGACATGAAGATCGATCATGAGAGATCGGGAGACTTCGTCGCCATTGCCGACGAACGAAGCTGGTTCACTTACTATTACTGGATGGATGACTCCTTAGCTCCCGACTTCGCCCGCTGCGTGGACATCCATCGAAAACCCGGATACGATCCGGTTGAGTTGTTTATCGATCCGGCATTGAAAGTCCCAGCTTTGAAAATAGCCGGCTTTTTGGCCAAAAAGACATTAGGGTTCCGCGGCTTGATGAATGTAATTCCTTTAGATGCTTCGCTGGTCAAGGGATCGCATGGCCGCATACCGGAGAGCCCAGAAGAGTGGCCCATATTCGTAGGTCCGGAAAGCGAAGTTTCGGTCAAGGTATCCACGGATGTATACCACGGAATACGGGACGCCGTAATTTCCAAGTAGGGTATTGCCATTTCAAGGAGAACCCCTCTCCATTCGCCTCCAGTGAAAGCTGTGCAAATCACCGGGCCTCGTCGGGCCGAAATCATTGAAGTGGACATGCCCGCCCTCAAGCTGGGGGATGTACGGGTTCGTATCCAGAAAACCTGTCTTTGCGGTTCGGACATTCCCTATTTCGCCTACGATCAGCAAAAATTGCTAGATGTAGGCCAGCCGAATGCCGCGGGGCATATCGATTACTCGCAACCTCAGGTCTATCCTTTGCCAGTTGGATTATCCCTGCACGAGTGCGTCGGAGAGGTTGTCGAATCGGCCTCATCGGATTTTCGAGAGGGCGATTTCGTATTGGCTTTGCCCTTCGATCAATACGGCTTCTTCGAGTACCTGACGCTCCCTGAATCGAGAATCTTTCCGTTGCCTAATGGCCCTGTGTCCAAACAGGAAATTCTTATGGCCCAGCCTTTGGGAACCTTGCTTTTCGCTTGGCGGATGATGCCTGAAATAGAAGGCAAAACAGTAGCTGTTATCGGCCAGGGGCCGATAGGGCTGATGTTCAATTCTCTGCTTGAATTACGCGGCGCGGGAAGCGTGATTGGCATTGACCGCCTCGAAGAGCGGGCTCGAGTAGGCAGGAAAATGGGAGCGGACGAGATCATCGTCGGCGAAGGTGCCAGCAGCGTGGAGCAACTGGCATCGCTAACCAATGGCGAGATGGCCGATATCGTTATCGAAGCGGCAGGCCACGCCGATCTGGCATTCAACGATGCCGTGGACCTGGTTCGGAAAGAAGGTACAATTTTCGAGTTCGGCGTGGTCGATACGGAGTACGTCGACAATTACCCCTTCGGAAAGGTTTTCTATAAGAATCTGACAATCAGGCATTCCGTGGGAGCCAAAGACAAGGGGGACTTTCTCGCTGCCGCGGATTTGATCGCCGGGGGCAAGGTGGATATGAAGCCGCTGCTTACCCATTCTTTTCCTTTTGAAAGCGCTCAGTCGGCTTATGAGACCTTTGTCGACCGGAAAGATGGGGCGATTAAAGTGTTGATCGATTTTGAGTAGCGAGCTCGATGGAAAGGCGATATCCATCGCAGGAGGGGCGGAGTCTGGGGGCGAAAAATTCAGAAAAATTGTTGAAAACCGATATCAAAGGTTGCGTATTCGGCTAAATTCCAGACACATGCGATTCCTTTTCTGAACAACCCTGTCCATTTGGGGACTCTCTATCTCACACATGCGTATTGTAAACTGGGGAACTTTCTCTGCCATTGCCGGCTATCATCTAGTGCTTATCGCGCTTTTGCCGTTCGCGTTTGGCAGTTTCAATCAAGCAACGTGGATCATCTATTTGGTGACATTCATTCTATCCGGACTGGCCATCACTGCGGGCCACCATCGGCTGTTTGCCCACAAGACTTACGACGCGTCTCCGGTTTACGAATGGTTTTGGCTAATGATGTCGGCCCTTGCTGGGCAAATGTCCGCCCTTAGTTGGTCCAACGACCACCGCATCCACCACAGCCACGTGGACACGGAAAAGGATCCGTACAACATCAACCGGGGCTTTTGGTACGCTCATGTTTGGTGGCTCTTTGTAAACCCTCTAATCCCCATTGACGAGCGGATCGTGGGCGACTTGCTGAAAAACAAGCGGGTCATGTTTCAGCACAAATACTATGGGTGGATCTTTTTGGCGGTAAACGGGGCCGTTTTCGGAATTGGCTGCCTGTTTATGTCACCCCTCGCGTCCTTTGTCGGATGCGTGTTGCTGAGGATATTTACCATCCATCATTGCACCTGGTTTATCAACTCTCTGGCCCACATGTGGGGCTCGCGCACCTATTCCGCGGAGCAGACAGCGGCTGATAATGCGGTTTTGGCCTTCCTCACTTTTGGCGAGGGCTACCACAATTATCACCACACGTTAGCTAATGACTATCGCAATGGAGTTCGATGGTACCATTTCGATCCGACCAAATGGCTCATTTGGACGGCTTCTAAAATCGGCTTGGTCAGTAATCTTCGCTGGGTGAACGACATTCGGATCCAGCAGACGCTGGTCAAGAACGACAAGCAACTGCTTCTCGAACGGATACGTCATGAGATCGACGAGACGGCCCTCGAACTGAGACAGAATCTGGAAGAGCTTTCTAAGCAGTTTGAGACCAAGGCTGCGGAATTGACGAAAGCCTACAGGGAACTCAAAGTAGCCACCGAAGAAAGGCGCCGCGTTTTGCTATTGGAGATTAAGCGTTTGCGCCAAGAATTGCACGCTGACTGGAAAAACTGGGTATCATTGACCGAGCTTACCGAGAAGCATTACTCCTTGGCTTAGGCTGTAGGAGTGGCCGCCGCGGTACCGCGATCACAATCTAGAATCGGGCGAGGAGGGATTGAGTGAAGTAGAATAGGCATCTTGCCTGTTCCTGAAACAGGCCAGTCGCCGCTCTCTGAGCTGTGCCCCGTACGTCCGGAGGCCTGTGCTACCCTTACGTCTGTCACCCCCAACGCTTGTGCGTTGCCGCTTCGCTACCGGGCGAAATATGAGCGACATGACCACAAGATCCAACCCCACTCGGATCTGTTCCGGTCCGCGGGGCGCCCGGTCTTGTCGACCTTCGTCTCGGAACT